>NZ_JBSRXP010000005.1:0-367764 GCF_054055715.1 Luteibacter sp. PvP120 | reverse complement strand
GGGTAGCCCCCTCGGGGCCGGTAGCCGCAGGCGAGGGATTCGAACGGAAAAAGCCCGAAGGGGGCCGGCCAGGACGGCCGGCCGTTTCCGCTGAGACAGGATGTCGAATCGGAAACCTCCGTTCGAAGCCCGACCCGGCCCGAAGGGCAATAGATAAACGGCCGCAGAGCGGCCCTTCCTTGACGGGTCGCCGTAGGCGTGGCCCCGAGGGGGCTACCCGCCGGCTCTTGCTCGAGCGGTACCGCTTCACCGCTTCACCGCTTTGTTGGCTTTTCGCGCACATCGTGCGCTCCTACGTGGTTACGAATGGCGCGGAAGGCGCGGAAGGCGGAAACAGGCACATGGTGCCAACGAAAAGGCCACGATCGCTCGTGGCCTTTTCGTCGCTACCGTGCCCGAAGCCGGTCAGTCCGCCGGCGCCACGCTCACCCGTACCCGTAGGCGCTCGCCCGGGTCGTAGTTCAGGCGCGAGACGTAGACCTCGCCCCGGTAGCGGTACTCGACATCGTAGCCCGCGATGCGACGCTGCTCCGAGACCGAGCTGACGTCGCGGCAGCGGGTTTCCGTGCCTTCGTAGGTGCGATCGCCATTGCGGGCGATGCCGTTGCCGACCGCGCCGCCGGCGACCGCGCCGACGACCGTGGCGGCCTTACGGCCATCACCATGGCCGACGGTATTGCCCAGCACGCCACCGACCACGGCGCCCAGGATGGTGCCGGCGGTGCTGTTGCCGCTGGACTCGCGACGCACGACCGGCTGGTCGTAGCACTCCTGGCGCGGCGTTTCGACCCGCGCGACGCCGTAGACCGGGTCCACACGCAGGACATCGGCCCAACCGAAATGGGTGTTGTCGTCCGGGCCGACCGGACCCGGTGGGGGCGGAGGCGCATACCGCCCGTCCTGGGCGCTGACGCCAGAGGCGAAAACGGCGAGGATAAGCGCAGGGATAAGCAGGCGAGACATGTAGGAAAACCTCCAGCCAGGCGCACAGGCGCGCCTACTGATGTGTATTTCAACAAGTTAACGCTGAATCCACGCTTAGAACTCCCGGCCCACGTCGTCACATTTGATGTCAACCGAACGCGCCATCGTGCGTGCGCCCGCCCGGGCGCTGGCCTTGCTAGTATTCACGGCCGGTCACCCACCGCGCACGTTCATGGATTCCCGCATGCCGATCTCGCTCTACAACACCCTGACGCGCCGCACGGAAGCGTTCATCCCGCTGGACCCGGACCGGGTGACCATGTATGTCTGCGGGCCCACCGTCTACAACTACATCCACATCGGCAATGCCCGTCCGCCGGTGGTGTTCGACGTCCTGGCGCGGTTGATCCGCCGCCATTATCCGACGCTGGTCTACGCGCGGAACATCACCGATGTGGACGACAAGATCAATGCCGCCGCGGGTGCGGCGGGCGTGCCCATCGGCCAGATCACCGCGCGTTACACCGAGGCCTTCCGTCAGGACATGGCCCGCCTGGGCGTGGCGCCGCCGGATGTCGAGCCCCACGCCACGGACCACATCCCGCAGATCGTCGGGATGATCGAGCGACTGGTCGCGTCCGGGCACGCCTACGCCGCCGAAGGCCATGTGCTCTTTCATGTGGAATCGTATGCCGAGTACGGCGCGCTCTCCGGTCGCGATCCGGACGACCTGATCGCGGGCGCCCGGGTCGAGGTGGCCCCGTACAAGAAGAGCCCCGGCGACTTCGTGCTGTGGAAGCCGTCCGATGCCTCCCTGCCCGGCTGGGACAGCCCCTGGGGTCGTGGCCGTCCCGGTTGGCATATCGAGTGCTCGGCCATGAGCGAGGCGCACCTGGGCGAGACCATCGACATCCATGCCGGTGGCGTGGATCTCACCTTCCCCCACCATGAGAACGAGATCGCCCAGAGCGTCTGCGCCCACGGGGGCAAGACGTTCGCCCGCTACTGGCTGCACAACGGCATGCTGACGTTCGACGGCCGGAAGATGTCCAAGTCGATCGGCAATGTCCTGCAGCTGCACGAGCTGCTGGCGCGGCACCCCGGCGAGGCCCTCCGCCTGATGCTGCTGCGCGGCCATTACCGCCAGCCGCTCGACTGGTCCGACAGCGCGCTGACGCAGTCGGTGCGCACGCTGGACGGCTGGTATGGCGCGCTGCGCGACATGGCCGACGTGGATGCCGGGGCGCCGGTGGTGCCAGCCACCGTCGAGGCGGCACTGTGCGACGACCTCAACACGCCGCAGGCCCTGGCCGAGATATCCCAGCTGGTGGACACGGCGCGGCGCGCCAGCGGCGCGGAGCGAGGCCCGGCCAAGGCGGCCCTGCTCGGCGGCGCAGCCCTGCTCGGCCTGCTCCAGGACGATCCGGAAGCCTGGTTCCGCCAGGGCAACCCGGGCGATGCCGTGGACGAAGCGGCCGTCGAGGCCCTGCTGGAAGAGCGCCGGGCCGCACGAGCGGCGAAGGATTTTGCGCGATCGGATGCCATCCGCGACCAGCTCAAGGCGCTGGGCATCGCCATCGAGGACAGCGCACAGGGCACGCGCTGGAGCGTGGTGAAGGCATGAGCACGCCTATCGAAGCCACGGCCTCGGAGGCCCAGACCGCCATCGCGGAGGAATTCGCGTTCTTCAGCGACTGGACGGAACGTTACCAGTACCTCATCGACCTCGGCCGACAGTTGGCCGCGTTTCCCGATGAGTGGAAGACGGAAGCGCACCGCGTGCATGGCTGCCAGTCCATGGTCTGGCTGATTCCGTCGGGTGACGCCTCACGCATGCACTTCGACGCCGCCAGCGATTCCGCCATCGTGTCGGGGCTGATCGCGCTGGTGCTGCGCGTGTATTCCGACCGTTCCGCGCGGGAGATCGTGGAGACCGAGCCCACCTTCATCCAGGACATCGGCCTGGCCAAGCACCTTTCGCCCACCCGCTCCAACGGCCTGGCGGCCATGCTGGTGAAGCTCAAGGCCCAGGCCGCCCAGGCGCTGGAGACGTAAAAACGGTTCCTCTCACGCATGCGCGGGAAGGCGTTCGGCACGCGGCACCAGCAATGGCATCGCTACCAGCGCACAGGCGCTTGCGGCGAGCCACACCATCGGCCAGCCCTGATACGCGAGCAGGTAGGGGATCGAGAAAGGCGTGACAAAGCACACCAGGAACACGCTGGTGTTCGCCATGCCCAAGGCGGTGCCCGCACGCGCCGCACCGGCCAGCGTGGCGAGCTCCGTGTAGGCGACGCCGTGCCATGCCGAGACGCAAACACCGCTCAAACCCAGCAATACAACCAGTGCGACGCGCAGCGCCCCCGAGTCGGCGGCATGCGTGCCCGCGGCCATCACCAGCACCGCAAGTCCCGCGAACAGCAGCACGCTGAGTGCGCTGCAGGCCCGCAAGTAGGCGGGTCGGTTGCGATGACGGTCGGTCCAACGGCCGCTCCACACGCGCATCACCATCGCGCCGACCTGCGTGAACACCATGGTGGCAGTGACCGTCGCAAGGCCTGCATGACCGAAGTCGTGCAGAAAGACGGTGCCGAAGGACAGCACGGCGAACTGTGGCGCACAGAGGCCGCCGATGCCCAGCACGATGCGCCACACGCGCGCATCTCGCAGCGGGCCTTTTTTTGATGCGTTAGACGAGAGGACTGCGTCGGCCACGCTCGCTTTGATGCCCGGCTCATGCACCCAGGCCCAGCTCATCACCGCGCCCAGCCCGCACAGCACGGCCAGCAGGCCGTAGAGCGCGGCAAAGCTGAAGTGCAGCGCCACATACGGCAGCACCAGCGCGCCGATGCCACCGCCCAGCGGCACGGCGGTCTGGCGGATGCTCATCGCAAGCCCGCGCTCGCTGGCGTCGAACCAGGTCATCACCGCACGGCCGCTCGCACCGTTCACGCTGCCGCCCAGCAGGCCGACCAGCAACAGCCCCGCCCCCAGGACGCCGAGGCCGGGGATGTGCCGCGCAGTCGGCGCGGCCCAGAGCGCCATCGCCACGAGTGCGAGCGCGGTACTGCCCAGGCCGGTCAGCAGCACGGGCCTGTCTCCCCAGAGGTCGGTCAACAGGCCCCACGGCAGTTCGCTCACCGCGATACCCAGGCCCATGAGGCCGAGCACCAGGCCGAGGGTGGCGTTGTCGAGCCGGTAGCCGGTGCGCATGAGCACCGCTGTCATGGGAATGCCGCTGAAGGCCACGGAAAACGCTGCGTTGGCGGCCACCCCAGCGGCCAGCACCTTCCAGCGATGGCGCGGTGGGTACGTCGAAGAACACGTCGATAAGGTCATGATGCGACGCAGTCTCCGCCGCTTCGAAGGTTTTGAAAATCAGAAAATAATGCGATATTAGTCCTGAAAAACAGGACGATAAACATGACGCTGCCTACGGGCCAGGTGATGCTCGATCTCGATGTGCTGCGCACGTTCTCCACCGGCATCGCCCTTGGCAGCTACGCGCGCGCGGCCGACAGGCTGGGGCGTTCGACCTCTGCCGTGAGCGCGCAGCTGAAGAAGCTGGAGTCGCAGGCCGGCACGGTGCTGTTCCGCAAGAAGGGGCGTGGCCTGGCACTGACAGACGCTGGCGAGACACTACTGGCCTACGCGCACCGCATGCTTGAACTCAACGACGAAGCCGGCGCCGCCATGCGCGGCGCCGACTTGCAGGGCTGGGTGCGGCTGGGCTTGCAGGAAGACTTCGGCGAGACATTGCTGCCGGCCGTGCTGGGGCGCTTCGCGCGCGCGCACCCCAAGGTGCGCATCGAGGCCTGCGTGGCGCGCAGCGGCGAGTTGCGCGAGCGCCTCGAACTGGGGCAGCTCGACCTGGCGCTGGCGTGGGACGCGGGCGACCAGCCCCTATCTCCGTACGCCGAGCGCGTGGCGCGGCTCCCCTTGTTATGGATCGGCCCGACGGCGGCTGAGCGGGTCGATGCCCCCTGGTGGACGGAACGCGAGCACGGTGGCTCCGGCCCGCGTCGACCCAAGAGCAAAGAGCCGTTACCGCTGATCATGCTCGACGCGCCGTGCCCGTTGCGCGAGATCGTCATCACCGCGCTCGACCGTGCCGGCCTGCCCTGGCGCCGGGCCTTCGGCAGTGCCAGCCTGGCCGCGTTGTGGGCCGCCACGTCGGCAGGCCTCGGCCTCACGGTGCGCACGCCATTCGGGCTACCCTCGCATGTGCGCGCGCTCGACCGCGCCGTGCTGTCGCTGCCGGCACTGCCGAAGATTTCACTCGTGCTGTATCGCGCGCAGGCCCACTCCGAGGCTCCGGCGAGCCGCCTGGCCACGCTGTTGCTGGAGGCGGTGCGCCAGCAGGTGCAGCCTATGGCTGAGTGACATAAAAAAAACCCGCGATCGCTCGCGGGCTCTTTCATGCCGAAGCGGAACGGGTGACGGTCAGTCGCCCATCTGCTTCTGCAGGTGCTCGCGGCGCTCCTGCGCATCGAGGGTGAGCGTGGCGATCGGGCGGGCGTCGAGACGCTCCACGCCGATTTCCTCGTCGGTCTCTTCGCAGAAACCGTAACGGCCTTCCTCGATCCGGCGCAGGGCCTTGTCGATCTTGGAGATGAGCTTGCGATAGCGGTCGCGAGTGCGCAGTTCGAGCGAGTTCTCGGTTTCACGCGTGGCGCGCTCGGCCTCGTCGCCCACGTCGCGGACTTCCTCACGGAGGTTGTCCATGGTCTGGCGGGATTCTTCGACCAGCTGGTCGCGCCAGTCCTTCAGCTTGTTGCGGAAATAAGCCAGGTGACGAGGATTCATGTACTCCTCGTCCGGGCCGGGCTTGTAGCCCTTGGGCAGGTCGATGAGAGTCGAAGCCGGCAGTGCGTAACGGCCGTCCTCGCGAGTGATGCCATTGTCGGGGGATTGGGGAGCGGTGCTGTTCATGCTGGGGTGCGTGGACTTCTCGTTACTGGATGAGGTGGCGCTGCCGACCGCGGAGGCGGTCCTGCCCTTCACTGGCGTCGGTGCGTCATGGACCGGGGCGGAGGGTTTCGCCGCCGGCGGGGAAGCGGGTGCGGGCCCGGCCTTGGCCGGCGCCCTGGATTTCGTCGCGGCCGCCGTGACGGCCGGTTTGGCGGCGGCAGCGGTCGGCTTCGACGGCGCCTTGGCAGCGGCCGGAGCCGACTTGCCGGCGGCGGGCTTGCCGACGGCAGCGTGGGTGGATGCCGCCTTGTTGGCTGCCGCCTTGGCCGGGGCCTTCGCGGTGGCGGCCTTGGCAGGAGCGCCCTTGCTCGCCGCGGCCTTGGCGGTGGGCGCCGCCGGCTTGCCCACGGGCTTCGCGGCCGGCGCGGGCACAGCCTTCTTTGCCGCGGGCGCGGTCGTCTTCGTTGCGGCCTTGGCCACCGTCTTGCTGGCCGGCGTCCTGGCCGACGTCACATCGCCTGACCCGCCCTTCTTGGCGGCGCCCTTGGCGGCTGCGGAACTGCTAGCGTTTTTCGCCATATCCTTCACCTCGGTGGCCGTGGCGGCGGGGTGTTATAGCCCAGATGCGTTACCCCAGCAACCTCTCTTCTGGGATACTGTGCTCTGGCTTACGCCGGTAGGCACCGGACTGATTGTGACCCGCCTTCTCCTGATACTGCTTTCCTTCTACAAACGGTGGCTCAGTCCCCTCCTCGGGGCCCGATGCCGCTTCCATCCATCCTGTTCCGATTACACCCGCGTCGCCATCGCCCGGTTCGGGCCACTGCGCGGCTCGATCCTGGGACTATGGCGCATCCTGCGCTGCCAGCCGCTGTGTGAAGGCGGCCACGACCCCGTCCCCGAACAATTCGTCCTGCGCCGCTGCGGCGCCCAAGGAGTGCATACCCATGACTGATGCCTGGCTCATCAAGAACGCCGAACTGATCAACGAAGGCCGCCGGTTCAAGGCCGACGTGCGCGTACGTGGCGGAAAAATCGCGACCATTGCGCAGGACCTGGCAACGGAGCGTGACGAACAGGTCATCGACGCCACCGGCCTTTGGCTGCTGCCCGGCATGATCGACGACCAGGTGCACTTCCGCGAGCCGGGGCTCACCCAGAAAGCCGACCTGGCCAGTGAATCGCGCGCCTGTGCCGCCGGCGGCATCACCAGTTTCATGGAAATGCCCAACACCAAGCCGCCCGCGCTGGATCGCGACTCCCTGGAACACAAATACGACCTGGCCGCCAAATCGTCGGTCGTCAATTACGCCTTCTACATGGGGGCGAGCAACGACAACCTCGAGGCCATCCGCGCGCTGGACCCCAAGGCCGCGCCGGGCATCAAGGTGTTCATGGGCGCATCCACCGGCAACATGCTGGTCGACAACCCGGAAACCCTCGATCACATCTTCCGCGACGCGCCCACGCCGATCATCACCCACTGCGAGGACACGCCGATGATCGACGTGAACCTCGCCAAGGCCCATGAGAAGTACGGCGACGACATCCCGATGTGGGAGCACCCGCACATCCGCTCGCGCGAGGCGTGCATCAAGTCCACCCGGCTGGCCATCTCGCTCGCGAAGAAGCACAACACCCGCCTGCACGTGCTGCATATCTCCACCGCCGACGAGTTGGCCCTGTTCGAGCCCGGCCCGATCGAAGGCAAGCGGATCACCGCGGAAACCTGCGTGCACTTCCTGCATTTCGGCGGCAGGGCCGACTACGAGGCAAAGGGCTCGTTCATCAAGTGCAACCCGGCGATCAAGGACGAGTCCGACCGCGAGGCCATCATCGAGGCGTTGGCCGAAGGCCGCCTGGACGTGCTCGCCACCGACCACGCCCCGCACCTGCTGGAAGAAAAGGAACAGAAGTACGACAAGGCGCCGTCCGGCCTGCCGCTGGTCCAGTTCGCCCTGCAGGCGGCGCTCCAGCGCGTGACCGAAGGCAAACTGACCCTTGAGCGCGTGGTCGAGGCCGTATGCCACGCCCCTGCCAAACTGTTCGACGTGGAGAACCGCGGCTTCCTGCGCGAGGGCTACGCGGCCGACCTGGTCCTTGTCGACCCGAACAAACCGCACACGGTTACCCGCGAAGAAGTCCTCTCCAAGTGCGGCTGGTCGCCGTTCGAAGGCGAGACGTTCTCCAGCAGCATCGTCTCGACCTTCGTCAACGGCCAGCGCGTGTGGGACGGCAAGACCGTCGATGGCACTGTCCGTGGCCAGCGCCTGACGTTCGACCGATGAGAAGGATCGTAAGCACGGCGCTCGCCCTGTTCTCGGTCGCGGCGGCATCGGCCGCCGTTCCCGACCTGCCCGTCAGCGTGTCGCAGGGCGGCCTGGTGATCGCCCACGCACCCCCGGGCGCGCGGGTCACCGTTGCCGGCAAACCGGTGCACGTGGGCGACGACGGCGTGTTCGTGTTCGGTGCCGGGCGCGACGAGAAGGGCCCGCTGGTCGTGGTCGTGGACGGGACGAAGCGCCAGGTCGGTGTCACCCCGCGCGACTGGCCGATCGAGCGCGTGGAGGGCGTGCCGCCGACCACCGTGAATCCGCCGCCGGAGATCGCCGCACGGATCGAGCGCGAGCAGGCCGAGGTGGTCGCCGCACGCAACCGCGACGACACCCGCGAAGACTTCACCCACGGGTTCATCTGGCCTGTGAAGGGAAGGATCAGTGGCCGCTTCGGCAACCAGCGTATCTACAACGGCGATCCCAAGGCCCCGCATTCGGGTATGGATATCGCCGTTCCCGAGGGCACGCCGGTGAAGGCACCGGCCGATGGCGTCATCACCTTCGCCAAGCCCGACCTGTACCTCACGGGCGGCACGGTGCTGCTCGACCATGGCTTCGGACTGTCGTCCAACTTCCTGCACCTGTCGCGCATCGACGTGACCGTGGGCGAGCACGTGAAGCAGGGCCAGGTGATCGGCGCGGCCGGCAAGACGGGACGCGCCACCGGGCCGCACGTGCACTGGGGCTTCAACTGGTTCGGCACACGGCTCGATCCGTTGTTGCTGCCGGGGATTCGCTGAAGGGAGCTGCGGCGCCGCAAGGGCGCCTTACCGCGCCTTGCGGGCGAACGCGACGGCGTCGTGGGGGTGCAGGCTTTCGTGGTGGGCGACGCGGATGTGGAAGTCGGCCACGTCGGGGGCGGCTTCCAGGGTCTTCTGGATGCGGCGGGCGGCATCTTCGCAGAACATCAGGTTCTGGCCGTTGGCCAGGGCGAAGGCCTGTTCGTCGGCGCGCTTGACCGCCGTCTGCACGGGCGTACCCAGCGCATGCTCGACCTGGTCGATGAGGCGGATCAGCGGGAACACGCCCTCACCGGCGGGGCACAGGCGGAGGGTGGCCGTGCTGCGCTGCGCATGTGGCGTGGCCAGCACACCTTTTTCCGTGCCTAGCCAGGCGAGCACGGTGTCGCGGTCCAGCGGCTGGCCGGACGAGAACGTGCTGGCGAAGTTGTCCTGGATCAGCTGACGGGACAGGGCTGCGGAGGCTGGGCATGTCGAGGAATACACCACGTCCGTGGTGATCTCCAGACGGAACGCACCCTGGCTCAGCGTCGCCTCGATGGTGATCGGATAGGCGCGCCAGCCGCTGTTCTCGCTGCGCAGGGCTGGCCGCCGCACGAGGTGCTCGAAAGCGATGGTCACGCGGGCATGGTCGGACAGCCCTTCGTGCGAGGCGAGGAAGGCCTCCAGCAGCGCCCGGACACCGGCGATCGTCAGCGGACCGGCGCCCAGCGCCTCGGAGACCAGCAGGTACAGCCGCGACATGTGGATGCCGCGGGCCTCGGCCTTGACCAGGTTGACGAAGGCACCCACGCGGGCGCCCGTGGAGCGGATGTCACCGTCACCGGCATCGAACGCCACCGGCATTTCCATGCCGTCCATGCCCACCCAGTCGAGCGTGCCGAGGGCGAGGGCATGGTCCTGCGACGCGACGTCGGGCAACAGGCGGGTGGGAGACTCGTGGATGTACATCGTGGATATCCTGGGGACCGGGTTGTCCGGCCTGACCGTGCCGAAATGGGGGCCCAGCGCGTGGGCTCAATGGTGAGTGCCGGGAAACGGTGTGTTCAGCCCAATCGTCCCGCGTGACGTGCGGCCAGCCAGGCGCGGATGGCTGTCGCCGGGCCCGTGCGCGACTGCCGCCGATGCAGCTCGGTGAACGGCTCGCGGGCCCGCGCGGCACCACGGGCGGTGGCCAGCGCGGTGCGGCCCTCCAGGCCACGGAACGTGCTCAGCGGGGCATCCAGCGACAGTGCGTCGCGCAGGCCAGCAGCCAGCTCCTGCAACTGCGCGCGGATGGCGTCGCGGCGCTCCGGCGCATCCGTTTTCAACTGGCCGCGCGACAATCCGTGACGCGCCAGTCGCGACATGGGCACGGGCAGACGTTCGCGCTCGGCGTCCAGTTCCAGCCGCGACAGCGCGAAGACCAGGTGCGACAAGGTCGCCACGCGGGTCGCGGCTTCGGCGGAGGCCTCGGGGCCGAACCACCATGCGGTTTCGAGCGCGGCCAGAGCGCCGTGCAGCCCGCGTGCCGCCGCGATCTGGGCGGCAAAATCGGACGAGGTGCCCTGCTCCAGCTGCGCCATGGCGGCCAGCACCGGCGCGAGCCACAGCGCCGCCGGGACTCGGCGTGCCCGCTCGCTGGCGAACAGCTGCTTGGTCAGCGGATGCCGGCCGCCACTGGCTGCCGCGCCGGACAGTTCCTCCGCCCACCACTGCAGCTTGGCGGCGGCCACCTGCGGCTCGCGGATACCGTAGGCCGAAGCGATCAGTTCCTGTTCGAAGGCGGCAAGGGCCACGTGCTCGTCGCGCACGGCCGGATCGACGAAGCCCAGCGCGATGCGTTGTTGCGGCTGCACCGCCAGCCACTTGTCGATGTAGCTCTGGGTTGCGCCGTCGCTCACGCCACCGCCTCCCCTACGCCCAGCAACGCAGCGAGGTCGCTTACACGATCGACGACCCTGTCGGCCTCCCAGGTGTCCGGGTCGCCGCCGTCGAGGTAGCCCCAGCGCACGGCGACGGTGTAGCACCCTGCGGCGGCGCCGGCGGCGATATCGCGGCGATCGTCGCCGACGAACACGGAGCGGGACGGCGCGCAGCCGGCCAGGGCGCAGGCATGCACCACGGGCGCCGGATCGGGCTTCTTGACCGGCAACGTGTCGCCGGAGACCACGGCGGCGGGCTTCCAGTGCGGCACCGCACGTGGCAGCAGCGCATCGGTGAGGAAACCGGGCTTGTTGGTCACCACGCCCCAACGCATGCCGGCGGTCTCGATGCCGGCCAGCAGCGACTCGATACCCTCGAAGGGCACCGTGTGGCGGGCCAGGCCGCTTTCGTATATCTCCAGGTAGCGAGGGACGAGCGCCAGGATCGCCTCCGCATCCAGCCCCGGCATGGCCGCCGCGATGATCGCGCGCGATCCGCGCGACACCACCGGTCGTACCGCGTCATAGGCCGGGGGCATGGCCCCCTGTTCGGCGCAGAGGTCGACCACGGCGGCGTGCAGGTCGAGCGCGCTGTCCAGCAGCGTGCCGTCGAGGTCGAAGAACACGCCTTCCGGCTTGAACGACAGCACGCTCACGCGCCCTTCCGGGCCGCCAGCACGTAGTTCACCGACGTGTTGGACGACAGCGCGGCATTGCGCGTCAGCGGGTTATAGGCGAGCCCGCGGAGGTCTTCGATCTCAAGATCGAAACGGCGCAGCATGCCGGCCACCTCGGAGGGCTTGAGGAACTGCGCGTAGTGGTGCGTGCCGCGCGGCAGCAGGCGCATGAGGTATTCCGCACCCACGATGGCCGCACCGAACGCGAGCGGCGTGCGGTTGAGCGTAGAAAGGAACAACTGGCCACCCGGCTTGAGCATGGCGGCCAGGTCGCGGATCAGCACCAGCGGATCGGGCACGTGCTCGATCATTTCCATGCAGCAGACGACATCGAACGAGGCCGGCTCGGCGGCGGCGAGTGCCTCCGACGACTGCACGCGGTAGTCCACCTGCAGGTTGGACTCGAACAGGTGCAGCTTCGCGATCTCGATCAGCTTGGCACCGAGGTCGATCGCCGTCACCTGCGCGCCGGCACGGGCCAGTGCCTCGCTGAGCAGGCCGCCACCGCACCCGACATCGACCACCCGCGCGCCGCGCAGGTTGGCGCGCGCGCCCACGTAGGCGGCGCGCACGGGGTTCAGGTCGTGCAGCGGACGCGATTCACCGTCCGGGTCCCACCAGCGTGCGGCGAGCTTTTCGAAGCGGGCGATCTCGTCCGGGCTGACGTTCGATGGGTTCTGGGTTTGCATGGTTCAGGCCTCCGGGGCGCTGCGGGCGCGCCACGCTTGGGCGGCAGGAAAATGACGAGGGTTCGGGTCACGCATCGGTGGCATCGTCGCCGGCGGCGATGCGCTGGCGCCAGCCGCGTGCCTTCTCGCGGATGCCGGCGACATCGACATCGACCAGCTCGCCGCCGGACAGCTTGCGCTGGCCGTCGATCCACACGTCACTGACCTGGTGCCGACCGGCGGCATACACCAGCTGCGACGCGACGTGGTACAGCGGCTGGGTTTCGAGCGCGTCCAGGCGTACGGCGGCGAAGTCGGCGCGCTTGCCCGGCTCGATGGAACCGACGCGGTCACCCAGGCCGATGGCCTTCGCACCGTTGAGCGTGGCGGCGCGCAGCGCATAAGCTGCGTCGAACGCGGCGGCATCCTGCGCCACGGCCTTCGCCAGCAGGGCGGCCGTGCGCATCTCGCTGAACATGTCCAGGTCGTTGTTTGAGGCGCAGCCGTCGGTGCCGATGCAGACGTTGACGCCGGCGGCGCGCAGCTTCTCGGCGGGACAGAAGCCGGAAGCCAGCTTGAGGTTGGATTCCGGGCAATGCGCCACCGACACGCCGGCGGCGGCACAGGCGGCGATTTCGCCATCGGTGAGCTGGGTCATGTGCACGGCGAGCAGGCGCTCGTTGACGATGCCGAGCTTCTGCAGGCGCGCGAACGGACGCATGCCGTCCTTCGCCACTGCCTCTTCCACTTCCTGCGCAGTCTCGTGGGTATGCAGGTGCACGGGAATGTCGAGCTGATCGGAGAGCACGCGGATGCGCTCGAAGTTCTCGTCGGACACGGTGTACGGCGCGTGCGGCACGAAGGCCGTGGTCAGCAGCGGCTCGCCCTGGAGCGAGTCGTGCACTTCCAGCGCGCGGCTGAAGTATTCGTCGGAGGTCTTCGCCCAGGGCGTGGGGAAGTCGATCACCGGCAGGCCGATGACGGCGCGAAAGCCCATCTTGCGATAGGTGGCCGCGATGACATCGGGGAAGAAGTAGTTCTCGTTGGCGCAGGTGGTGCCGCCACGGATCATCTCCGCCACCGCCAGCTCCACCCCGTCGCGGATGAAGTCGTGGCCCATCACGCGGGCCTCGGCAGGCCAGATGTGCTCCTGCAGCCAGGTCATCAGCGGCAGGTCGTCCGCCAGGCCCCGCAGCAGCGTCATGGGATTGTGCGTGTGGGCATTGATCAGCCCGGGGATCAGCGCGTGCTCGTCGAGGATCACGCGCTCTTTCGGCGCGTAGGCAGCGCGAGCCTGGTCCGCCGGCAGGATGGCGAGGATCTCGCCGCCGTGCACGGCCACCGCGTGGTCGTCCAGGACCACCGCGTGGGGCTCGACGGGCACGACCCAGCGCGCCTCGATCAGCAGGTCGATCTCAATGGGGCTGTTGCTCATGCGGGGGCCTCGATGGGGAAACGGGAGCCTCGAAACAAAAGCGGCACGGTGCCCTGGAGGCCACCGTGCCGATCGGCCGAACGGGGATGGACGGCCTTACTTGACGCGGCTGTCGTACTCGCCGGTGCGGGTATCGACCTTGATGACTTCGTCCTGGTTGACGAACAGGGGCACGCGGACCACGGCGCCGGTTTCCAGCGTGGCCGGCTTGCCACCGCCGCCCGAGGTGTCGCCACGGACGCCGGGGTCGGTCTCGACGATCTTCAGTTCGACGAACTTCGGCGCCTGCACGGCGATGATGTTGCCGTTGAAGAGGGTGATGACGCATTCCTCGTCACCCTTGAGCCACTTCCAGGCGTCGCCCATGGCGGCCAGGCTGGCACGGTGCTGGTCGTAGGTCTCGCTCTGCATGAAGATCCACTCGCGGTCGTTGCCGGTGCCCTCGACGTACGAGAAGCTGGCGTCGGTATCGACGGCATCGGCCTCTTCGTAGGAATCGCTGGACTTCAGCGTCTGCTCGGTGGTGCGGCCGTCCTTGAGGTTGCGGATGCGGATACGGGTGAACGCCTGGCCCTTGCCCGGCTTGACGAAGTCCGCTTCGGTGATGATCCAGGGATCGCCGTTGTGGATGATCTTCTTGCCCGTTTTGACGTCGTTGAGGCCAAGCATGCCCATCTGTATCTGCTCCGGAGTGATATCCGCCCCGCTGGGCGGTTAAAATGGGGTCTGTGATGGGCTGCAAGGCCCGACCCAAGGTCCGCAATGATAACCGCAAGCCCCATGTCACGCCTATCGCCGCCCGCCAGGGCCTGGCGCGAGCTATGGCGCGAAGCCATCACCGACGCGGGCGAACTCCTCGCCGCGGTGGGGCTCGCCGGCCGGCCGGACCTCCTGCCGCCCGACGATGCGGGCTTTCCCCTGCGCGTGCCCCGCGGCTTCGTGGCCCGCATGCGTCCGGGAGATCCGAACGACCCCCTGCTGCTGCAGGTGCTGCCCCGCCGCGCCGAGCACGACACCGCCGAGGGTTTCACCGTCGACGCCGTGGGCGACATGGCGGCGAAGGCCGGGCAGGGCCTCCTGCACAAGTACGACGGCCGGGCGCTGCTGATCGCCAGTGGCAGCTGCGCGGTCAACTGCCGCTACTGCTTCCGCCGCCACTTTCCCTATGGCGAGGAAATCGCCGCCGCCGCGCAGTGGCGCGACGCCCTCGCCCACGTCCGGGCGGATAGCTCCATCCGTGAAATCATCCTGTCCGGGGGCGATCCGCTGTCGCTGGCCACGCACAAGCTCGCGGAGCTGACCCGTGGCCTGGCCGCCCTGCCCCACGTCATCCGGCTGCGCATCCACACCCGCCTGCCCGTCGTACTGCCCGAGCGGGTGGACGCCGAGTTCACCGACTGGCTGGGGGCCCTGCCCCTGCAGAAGGTGGTAGTGCTGCACGCCAACCACGCCAACGAGTTCGACGACGCCGTGGATGCCGCATGCGGACGCCTGCGCGACGCGGGGGCCACCCTGCTCAACCAGTCCGTGCTGCTGCGCGGTGTGAACGACGACGCCGACGCGCTGGCCAGCCTGAGCGAGCGCTCGTTCGCGGCCGGGGTGCTGCCCTATTACCTGCACCAGCTCGACAAGGTGGCTGGCGCCACCCACTTCGAGGTGGACGACGCGCGCGCCCTGCGCCTCATCGACAGCCTGCGAGGGCGACTGCCGGGCTACCTCGTTCCCAAACTGGTGCGTGAACTGCCGGGCGATCCCGCCAAGCGCCCTATTGCCGATTTCGCGCGCTAGTATGTCCCTTGCCCGGCCCTGAAAAGCCGGGCCGCGACACGGGGGGAGCGGGCCGGGGCACGGGCTCGTCGGGTAGGCCAGCGGCAACCGGAACGGCATGAAACACGACAACGTCATCAGGATCCTCTTCATCGAAGACTCGGTGGAAGACGCCGAGCTTTTGATCAACGTGCTGCGCAATGGCGGCGTGGCGGTCAGGCCGGCCCGGGCGACGGACGCCGAGGGCATCCAGGCGTCCCTCGACGAGCTGGTCCCCGATCTGGTGCTGATGAATCCCGACGTCGCCGGCGTCGAGCCCACGGCGGTCATGCGCCAGTTGAATGCCAGCGGCCGCGACCTCGCCCTGATCGCCATCGTGGACACCCTGCGCGACGACGCCGTGGCCGAGCTGATCGCCGCCGGCTGCCGGGGCGTGGCCCCCCGCGGGCGCCCGGACCAGATCCTGGCCATCACCGAGCGCGAGTTCGAATCCCTCTCCACGCGCCGCCAGGTGCGCCGCCTGGAAACCTCCCTGCGCGAGACGGAGCGCCGCTGCGACTCGCTGCTGGATTCCTCGCGCGACGCCATCGCCTATGTGCACGAGGGCATGCATGTCCGCGTCAACCAGGCCTACCTGGAAGCCTTCGGCTTTGCCGAGATGGAGGACATCCTCGGCCTGCCCATCCTCGACCTGATCGCCGGCACCCACGCCGACGCCTTCAAGGCCACGCTGCGCAGCCTGTCCAAGGGCGACAAGTCGCCACCCCCGGTCGAACTGCTGGCCCGCCGCGACGACGGCAGCACATTCACCTCCCTGGTCGAGTTCGCCCACGCCACGTTCGAAGGCGAGACCTGCCTGCAGATCGTCTTCCGCCAGCAGATCGTCGATGCCGCCCTGGTCGCACAGTTGCAGCGCGACCCGGTCACCGGCCTGTTCAACCGGGCGCGCACGCTGGAGCACGTCGACGAGGCCGTGGCCGCCGCCGCGGCCGGTCGCGAGGGCCAGGCCGTGCTGCTGATCGAGCCCGACAACTGGAGGGACATCGTCACCAGCGCCGGCATCGGCAACGCCGACCCGCTGCTGGCCGCCATCGCCGCGCGTATCGCCGAGTCCATCGACGAGGACGACGTGGCCGGTGTGCTGGGCGACCACACGTTGGGCCTGGTGCTGTCCCCGCGCGGCGACCTGGAACACGCCGCGCTGACCGAGCGGCTGCGCACCGCTATTTCCGAACACATCTTCGACGCCGGGTCGCGCTCACTGACCGTCACGATCACCATCGGCGGCACCCTGCTCGCCGAGAAGAACGCCAACAGCGATACCGTGCTGCACCAGGCCAGCGCGGCGCTGCGCAACGCCCAGAACCAGGGTGGCAACCGCGTCGAGCTGCACGACCCGAGCGCCCGCGAGAAAGCGGACGCGGAACGAGAGCAATACTGGCTCGACCTCGTCCGCGACGCGCTGTCCAAGGACGGCCTGCGCCTCTACCACCAGCAGATCATCAGCCTGCAGGATGCCGCCGGCGAGTTCTACGAGATCCTGGTCCGCATGCGTGGCCCCAAGGGCGACGTGCTGCCTTCGTACTTCTTCGCGGTGGCCGAGCGCAACGGCCTGCTGCCGGCGATCGACCGCTGGGTGCTGGGCCACGCCATCGACGCGCTGATGCACCGCGAGAACGACGGCATGACCACCACGTATTTCGTGAAGATGACCCAGCAGTCACTGGAAGACCGTGACCTGCTGCCCTGGCTTTGCCGTCGCCTGGAAGCCGCCCATCTGCGACGGAGCACCCTGGTCATCGAGATGCCGGAATCGAAGGTGCTGACCAGCCTGCGTCCCACGCAGGAGTTCGTCTCGGGATGGCGCAAGGCCGGCGGCAAGTTCGGCATCGAGCAGTTCGGCTCGGGCCTCAACTCGTTCCAGATCCTCAGCCACATCGAAGCCGATTACCTGAAGATCGATCGCAACTTCATGACCGACCTTCCGCAGCACCCGGAAAACCAGAAGAAAATCGCCGAAATCTGCAAGGAAGGCCACGCCTCGGGCAAGCAGACGATTGCCGAGTGGGTGGAAGACGCCGTCAGCACGTCGCTGCTGTTCGCCTGCGGCGTCGACTTCGTCCAGGGCAACTTCTTGCAGGAACCCGCCAAGGTGCTCGCCGAAGAATACATGCCGGTGTAGGAGCGCACGATGTGCGCGACATCTTTTCGCGAAGACCATCGGGCTGGCGCGCCAGCTTCATGTCATGGCCCCAAAACATGTCGCGCACATCGTGCGCTCCTACGCCGGACACGCAGGTACACCAGACACGCAAGGCGCTGTGCAACCGACCAAAGCAAAAAGCCCGCGATCGCTCGCGGGCTTTTTGTTGCGCCTTGCGGCAGCCGATTACTCGGCGGCGGCAGCGGCGGCGGACGCGGCGGCAGCCTTCTTGGCGACCTTCGCAGCAGCGGCGGCGGCGATGTCTTCCTTGATGCGGGCAGCCTTGCCTTCCAGACCGCGCAGGTAGTACAGCTTGGCGCCGCGGACCTTGCCCTTACGCTTGACTTCGACCGAGTCGATGGCACGGCTGTGCGACTGGAACACGCGCTCGACGCCGGTGCCGTGCGAGATCTTGCGCACGGTGAAAGCGGAGTGCAGGCCGCGGCTGCGCTTGGCGATGACGATACCTTCGAACGCCTGGACGCGCTCGCGGTTACCTTCCTTCACCTTGACGTTGACGATCACGGTGTCGCCAGGACCGAAATCCGGCAGCTGGCGGGTGATCTGCTCGGCTTCGAACTGTTGGAGGAGTTTGTTCATGGCACACCTGTCAATTTTTATTACGGCGGTCGTTTCCGGCCGCACCGTTTGGCCGTGCGTATTCACGGCGGAATTCATCCAGCAATGCCCTCGATTCATCATCGAGCGCACGCTGCGTTAGCAGATCCGGCCGGCGCAGCCAGGTACGACCCAGCGACTGTTTTCGACGCCAGCGGCGAATAGCCGCGTGATCGCCGGAAAGCAGCACCTCCGGCACGCCACCCCAGGCATCGTGATGCTCGGGACGGGTGTAATGCGGGCAGTCCAGCAGGCCATCCGAGAAGGAGTCCTGCTGGGCGGATTGCGCGTCGTTCAACGCACCCTCCTGAAGACGACCCACCGCATCGATGACGACTGCTGCGGCAAGCTCCCCACCGGACAGCACATAATCGCCGATCGAGAGCTCCTCGTCGACCTCGTGCTCCAGCAGGCGTTCGTCCACGCCCTCGTAACGTCCACAGATCAGGGCGATTCGCGGCAGGCTCGCCAGCGCTTCGGTCCTCTTCTGCGTCAGCCGCGCACCTTGCGGGCTGAGGTAAATCACATGCACCGGTTCCGGTGCGGCCTCGCGAACCGCGGCAAGCGCCGCCCGCAAGGGATCGATCAACATGACCATGCCAGGTCCACCGCCGAAGGGGCGACCGTCCACGGTGCGATGCCTGTCGGGGGCGAAATCGCGAGGGTTCCAGGTTTCCACCCGTAATAACTCGCGCTGCTGCGCCCTGCCGACCACCCCGACCGCCGCCGACTGGCGGATGAAGTCGGGAAACAACGAGACCACATCGATGCGCATGACCTGGTGTCGTTGCCTAGAACTCGGGGTCCCAGTCCACCACGATGCGCCCGGCGTCGAAATCGACCGAATGCACGTAGGGGCCCTGGACGAATGGAATCAACCGCTCCCTCTCGCCTTCCTTCACCACCATGACATCGTTGGCACCGGTGGCGAATAGATGGTTGACCCGACCCAGCATGACGTTTTCCGTGGTGACGACCTCGAGGCCTTCGAGATCGGTCCAGTAGAACTCGCCGGGAGCAGGAGGCGGCAGCGCATCGCGGGAGACCGTGATCTCACACCCGATGAGCGCTGTCGCCTGGTCGCGATCCTCGATACCCGGCAGGGTGGCCACGAGGCCTTTGCCCTGCGCGCGTCCGCGGATTCCGTCGATCTCCTTTTCCACGCCCGGCGCGGTCAGCAGCCATGGCTGGTAACGGAAAATCTGGATGCGGGGGTCGGTCCAGCTTTCGAGCTTGACCTGCCCCTGCACGCCGTAGAGCCCGACAATGCGCCCGAGACGGACGCGCTTACCGGACTCCAGCGACATCAGGCAGCCAGCTTGCCGGCTTCCTTAACGAGCGCACGGACCTTGTCGGTCAGCTGTGCACCCTTGGCCACCCAGGCCTGGACCTTGGCGACGTCGAGCTCGAGGCGCTTGTCGGCACCCGAAGCGACCGGGTTGTAATAGCCGACACGCTCGATGTTGCGACCGTCGCGCGGGCTGCGCTGGTCGGTCACGACGACGTGATAAAACGGACGGCCCTTGGCGCCACCGCGCGAAAGACGAATCTTAACCATATTACGAGCTCCAGAGTGCCGTATGCCGGCAAAGCGCGCGCGAGAAGCGGGCGCGGTAAACCCGGCATTTTAACGAAAGTTACGAAAAAGGGAAGGGCTTTGCGCGATCAGCGCATCGGCGGCATGCCGCCGCCCATGCCACCCATACCGCCCATGCCCTTCATGGCGCCGCGCATCTGGCGCATGAGGCCCTTGCTGCCACCCTTGGACAGCTTGGACATCATCTTCTCCATCTGCATGAACTGCTTCAGCAGGCGGTTGACGTCGGCCGGCTGCGTGCCGGAACCACGCGCCACGCGCGCCTTGCGCGATCCGTTGAGCAGATCGGGGTGGCGGCGTTCTTTCTTGGTCATGGAGCCGATGATGGCCACCATACGCTTGAGTTCGTTGTCGTTGACCTTGGACTTGACGCTGTCGGGCAGGTTGCCCATGCCCGGCAGCTTGTCCATCAGGCCGGCCAGGCCGCCCATGTTGGACATCTGCTCGAGCTGGTCGCGCATGTCGTTGAGATCGAAGCGCTTGCCCTTCATGACCTTCTCGGCCAACTTCTGGGCTTTCTCCTGATCGACCTTGCGCTCGACTTCCTCGACCAGCGACAGCACGTCGCCCATGCCGAGGATGCGCTGGGCCAGGCGATCCGGATGGAACGGCTCGAGTGCGTCGGATTTCTCGCCGGCGCCCAGGAACTTGA
Source organism: Luteibacter sp. PvP120 (assembly GCF_054055715.1). Taxonomy (NCBI): domain Bacteria; kingdom Pseudomonadati; phylum Pseudomonadota; class Gammaproteobacteria; order Lysobacterales; family Rhodanobacteraceae; genus Luteibacter; species Luteibacter sp. PvP120. Next base: position 347,332 of record NZ_JBSRXP010000005.1, on the reverse strand, counting down.
TCGGACGGCCGGTGATGTAGCGCACCGACAGCGCGGCACCACCGCGAGCGTCGCCGTCCGTCTTGGTCAGCACCACGCCGGTGAGCGGAAGCGCATCCGCGAACGCCTTGGCGACGTTGGCGGCGTCCTGGCCGGTCATCGAGTCGACGACGAACAGGGTTTCGATGGGATCGAGGGCGCCGTGCAGCGCCTTGATCTCGTCCATCATGGCTTCGTCGATGTGCAGGCGGCCCGCGGTATCGACCAGCAGCACGTCCATGACCTCGCGACGAGCCGCGGCCACGGCGGCGCGGGCAATATCGACGGGGTTCTGGCCGGCTTCCGACGGGAAGAAGGTGACCTCGACCTGCTCGGCCAGCGTGCGCAACTGCTCGATGGCGGCGGGGCGGTAGACGTCGCAGCTGACCACCATGACGCGCTTTTTCTTGCGCTCGCGCAGGAACCGCGCCAGCTTGCCGACGGTGGTGGTCTTGCCCGCGCCCTGCAGGCCGGCCATGAGCACGACCGCCGGCGGGGTAGCCGCCAGGTTCAGCTCGGTATTGGCCTGGCCCATGACGGCGGTCAGCTCGTCGCTGACCACCTTGACCAGCGCCTGGCCCGGCGACAGGCTTTTGAGGACTTCCTGGCCGACCGCGCGCACCTTGACGCGTTCGATCAGGGCCTTGACCACCGGCAGCGCCACGTCGGCCTCGAGCAGCGCGATGCGCACCTCGCGCAACGTCTCGCGAATGTTTTCCTCGGTCAGCCGGCCGCGACCACGCAGGCGGTTGACGGTATCGGAGAGGCGATTGCTGAGCGATTCGAACATGGCGAGTCGTGCCGGAGATGCTGTAAACGACGGATTATAGCCCACTATGGGCGTCGGACGCTCCGAACGCGCGCAAATGACAGCGTGTCGCATTCACGGCGCAAAGCGGCTATGCCACACTGCGTCGCCATGATCGTCACCACTTTCTCGCTGGTCGCCGTCGTCCTCTACCTGTCCGCCGCCGGTGCGCTCGCGCGGCCGCTGGTGACGGGCGGGCAGCCCCTTGCGCGCCTGGGGGCATCGCTGGCCGCCGTGGCTGCACTGGCCCATGGCGCAGTCCTGCTCAGCGCCCATCGCGGCACGCTGGACCTGCATTTCTTTGCCGCCCTGTCGCTGGTGGCCTGGATTGCCTCCGTGCTGACCTTGCTGGTCAACCTGTCACGGCCCGTCGCGGGATTGGGCATCATCGTCTTCCCGCTGGCGGCGATCTTCGTGGCCGTGGACGCGTTCCTCGCGCCGAAGACCGCACCGGACAGCATGACCTGGCAGATCGAGCTGCACGTGACCATCGCCGTGCTGGCGTTCGGGCTGCTTTCGATCGCCGCCGCGCTGGCCATCCTGCTGGCGATCCAGGAACGGGCCCTGCGCCGCAGCCGGTTCGGGCACTGGCTGCGTGCCCTGCCCCCGCTCACCCTCACCGAGGTCCTGCTGTTCCGGTTGATCGCCGCGGGCTTCGTGCTGCTGACGCTCACCCTGGTGACCGGCGCACTGTTCGTCGGCGACCTGTTCGGCCAGCACCTGGTCCACAAGACCGTGCTGTCGATCGTCGCCTGGGTGGTGTTCGGCGTGCTGCTGTGGGGACGCTGGCGGCACGGGTGGCGCGGTATCCGGGCCGTTTACCTGACGCTGGCGGGGATGGGGATATTGCTGTTGGCGTTTTTTGGGACGAAGGCGGTGCTGGAGCTGGTGTTGCATCGGGTGGCTTGAGGGGGCTGGGCTTTGTGGCTCGTTGCCGCCCTGGCTAAGGTGCCGCGTCAACGCCTTGTTGGCTTGTTGCCGCTCTAGCCAAGGTGCCGCGTCAACGCCTTGTTGGCTTTTCGCGCACAGCGTGCGCTCCTACGCGTTCGTTTCAGTTGCGGTTGCGGTTGCGGTTGCGGCGGCGTTGGGGCTAGTCGCGGCTGGCGTCCAGGGCCTGGGAGAGGCGCTCTACCGCGATGACCTCCATGTCGCCGACGCGGCCGCGCTTGGGGGCGTTGGCGGCAGGCACGACGGCACGCCGGAAGCCGTGGGTGGCGGCTTCCTTCAGGCGCTCCTCGCCGTTGGGCACGGGGCGGATCTCGCCCGATAGCCCCACTTCGCCGAAGGCGATGGTCTTCTCGGGTAGCGGTCGATCACGCAGGCTGGACAACACGGCCATGATCACCGGTACATCCGAAGCCGTTTCCTGCACACGGATACCCCCGACCACGTTGACGAAGACGTCCTGGTCGTAGGCGGCCACGCCGCCGTGACGATGCAGCACGGCCAGCAGCATGGCCAGCCGGTTCTGCTCCAGGCCCAGCACCACGCGGCGGGGATTGCCCAGCGACGACTGGTCGACCAGCGCCTGCACCTCGACCAGCAACGGGCGCGTGCCCTCGCGGGTGACCATGACCGCACTGCCCGGCGTGGGCCCGGCGTGCGAGGACAGGAAGATGGCCGACGGATTGGCAACCTCCCGCAGGCCTTTCTCGGACATGGCAAACACGCCCAGTTCGTTGACCGCGCCAAAACGGTTCTTGAAGGCGCGCAGCACACGGAAGCGGCTACCGGACTCGCCCTCGAAGTAGAGCACCGCATCCACCATGTGCTCGAGCACGCGCGGGCCGGCGATACCACCCTCCTTCGTCACGTGGCCGACCAGGAACACCGAGGTGCCGGTTTCCTTCGCGAAACGGGTGAGCTTGGCCGCGGACTCGCGCACCTGGCTGACCGAGCCGGGCGCCGCCGTGAGCATTTCCGTCCAGATGGTCTGGATCGAGTCGATGACCAGGACGCGTGGGCGCGCCGTCGCCACCTGCTCGAGTATCCGTTCGATGCAGGTTTCCGCCAGCGCGTGCAGCGGTGCCAGCGGAAGGTCGAGGCGCTGCGCGCGGCCGGCCACCTGGCTGAGCGATTCCTCGCCGGTGACGTAAAGGCTGGGCAGCACCGCGCCCAGGGTGCCGAGCATCTGGAGCAGCAGCGTGGACTTGCCGATACCCGGATCGCCACCGATCAGCACGACGGAGCCGTCGACCAGGCCACCGCCGAGGACGCGGTCGAGCTCACCGATACCGGTATGGGTGCGCGCCTCGGCGGTCAGCAGTACCTCGGCGAGCGCCGTAATGCGAGGCGCGCCGGCCGCGTCGCCCGCATAGCCGCCGCGGCGTGCACCGGGCGACGATACGGCAGCGGGCTTTGCCGGCTGCACGACGAACTCCGTCAGCACGTTCCATTCGTTGCACTCGGCGCACTGCCCTTGCCACTTGCTGTGCTCGGCGCCGCACTGGGTGCATACGTAGGCGGTCTTGGCCTTGGCCATGGTCGGGGACATTCCGTAAAAGGTAGGAAGCTGTATCGCACAGGCGCGTCGCAGGGATCGATACGCCGGAACCGGAATCCTTCAGGTCTCGTCTTCGACGAACAAAACGCGCCGCGTCATGCCGCAGGTAAGGTCGTAGGAAATCGTACCCGCCGCGGCCGCGACCGTTTCCACGGGCAAGCCGTCGCCCCATAGCGTGACGCGATCGCCGGTGCGGGCCGTGGGCACGCCGCGGAGGTCGATCGTGATGAGGTCCATCGAGACGCGCCCGACCAGCGGCGCCGTGCAGCCGTTGATCCGCACCGGCGTACCGGGGGCGGCACTGCGCGGGTAACCGTCGCCGTAGCCGACGGCCGCCACGCCGATATCCATGTCTTCCGGGCAAGTGTAGGTACCGTTGTAACCGACCCGCTCGCCCTTCCCCACCCGGTTGATGGCGACCAGGCGTGTGGTCAGCGTCATGACCGGCCGGAAGCCGAAGTCGTCGCCCGCCTTGCCCTCGACAACAGACAAGCCGTAAAGCAACCCACCGGTGCGGACCCAGTCGCCACGCGCGTCCGGCCAGCCCAGCACGGCCGCCGAATTGGACAGCGCACGCGGTCCGGCAAGGCCGGCGGTGCTTTGCCTGAACAGGGCGATCTGCCGCTTGGTGTTCTCGTCGTCGAACGCCTCCGACGAGGCGAAATGCGTCATCAACCCCAGTTCCGGATCGATCGCCGGCATGGCGGACAGCGCCGCATGGATGTCCCTGATCCGTGCCGGGTCGAAGCCGAGCCGGTGCATCCCCGTGTCGACCTTGATCCACACCCGTAAGGAGCCGCGCGCCGGATCGGCCCGGGCCAGCCACGGCAACTGCGCGTCGTGATGGATCAACGCGTCGAGGCCAAGCCGCTGCATCTCAGCGATGTCGGAGGGTGTATCGGGACCGGACAACACCACGATGCGCTGCCGGTGTCCCGCGGCGCGCAGCCTGAGGCCATCGGCGATGGCCGCCACGGCGAAGGCCTCGGCATCATCGCCCAGAGCGCGGGCGACACGTTCCAGGCCGTGGCCGTATGCATCGGCCTTGACCACGGCCATGACCCTTGCGCTGCCGGCCAACGCCCGGACACGTGCAAGGTTGTGGCGCAGCGCGCCCAGATGGATGGTGGCGACAGTGGTACGGCTCATGGCTCGACGGCGGCATGCCTGGCGGAAGTGACCGCCCAGTCTAGCCGCATCGACCGGGCAACCGTAGGGCACCGGGATGGCGGCCAGGGGACGGGGCCGCCATCGACGGTGTTATCTGGCCAGGTCGAAATGTTCCGAGGACACCCAGCCACGGTTGCCGTGCTCGTCCTCCACTTCCCAGACCAAGCCGACCTTGTCGCCCGTCGGGTAGACCACCATGCCGGGATCAAGCGAGCGCACCGCCTTGCCCTTCATCGTTGACGTGGCGAACATGCGCGTCGCAACACGTACCGTGCCGGATTGCCGCGCGTTGGCTGCCGACGCATTGCCGGGCATGCCGCCCATTTCGTTGACCAGCTTGGTGTACGCATCGAGGTAGGCCATGGTGATGACCTGGCCGATGGTGGTGTTGGCGTAACCGCCGATACCGGCACCGCCGAGACTCTGGCTGCCGAACAGCGAACCGCGGGCGCCGAGGCCGATGTCGTTCTTCTCGCCGTGGCCTTCGGTCATGGCGACCTGCTCGGATGAGCGAACGTCCGTGACGGTGAGCACGACGTCGGATGTCTTGGAACTGATGTTGATCGCCCCGACCAGGCGGCCGGTGCTGCCGCCGATCAGGCCGCTGGCGAGCGCGCTGAGCGCGCTGCCGCCGGCATCCGCGTTGGCGGAGATCAGATCCGGCACCATCACATAATCCGCGGCCTTGACCTGCCCCTTGCCCACGTTGGCGCCGCCGCGCAGTTCGCCGCCCGCGGCCAGCGCCCGCTCGCGCATGGCGGCGCCCATGCCCATGCCACGATCGAGCAGCGTGAAGCAGCCGGACTTGTTGATGAACACCTTGATCAGCTTGGTGGGCGAAGGCAACTGCTGCTGGGTCCACCAGTGCACGTCGCCCTCCGGCTCGATCACCGAAATGGTGCCGAGCTTGCGGGCACAATGGGGAATGGCGGCGACTTTTTCCTCGTGTTGTTTCTGCGCTTTTGCCACGAGCGGATTGGCCGCCGTGCATCCGGAAAGCGAAAGAGTAAGGCCAAGCGCAAGCGACGCCACGCCGGCGTGCCTGATCGAAATGTCCATAGGTGATCCTGTGTTATGCCGTCAAACCAGGGCACGATGCTAGAGAACCGACCGGACGCAGTAAGTCAGTCGATACCCGGAAACAAAGCAGGGCGCTGGCGCGTCTGATGTACGAATGCTTCGGAGGAAACGCGTCCGCATGCGACGGGATGAAACCTGTCACGGCACGGAAGCGATCGCCGATATTCCATCAGCGCGGCATACCCGAATCCATTGGGCGATGTCTTAAAACAACGTGTCAGGCCGCGAGCCGCGCGGACCTTCGTTGAGGCGGCATGTCTAACCCGGAAGCACCGATCGGGCTACCGTCCGTCACGTGCCCCGCTATCGGCCAGCGCCTTCTCGACAGCATGCTCCGCCAGCGGCGACATGACCGCGTATCCCTGTGCATTGGGATGCAGGCCGTCGTCACTGAGTTCGCGCCTGAGTGCGGTGTGGCCGTCGGTCATGGCCGGGGCGTAGTCGAGCAAAACAAGGTGCTGGCTGGCGCAGTACTGGCGAATCCACGCATTCAACGCACGGATGGTCGATGGCGGCCGGCGCACCGACTGATCCGCCACCACCCCATCGTGCACGGGAAGCAACGTCGACAGAACCACGCCAATACCATGGGCACGCGCCAGTTCGGTCATCGACGACAGGTTGTCCTCGATCATGCCCAGCGACGACGCACCGGTGTTGCCGGCGATATCGTTGGTGCCGGCGAGAATGACCACCACCGCCGGTTTCAGCGCGATCACGTCCGCGCGAAAACGCACCAGCATCTGCGGCGTGGTCTGCCCGCTGATGCCGCGATTGATATAGCCGTGCCCGGGGAAGAATTCGCCCACCGGGCGCCCCCAGAAATCGGTGATGGAGTCGCCGAAGAAGACCACGCGCTTCTCGCCCGGCTTCGGTGGCGGGTAGGTCGCGTTGTCCCGGGCGAAACGCGCCAGCAACGGCCAGTCGTTGAGGCGCTGCTCGATGTCCGCGCGCTGATCGACGGTGGGATGCTCGGGCAGTGTGATCTGTCCGGCGGCGGCTGACATGCCGGCATACAGGCACATCGACAGCCACGCCGCGGCCGCGATGACCCGGCGAGGCGCCGGATCAGTCGAACGAGCCCACATACGCATCCGGAGCCCAGTTCTCGAACTTGGTGTAATGCCCGAGGAAGGCCAGCTTGATCGTGTCCGTCGGACCGTTACGCTGCTTGCCGATGATGATCTCGGCCAGGCCCTTGTCGGGCGATTCCTTGTTGTAGTACTCGTCGCGGTAGATGAACATGATGACGTCGGCGTCCTGCTCGATAGCGCCAGACTCGCGCAGGTCGGACATCATCGGACGTTTATCGGCACGCTGCTCCAGCGAGCGGTTCAACTGCGACAGCGCAATCACCGGCACGTTGAGCTCCTTCGCCAGCGCTTTCAGCCCGCGGGAGATTTCCGAGATTTCCGTGGCGCGGTTTTCGCTGTTGCCCGGCACCTGCATCAGCTGCAGGTAGTCGATGACGATCAGGCCCAGGCCATGCTCGCGCTGCAGGCGGCGCGAGCGCGAACGCATTTCTACCGGCGACATGGCGGGCGTGTCGTCGATGAAGATCTTCGCATCCGACAACATGGTGATGGCGGAGGTGACGCGCGGCCAGTCTTCCTCGGCCAGGTCGCCGTTGCGCAGGTGCTGTGCGTGGACGCGACCCAGCGACGAGATCAGACGGAAGGCCAGCTGCGATGCCGACATTTCCATCGAGAACACCGCCACCGCCTTCTTGCCGCGCAGGGCGGCGGCTTCGGCGAGGTTGAGCGCGAACGCCGTCTTGCCCATCGACGGGCGCGCCGCGATGATCACCAGATCGGACGGCTGCAGGCCGGAGGTGAGCTCGTCCAGATCGGTAAACCCCGTGGAAAGACCGGTCAGCTGGCCGCGCTTCTCGTAGCGTTCGGTCAGCATGCGGAAAGCCTCGCCCACGGCCTCGCGCACCGAGACGATGTCCTTCTTGCCACGCGCGCCGGATTCCGCGATGCGGAACACGCGCTGCTCCGCCAGCTCCATCACTTCCTGGACGCTCTTGCCTTCGGGGCGGAAGCCGTCCTCGGTGATCGACGTACCAGCGTCGATCAGCATGCGCAGCACGGATTTCTCGCGCACGATGTCGCCATAGGCGCCGATATTGGCGGCGCTGGGCGTGGAGTTGGCCAGTTCCATCAGATAACTGGCGCCACCGACCATCTCGGCCATGTCGTTGGCGGCGAACCAGTCGCCCAGCGTCACGGCGTCGCACGGCATGCCCTTGTTGGCCAGCTCGTTGATGGCGCGCCAGATCAGCCGGTGGTCCTTGCGGTAGAAATCGTCGTCGGTGAGCTTGTCGGCCACCTTGTCCAGGGAATCCGGCGACAGCATCAGGCCGCCCAGCACGGCCTGCTCGGCCTCGATGGAGTTCGGCGGGATGCGCAGGGACTCGAACGCCGTGGGCTCACGATCGCGGCGGCGCTTGCGATCGCCGCGATCGCCGCGTTCTGGATTGAAAGACATGGTTTACCTCGTCATACGTCGGCGCGTGACCCGGGCCCGGGTCGCCGTCCGGCCATGATACGCGCCCCGGTCGCAGGCGTTGAGAGGATAAGTCTGTGGATAACCTGTGGGCGAAACCGTCAGCGCGGCATGTCGCCGAAACGATACTGCCCGATCAGCCAGAGCTTACGCTCGTCCACGCCGTGCCCGGCAGCCCGGTAATCGCCAAACTGGACATCCAACGAGAAGCCGTGGCCCAGGTCGGTCAGCACGCCGGCATCCAGTTCGCGACCCAGCACCGCCCCGCCCTCGTCCGCGACGAAGTGCCGCGAGGTGACCTGCCAGCCGATCTTCCGGCCGGCGTCGAGGGAGCCCAGCAGCCCGACGTAGCGCTCGCGCAGGCCGCTGCGCGGGATGCGGAAAGCCACCACCCAGCCGTTGAAGGCACGTGCCGCGCCATAGGCGACGTTGATGGCTTTGCGGCCGTTACCGTCCAGCCGTTCCTCACCCACCCGCAGCGACAACGCGGGCACGCCCCAGGTGGCGTCGATGAGGTGATAGCCGAGGCTGAACCGCGCGGGGTTGTTCGCATAGGCGTGCTGCCGCGCGGTGTCCGCCGTCCAGCCCAGGGTCGCACCCGCGGGCCCCACGGCCGCACTTCCCGTCCAGCGCACGCCGACCGTCTTCACCGACTGGGCGGCCACGGTGTCGTTGCGGATGAAATAGCCGTAGGCGGAGAGCTTGCCGAGGGCCAAGTCCTGGTCGACGTGGAGCAGGTGGGCGTCCAGCTTCCATCGGCGCTGGTCACGGTCGTGAAAATCGTAGCCGAGCGTGCGATTGACCCTGCCGAGCCAGTAATAACGAAGCTCCGCGCCCTGCCAGGCCTTCCAGGTGACGCCGACGCCGTCGAACGACTGCAGGCTTTGCCGCCACGGGTTGTTGCTGACGAAGCGCCCCCCGTCCAGGCGGATGTACTGCCGGCCCGCGCGCACGGCCACATCGTCGTTGCGCCAAGACACCCAGGCATTGCTGATACCGGTGGAGGACGGGTCCGCCTCGGCCGGATACGGCGTGCGGCGCCCGGAGCCGTCGTCGTACTGCTGGCCGAACAACGACCATGTGCGACTGGCTTCGCCGTAGGCGCTCCATCCGTTGCCGATCCGCCAGTAATAACCGACCCGCGTGCGCAGGGTGTTGGCATGGCCGCGCTTCGGCGCCCCGTCGGAATGCAGGTTGCTGTAGCGATACCGCACGTCGAGATTGAACGGGCTCTCGACCGGCGCATCCGCGGCCCACGCCGACGCCCCACCCATCCAGCTACCGGCCATGCCGAGGCACGACCGCCACCACCACTTACGCATCCGACGCCTTCCATCCACCCACGGGACACCCGACTCTAGGTGGCGGCACGAGGCCGGCCAAGGCGGAGCGGACGGTTGACGCGCAAAACGGCGTCGCTACGCCGGTCGCCCTCGGCGAACGGCCGCGACGGCGTGCGTCGGGGCGAGGCGGAAGCCTGAGACATTACGCAATGCCGCACGCCGTCGCCTGCCATGGCAAGCCGGGACGACACGTCGCGCGGCACCAACGAAAACGGGCGCCACAAGGGCGCCCGTCGGGTATCGCGGTAACCGGTGCTTACGCGCCGATGACCTTGACCTTGACCATCTGCTGCACATCGGCGTGGAGGACGACAGTGACTTCGTACTCGCCGGTGTTGCGGAACGGGCCTTCGGCCTGGATCACTTCGCTCTTGTCGACTTCCAGACCCTTGGCGGTCAGGGCCTCGGCCACGTCACGCGGGGTGACCGAGCCGAACAGCTTGCCTTCCGGCGAAGCGTTGACTTCGATGGTGACCTCGGCGCCGTCGAGCTTGGCGGCACGACCCTCGGCACCGGACAGCTGGTCCTTGGCCTTGGCTTCGTACTCGGCACGACGTGCTTCGAACGCTTCGAGGTTGGCAGCGGTCGCGCGGGCGGCCTTGCCGGTCGGGAGGAGGAAGTTACGACCGTAACCCGGCTTGACGTTGACCTTGTCGCCGAGGTTGCCGAGGTTCTTCACCTTCTCGAGGAGAATGAGTTCCATGGGTATTTCCTATCGTTTCGTTAGCACGGGATGGGCCCCATGCAGCCAGGACGGTTGTCCGAAATAAAACGTGTGACGCCGGACGCCCTCCCCTGTTCAGGGAGGGCTACCGCGATCAGACGTCGTGGTTGTCGGTGTACGGCAGCAGCGAGAGGAAGCGAGCGCGCTTGATCGCGGTCGCCAGCTGGCGCTGGTAACGGGCCTTCGTGCCGGTGATGCGGCTCGGGACGATCTTGCCGTTCTCGGTCACGTACTGGCGGAGGGTGTTGAGATCCTTGTAATCGATCTCTTTGACGCCTTCGGCGGTGAAACGGCAGAACTTGCGGCGGCGGAAGAACTTGGACATGGCTGTGATCCCCGATTAGTCGTCGCTGTCGCGATCGTTGTCGTTGTCGCGACCACCGCGGCGGTCGTCGCCGTCGCTGTCGTCGTCACGGCGACGCGAACCCTTCTGTTCATCCTTTTCCTTGCTCTTGAGGATGAAGGACGGCTCGGTGTCGGCCTCGTCACGACGGACGACCAGGTGGCGCAGCACGGCATCGTTGAAACGGAAGCCCGTCTCGAGCTCGTTCAGGGCGTTCTGCGAAACCTCGATGTTCAGCATCACGTAGTGAGCCTTGGCGAGGTTTTCGATCGGGTAAGCCAGCTGGCGGCGGCCCCAGTCTTCGAGACGGTGGATCGTGCCGTTGTCGCCTTCGATCAGCGCCTTGTAGCGCTCGATCATGGCGGGCACCTGTTCGCTCTGGTCCGGATGGACCAGGAACACGACTTCATAATGACGCATGGTGACTCCTTGTGGATGCACCCCTTACGGGGATGGCAGCCTCCCGTTCGTACGGTGAGGCAAGAAGACCCCTCCTTGGGGAAGGGCCAGCCGCCTATTGTAGGGAGAAACCGGGGGGTGTCGCAACCGGGGCGGCACGGGTGGCCTGTGAGGCGTGTATCGCCGACATCGTCGGCTCCTACGGGGGAGGGCTTCAGGCGACGGTGAACGACTCGCCGCAGCCGCATTCGCCCGTGGCGTTCGGGTTGTGGAACACGAAGGAGGCGTTCAGGCCCTGGCGCTGGAAGTCGATCAGGGTACCGTCGACCAGCGGGAGGCTGGTGGGATCGACCACGACACGGATGCCGTCGATATCGAGCACCTGGTCCTCGGCGGCGATGGCGCCGGCCAGGTCGACCACATAGCCGAAGCCCGAGCAGCCCATCCGCTTGACGGAGAAGCGCACACCGGCGGCCTGCGGGGCCCGGGAAAGGAAGCTGCGCATGCGCTCGGAGGCGGCGGGAGTGATCTGGATGCTCATCGATTCGTTTTATTGCCGTGGTATACCCGGGGAACGGTGCCGTTCACCTGACCCTTACATTATCATGCAAGGTCGTGTCCTACGCGCCAGCTTTAAATGCGGCGCCTTTTCCGGAGTTTCAATCGATGACGGTGGTAAGCGTCAAGCAGGCCCTCGCCGGCGGCACGGCCGCAGGCGAACACGAGGTGACCGTCCGCGGCTGGGTGCGCACCCTGCGCGAGTCCAAGGGTGGCCTCTCCTTCGTCAACGTGAGTGACGGCTCCTGCTTCGCGCCCATCCAGGTGGTCGCCACGGCCGATCTCGCCAACTACGAGACCGAGGTGAAGCACCTGTCCGCCGGCGCCGGCGTCATCGCCACCGGTCGGCTGGTGCCCTCGCAGGGCAAGGGCCAGGCCTTCGAGATCCAGGCCACGCGGGTGGAAGTCACCGGTTTCGTCGAGAACCCGCTCACCTACCCCATCCAGCCCAAGCAGCACTCGATGGAGTTCCTGCGCGAGGTGGCCCACCTGCGCCCGCGCACCAACCTGTTCGGCGCGGTGACCCGCGTGCGCCACACCATGATGACGGCGATCCACCGGCTGCTGACCGAGCAGGGCTTCTTCTGGATCAACACGCCGATCATCACCACGTCGGATGCCGAAGGCGCCGGCGACATGTTCCGCCTGTCCACCCTGGACCTGGCCAACCTGCCGCGCGACGACAAGGGCGGCATCGACTGGCGCAAGGATTTCTTCGGTCGCGAGGCCTTCCTGACCGTGTCCGGCCAGCTCAACGTCGAGGCCTACGCCCTGGCCATGAGCAAGGTGTACACCTTCGGGCCCACCTTCCGCGCCGAGAACTCGAACACCACCCGCCACCTGGCGGAGTTCTGGATGGTCGAGCCGGAGGTGGCCTTCGCCAACCTGGACGACAACGCCGACCTGGCCGAGCTGTTCCTCAAGGGCATCTTCAAGGCGGTGCTGGACGAACGCCAGGACGATATGGCCTTCTTCGCCGAGCGCGTGCAGTCGGACGCCATCACCCGGCTGGAGGCGTTCATCGCCAAGCCGTTCGAGCGCATCCAGTACACCGAGGCGGTCGAGATCCTGCAGAAGTGCGGCAAGTCGTTCGAGCACCCGGTGGCCTGGGGCATCGACCTGCAGACCGAGCACGAGCGTTACCTCGCCGAGGAACATATCGGCCGTCCCGTGGTCGTCATGAACTACCCCGAGGAAATCAAGGCGTTCTACATGCGGCTGAACGACGACGGCAGGACGGTCGCGGCCATGGACGTCCTTGCACCGGGCATCGGCGAGATCATCGGCGGCGCCCAGCGCGAAGAGCGCCTGGACTACCTCGACCGCCGCATGGACCAGTTCGGCCTCGATAAGGACGTCTACAACTGGTATCGCGACCTGCGCCGCTACGGCACGGTGCCGCACGCCGGCTTCGGCCTCGGTTTCGAGCGCCTGCTGGTGTACGTCTGCGGCCTGGCCAACATCCGCGATGCCATTCCCTATCCCCGTGCCGCAGGAAGCGCCGAGTTCTGACGAGCTTCCCTGAAAAAATCATGCCCCCACACGTCCTACGCCCCCTGCTGATCGCCGTGGCCCTCCTGGGCCTCGGCGCCTGCCACACGATGAGCGCCATCGTGCCGCCCAACTTCCGCCCACCGGAGAAGACCACGGCGGCCATCGATGCGGCGCGCAAGACGCTGGACGCGGCGACGCCCTGCTGCGGCAGCTTCGCCGACCTGTCCTACCAGGACATGCTGCCCTGGCAGCCGCAGCGGTTCGAACTGACCAAGGACAGCCCGGTCGCCAACCTCAATGGCGACCGCAGCTACTTCCTGGCGTTCCGCCTGCCCACCGGTGCCCAGCTGCCCTACACCATCGCCATGAAGTCGGAGCTCAACGGCCGCTGGCTGAGTTCCAGCTACTTATTCGCGCCCACGGTGGTGCTGCTGGACGACGCCTTCCAGCCGCTGCACGCCGAGGACATCCAGCTATGCGAATACATGGGCTGGACCAGCGAAACCACCGGTGCCTTCGGCAAGTTCAAGGTCGAGGACGAGAAAGCCCGCTACATGGTGGTGTATTCGTCGGCCAAGCAGCAGAAAGACCAGACCTACTGGGAACAGTCACCCAGCAGCTTCTCGGCCGAGGCGCCGGTGAAGATGAGCTCGGCCGGCAGCTTCAAGATTCCGCACGGCCCCGATGGCGTGCTGTTCCTCGGCATGCAGAACGACACCTACAAGCGGGCGATCAACAATGCCGTCTGCTCCAAGGCGTCGCAGGGCAACGGCGTGATCTCCACCCTCCGCAGCGTGGTCACCACCGACCTGCTGGGCACCGACGCCAAGAAGAAAGACAAGGACAGCTGACCCCGCCATGCAGACCCCGGTGATCCTCTATCTCGCGCTCCTGCTGGGGGCCATTGCCTTCTTCGTGCTGCACTTCGTCGCGCAGTGGCGCTTCACGGCGATTCTCCGCGCACGCTATCCGGACCAGTGGAAAACCATCACCGAAGCGGACACCGGCCGGCCCAACGGCATGGCCAACTGGTTGCGCGTGCGCCGCGTGCTGCGCTCGGATGCACCGGCCCTTTTCAACGATGCCGACCTCAACCGCTGGCAGGCCTGGTGGCGCCGCGCGCCCTGGCTGGCCTGGCCGTGCTGGCTGGCGGCGATGGCGTTACAGTGGTGGGCCGCGAAACAACGCTGACGCTTGCCATTCCAACGAGGGAGTTCGCATGGATCTTCGCCTCACCGGTCGCCACGCCCTGGTCTGCGGCGCTTCGCAGGGCATAGGCCGCGCCACCGCCTTCGAACTGGCGGCACTCGGCGCAAGCGTCACCCTGCTCGCCCGCTCGGCGGACACCCTGGCGGCCCTGGCACGCGAACTGCCCGCCGGTCAGCCCGGGCAGGCCCACGAACCCATCGCCGTGGACATGCTCGATACCGATGCATTGGCCACCGCCGTGGCGCGCATCGTCGGCCTGCATGCCGTGCACGTGGTGGTGAACAACAGTGGCGGCCCGCCGCCGGGGCCGGCTGCCAGCGCCACACCCGACGATTTCCTCACCGCCTTCCGCCAGCACCTGCTGGCGGCGCAGGTGGTCACCCAGGCGTGTCTGCCCGGCATGCGTGCCGCGCGCTACGGGCGCGTGGTCAATGTCATTTCCACCTCGGTCAAGGAACCGATCCCCAACCTCGGCGTGTCCAATACGGTGCGCGCCGCCGTGGCGGGTTGGGCCAAGACCCTGTCGGCGGAGGTGGCGCACGACGGCATCACTGTCAACAACGTGCTGCCGGGGTATACGCGCACACCCCGCCTGGAGGCCCTGGTCGAGGCCAGCTGCAAGGCAGGACGCAGCCGTGAGGATGTCGAGCGTGGCCTGCTGGCCAGCGTCCCGGCGGCACGCTTCGGCGACCCGGCCGAGGTGGCGGCGGTGATCGCCTTCCTGGCCAGCCCGGCGGCCGGCTACGTCAACGGGGTCAGCCTGAGCGTCGATGGCGGGCGCACCCGCAGCCTCAACTGACGGCACGCATGATCGTCCTGGCCAACTTCATCGACGGCGCACCGCGTGCACCCCACGGCGGGGCCTATCTCGATGTGGTCGATCCCGCCACGGGCAGCGTTTTCGCCAGCTGCCCGGACTCCGACGCCACCGACGTCGCCGCCGCGGTGGCTGCCGCCGGCCGCGCGGGACCGGGCTGGGCCACGACGCCGGCCGATGTCCGCGCTGCCTGCCTGTTCCGCCTGGCCGACCTGGTCCAGGCACGCCTGGATACCTTCGCCACCGCGGAATCGCAGGACAGCGGCAAGCCCGTCGCGCTTGCCCGCTCGCTGGACATTCCCCGCGCCATCGCCAACCTGCGCTTCTTCGCCGCGGCCGCCACGCAGTGGAGCAGCGAGTCGCACGGCATGGCGCACGGCGCCATCAACTACACGCTGCGCCTGCCGCTCGGCGTGGTCGGCTGCATCAGCCCCTGGAACCTGCCGCTCTACCTGTTCACCTGGAAGATCGCGCCGGCGCTGGCCGCCGGCAACACCGTGGTGGCCAAGCCGTCGGAGGTGACGCCCTACACGGCGTGGCTGCTGGGCACGCTGGTCACGGAGGCGGGCTTTCCGCCGGGCGTGCTCAACATCGTGCAGGGCACGGGCGCCCGCGTGGGCGAGGCCATCGTCACCCACGATGCGGTGAAGGCGGTGTCCTTCACCGGCAGCACGCGCACGGGCACGGCGATCGCCACCGCCGCGGCGGCCCGGTTGAAAAAAACGTCGCTGGAACTGGGCGGCAAGAACGCCACGCTGGTGTTCGACGATTTCGACTTCAGCGACGCGGCCATGGCCACGCTGGTGCGTTCCGGGTTCGCCAACCAGGGCGAGATCTGCCTCTGCGGTTCGCGCCTGCTGGTGCAGCGGGGCATCTACGAACGTTTCCGTGCGGCCTACCTCGATCGCGTCCGGGCCCTGCGTGTCGGCGACCCCGCGGATGACACCAGCGACCTGGGCGCACTCGTCTCTCGCGCGCACTTCGACAAGGTCATGGCGTGCATCGAGCGCGCCCGGGCCGATGGCGGGCAGGTGCTGTGCGGCGGCCATCGCGTCGCTGTGCCCGGCCGCTGCGCCTCGGGCTGGTTCATCGCCCCCACCGTCATCGAAGGATTGCCTGCCGAAGCAGCCGCCAACCAGGAGGAGATCTTCGGCCCGGTGGTCACGCTGCTGCCGTTCGACACGGAAGACGAGGCGTTGGCGATCGCCAACGGCACGCCCTACGGCCTGGCCGCCTCGGTGTGGACCCACGACGTATCGCGCGCCCATCGTGTCGCCGCCAGGCTGGATGTCGGCATCGTCTGGGTGAACTGCTGGATGCTGCGCGACCTGCGCACGCCGTTCGGCGGCACCCGGCAATCCGGCATGGGACGCGAGGGCGGCGTGGAAGCCATGCGTTTTTTCACCGAGGCCAGGAATGTCTGCATCGACCATGGGCACTGAGGGCATCCATACCGCGAACGCACCGGAACCGGTGGGCGCCTACCCGCATGCACGGCGCGTGGGGCCATTCCTGTTCCTCTCCGGCATCGGCCCGCGCAGGCCTGCCGACAACAGCATCCCCGGCAACGTCGTGGATGCCGATGGACGGCTGCTTCGCTACGACATCGAAGCGCAGTGCCGACAGGTGTTCGCCAACGTGCGCGCCGTGCTCGAGGCCAGCGGTGCCCGCTTCGAGGATCTGGTGGACGTCACGGTCTACCTCACCCACATGGCCGACGACTTCGCCACGTACAACCGGCTGTACGCGGAAGCGTTCGCCGGCGTGGATGCCTGCCGGACCACCGTGGAGGTGACCGCGTTGCCCACGCCCATCGCCATCGAGCTCAAGTGCGTGGCGGCCGTGGTCAGCTGACGAGGCAGGCCTCGAGCATCCCGCCGATCAGCGTCTGCACGCCCGCGGCCTGGCGCGGCAGGTATTCGAACGAGTCTTCGTCCATGTAGTTGATCTGCGCCAGCTCCAGCTGGATCGCGTCGATGCCCTTGTCCGGACGCCCGTAGTGACGCGTGATATGGCCGCCCTTGAAGCGTCCGTTGACTGCAAAGGTGTACTCGTCCTGCGCCTGCAGCAGGTCGACCACGCGCTGCTGCAGCGCGGGCGAGCAACTGGCGCCATCCGCCGTGCCCAGGTTGAAATCCGGCAGGCGACCTTCGAACAGCATGGGCACCTGGCTGCGGATGGAGTGCCCTTCCCACAGCACCACGCGCCCGAACTGCTTGCGCAGCCGGGCGATCTCGTCGCCCAGGGCCTGGTGGTAAGGCTTCCACCAGCGGGTGACACGGTCCGCGATCTCCGCGGCATCCGGTTCCGCGCCCGGCCGGTAGATCGGGCTGCCGTCGAACATCACCAGCGGCGCCAGCCCGGTTTCGGCCTGGCCCGGGTAAAGGGCGTGCCCATCCGACGGACGGTTGAGGTCGACCACGTAGCGCGAGGCGAACGGCTTGATGATGCTCGCGCCCATGTTCCGGGCGAAGTCGTACAACTCGGCCACGTGCCAGTCCGTATCCACCGATCGTCGGGCGCGGCGTTTCATCCGCGCGCCGATGTCGTCGGGAATGGCGCTGCCGTTGTGCGGCAGGCTGATCAGGAGCGGCGCGTTGCCGCGATGCAGGGTGTACGGAATCATGGGGCCAGTGTAAACGCTCAACCGGGTACGCGGTCACCCATGGTTACCATCTCTTCCGCCGACGTGGGATGGATGGCCAGGGTGGCGTCGAAGTCGTCCTTGGTCGCACCCATCTTGATCGCCACGGCAAAGCCCTGGAGGATTTCGTCGACACCCGGGCCGAGCATCTGCAGGCCGACGATGCGAGCGTCCTCGCCCACACAGATCAGCTTGAACCGCACCATCATCGGACGCTGCGCCAGCGCCAGCTGCATGGGCACGAACGACTGCTTGTACAGCTGCACGTCGTCGCCGTACGCCTCGCGGGCCTGCTGCTCGGACATGCCGATCGTGCCGAGCGGCGGGTGCGAGAACACCACGCTGGGCACGTTGCGGTAATCCAGCTGCGCGTTCGGTTTGCCGCCGAACAGGCGGTCGGCCAGCTTGCGCCCCGCCGAGACGGCCACCGGTGTCAGCGCCAGCCGCTGGGTCACGTCGCCCACCGCATACACGCCGGGCACGGACGTGTTCTGGAAGTCGTCGACCTCGATATGGCCCTGCCCGTCCGCATGCACGCCGATACGGTCGATGTCGAGTGAATGGGTATTCGCATGACGGCCGACGGCCCACACCAGCAGATCGTATGGCCCGGGGTGGCTGCCCCGGTCGCAGTCAAGCATCAGCACGCCGTCCTTTTCGTGCACCGCGTCGATCTGGCACGTGTAGTGGATGCCGATGCCATGCTTCTGCATCTCCTCGCCCAACTGGTAGGACATCTCCTCGTCGAAGTCGCTCATCAGGCGGCCGCGGACATACAGGTCCACCTCGCTGCCCAGGGCGCGAAGCACGCCGGCCAGTTCCACGGCGATGTAACCGCCGCCGACAATGGCCGTGCGCTTCGGGCTTTCCCGCAGGCGGAAGAAACCGTCCGACGTGACGCCGAGATCGAAGCCGGGCTTCTCCAGCGTGTTCGGCGTGGAGCCCGTGGCGATGACGATGTGCGGCGCGGTGAGCTCCCGCTCGCCGGCCAGGATGCGATCCGCAGCGAGAAACCGGCCGCGCTCGTGAACCAGAGTGACGTGCGCCTTGTCCAGCGACTGCCGGTAGCTGCCATGGATACGCTCGATGTAGGCGTTGCGCCGGTCGATGAAACGCGGCCAGTCCAGGCGGCCCGGTGTCTCGTGGAAGCCGTAGTCCACCGCGATGTACTGCGCCTCGGCCATCTGCGCCGCGAACCACATCGCCTTCTTCGGCACGCAGCCGGCGTTGACGCAGGTGCCGCCGAGTTCCGCCGGCTCCACCAGCGCCACCCGGGCGCCGTGTTTCCCCGCCCGAATGGCCGTCGCAAGACCTCCCGAGCCGCCGCCGATAACGATGAGGTCGAAGGCTTCCACGGTCATGCGGCACTCCATCAGGTCAAAACCGGAGGCTAGCCAGCCACCAGTGAAGATCGCGAATGAGCGAGCCTGTCCGTGAGATAAATTCGTGCGGTTTAGCAGGTGTTCCGTGCAACCCCTTGATTTGTTAACCTCATGGCCGCCTATCCTTCCTGGGGAACGATCCGTGGTATCTGCCTTGCCCACTTCCTGTCGTCCGTGGCGCCTGTTCGGGCGGCTGACGCTAGCCGTGGGCATGAGCCTGATCGCCGCCTGCGGCAGCGCACCGCCCAAGCGATCGTCGTCGCAGCAACGCAATCCCGCAGCGGCCGTACCGCTGGCGAAGAACCTCGAGTGGTCGACCCGACCGGCAGATGCGCCTCCGGCCGATGCCGCCAACGATGTGCTGTTCCGTGCCATCGGCCTGGTCGGCACGCCCTACCGCTGGGGCGGCAACACCCCGCAGGGCGGCTTCGACTGTAGCGGGCTGATCAATTACATCTACCTGACGTCCACGGGGCTACGCTTGCCCCGCACCTCGCAGGAGATGGCCGCGCTGGACAAGCCCAAGGTCGACGAATCCAGCCTCGCCAGTGGCGACCTGGTCTTCTTCGGGCGCGGCCACGTGACCCATGTGGGCGTGTATGTCGGCAAGGGCCGCTTCGTGCATGCGCCCAACTCCGGCGGCACCGTGCGCCTGGACGACCTGGACGGTTCGTACTGGAAGCAGAATTTCGTCTACGGACGGCGCGTCCTCAACTGAACGAAACACAACGGACCCCCTATCGTCACGCCATTTGAATTGTGCACGATTTAATTGTGTGGTCTTATAAGCCTCGTGGTCGGCCCGCCCGGCCCTCCCTTCCCTGACACGTCAAAGGACAACGCCATGAGCAACCTCTCGAAAGTGCAGAAGATCGTCTACACCGCCCATGCCAAGGTCGCCGGCGGCCGCGAAGGCCATGTCGAAAGCGACGACGGCCTGATCAAGCTCGACCTGCGCCTGCCGAAGGAAATGGGCGGCAACGGCGGCGGCAGCAACCCCGAGCAGCTCTTCGCCGCTGGCTACGCCGCATGCTTCGAAGGCGCCGTGCGCTTCGTCGCTGGCCAGAAGAAGGTCAAGGTCGACGACGCCTCGGTGGCCAGCAGCGTCGGTATCGGTCCGCGTGAAGGCTCCGGCTTTGCCGTGCAGGTCAAGCTCGAGGTGACCCTGCCGGGCGTCGACGACGCCGTGGCCCAGGAGATCGTCAAGACCGCGCACGAAGATGTCTGCCCTTACTCGCACGCCACCCGCGGCAATGTCGACGTGGACGTGTCGGTCAACGGCAAGGCGCTGGCCTAAACATCAGCCCGGCCGCTCGATGGCCGGAAAACAAAACGGCGCCCCATGGGGCGCCGTTTTTTTATGCCTGTGCCCGGGGGCTCAGTGCTCGCCGTCACCCTTGGGATGGGCGTGGCCATGGGCGATTTCTTCCTCCGTCGCGTCGCGCACGGTCTGCACGTCGACATGGAAGGTCAGGCTCTTGCCGGCCATGGGGTGGTTGAGGTCGACATCGACCACGCTGGAGCCGATCTTCTGCACCACGACCACGCGGTTGCCGCCTTCCTTCAGCGACAGCACGGTGGAATCACCGACGGCCAGACCCTTGCCCTGCTTCGGGAAATACTTCTTGGGCACGCGCTGGGTCATGCCTTCCTGGCGCGGACCGTAGCCGTTCTCGGGCGAGATCTCGATATCGAACGCGTCGCCTTCCGACTTGCCCTCGAGCCCGGCTTCCAGGCCCGGGATCAGCTGGCCATGGCCCAGCAGGATCCACAACGGCTCGCCGCCCTCGATCGAGCTTTCGACCTTCTCGCCATCGACGGTCAGCGTGTAGTGGAACGAGATGACCTTGTCCTTGCCAGCCTGCATGTTGGTTTCTACCGGAGGAAAACGCGGCAGTTTACCGACCGGGACGGCCGTCGTCACGCGGCCCGACCTTGCCACCGAAGCCGACGCCCCGTGCCTCGGGGCCCAGCCAGGTCAGCAGGGCCAGCAGCACCGCCACCACGGCGATCCAGGTGGACATGGCGAAGGCGAAGTCGCCGCCCCGCTGTCCCGCCAGCCAGGTCTGCGCGGTCGCGGTGATGGCGGCCAGCAGGTTGCCCATCTGGTAGGCGAAGCCGGGCAAGGTGCCGCGGACGGCATCGGGCGACAGTTCGTTGAGATGGGTGGGCACCACGCCCCAGGCACCCTGGACCATCACCTGGATAAGGAAGGCGCCCAGGCCCAGCAGCAGCAACGAGCCGCCATAGGTCCATAGCGGGATCACCGGGATCGCCAGTACCGCCGCGATGATGATCGCCCGCCGCCGGCCGATCCGCTCCGACAGCGAACCGAAGGTGAGGCCACCCACCAGGGCACCCAGGTTGAGCAGCGCGGTGAGCAGGAAGGCGGTGCCCGAGCCGGCGGGAATCTTCAGTGTCTCCTGCACGAACGTGGGGTACATGTCCTGCGAGCCGTGGCTGAACATGTTGAACGCCGCCATCAGCAGCATGAGGTAGATGAACAGCTTCCAGTGGCCGCGCATGGCGGCGAAGACGCCCTCGCGTGCCTGCGACCGGCGCCCCTCCCAGACCGGGGATTCGGGCACCTTGCGGCGGATATACAGAACAAGGAACGCTGGCAGCGCGCCCACGATGAACAGGCCACGCCAGCCGATGTGATCGACCAGCAGCCAGTTGACCAGCGCCGCGAGGAAAAATCCGCAGGGGTAGCCACTCTGCAACAGGCCCGAGACGAGGCCTCGCGAGCGCGCCGGGATGGACTCCATGGCCAGCGACGCGCCGATGCCCCACTCCCCGCCCATGGCGATGCCGAACAGGAAGCGCAGGCCCAGCAGGATGCCGAGGCTGGGCGCGAAGGCGCAGGCCACCTCCAGCACCGAGAACAGCACGATGTCGAACATCAGCACCGGGCGGCGACCGTAGCGGTCCGCGAGACGCCCGAAGACCAGCGCACCGATGGGCCGGGCCGCCAGCGTAAGGAACAGGCCGTAGGTGACCTCCTGCTTGGGCACGTTGAACTCGTGCGCCACGGCGAGGATGACGAAGGTCAGCAGGAAGTAGTCGAAGGCGTCCAGGGTCCAGCCGAGGAAACTGGCAAGCACCGTATGGCGCTGGGTGGCGTCCAGTTCGCGGAGCGCGGCGGGAAGTGGCATCAGAATTTCCTCAAGACTCCGGGGCGGCGCCGAGGCTAGCACAGCGCATCGGATCGACAGGCAGGCCGGCGCCCCGCCCGCTAGACTGGCCGCGATGACCTGGGTGCGAGGCGCGGGCCGGAGCCGATGGTTTACCGGCGAAGTACACGACCTGCACATGCGCCGGGGCATCGTCCAAAGCCCGCATCGGTCTCGATGCACCATCGACGGAGGGATTCATGAAGCACTCGCGTTTCATCGTTTCGATCGGCCTGGTCACGGCCCTGGCAGCCGGCGCCGTTTCCGCGCACCCCGCAGCCGCACCGCAGGCCGGCGACGACGCCCATGCGGCACCGGCCTTCAGCGACCTGGACAAGGACGGCAAGGGCTACATCACGCGCAAGGACATGCCCAAGGATGTCGAGGCCCTCAAGACCCTGCGCGCCCATATCCAGGAGGCCGACACCAACCATGACGGCAAGGTGGACAAGAGCGAGTACGAGGCCTACATGAGCAAGAGCCCGACGCCCCAGCACTAGCGCTTCCCGCCGGGCACCTCGCGTGCCCGGCGTCTTTTTCACGGACGGAGACGCCATGCACCCCGATACCCGGACACGCCGCCGCATCGCCTCGCGGTTCAGCCGCTACGGCGACCGCATCTACATCCACGGCAAGCTGGCCAGCGATCCGGTATACGCCGCCGCCGCGCAGGCGATTCGCGGCCGACCGCTACCCCTGCTGGATATCGGCTGCGGGCTGGGCCTGCTGGGGCACTACCTGCACGCGTGCGACGTGCTCGAGGGTTACGTCGGCATCGACCACGATCCGCGCAAGATCGCCATGGGGCGCGAGGCCGCGGAGCGCGCCGGGCTGACCGCGAGCATCGCGCTGCACGAGGCGGACGCCACGGCCACCCAGCCGCTGCGCGGGCACGTGGCCATGCTGGATGTGCTGCACTACCTGCCCCGGGATCGCCAGGTCGACCTGCTCGGCTTCGCGGTGGACCACCTGGCGGACGACGGCGTGCTGATCCTGCGCAACGTCATCCGCGACGGCACCTGGCGCTACCGGGCCACGGTGCTGGAAGAAAAGTTCATCCACGCGGTGGGCTGGATTCCCGGCGGGGCGCAGTATTTCCCGACAGAATCGGATATCCGCGACGTGCTGGAGCCGCGCGGCATCCGGGTCGACTTCCGCCCGCTGTTCGGCCGCACGCCCTACAACAGCTACCTGATGACGGCCTCCCGCCAGGGTTGACCCGGGCGACGCCCATTGTGCGTCGCAATAAGGTATACTCACCCGGTCGAGAAGCGCTCCGACTCCCTTGCGGACCCCCGGCGCGGAGTTTTCTCCCGCCCGTTCCCCCACCCCCGGAAGCGCGCTCGACACCGGCCAGCCTGCTGTCTTCGTCATGGTTAGCGGCCGCCAATCCATAACTCGTAGCGCGGTTCCAGGGAACGCTCGAGTCAAGCAGGAGCTCCACCCCATGTCTTTTGATTCGCTGGGCCTTGCGCCCGCGTTGCTGCGTGCCCTTTCCGAAGCCGGCTACGTAAAACCGACGCCGATCCAGGCCGCCGCCATCCCGCAGGTCATCGCCGGCCACGACCTCATGGCCGCCGCGCAGACCGGCACCGGCAAGACCGCCGCGTTCGCCCTTCCCTTGCTGCAGCGCATCGCCAACGAAGTGCGCGGCGAGAAGGCGCGCCCCATCCGCGCGCTGATCCTCACCCCTACCCGTGAGCTGGCCGCCCAGGTGCAGGACAACCTGCGCGACTACGGCAAGTACCTGCCCCTTTCCAGCACCGTCATCTTCGGCGGCGTCGGCATGGGCAACCAGCTGCACGCGCTGCGTCGCGGCGTCGATATCGTGGTGGCCACGCCGGGTCGCCTGCTCGACCACATGCAGCAGCGCTCGGTGAACCTGTCCAAGGTCGACGTGCTGGTGCTGGACGAGGCCGACCGCATGCTCGACATGGGCTTCCTGCCTGCGTTGAAGCGCATCCTGGCCGCCGTGCCGAAGGAGCGCCAGACGCTGCTGTTCTCGGCCACGTTCGCGCCCGAGATCAAGGCCCTGGCCCAGCAGTTCATGCGCAACCCGCGCGAGATCTCCACCGAGCCGGCCAACACGGTCGCCAACACCGTGACGCACCGCGTGCATCCGGTGGACGCCGCCAAGAAGCGCGACCTCCTGCTGCACATCCTGTCGCAGGACAGCCGCCGCCAGACCCTGGTGTTCAGCCGCACCAAGCACGGCGCCGACAAGCTCGTGCGCCACCTGGAGCAGTCGGGCATCAAGTCGGCAGCCATCCACGGCAACAAGAGCCAGAACGCACGCACCCGCGCGCTGTCCGACTTCAAGACCAACCGCATCACCGTGCTGGTCGCCACGGACATCGCCGCACGCGGTATCGACATCGACCAGCTGCCGGTGGTGATCAACTTCGACCTGCCCATGGTCGCGGAAGACTACGTGCACCGCATCGGCCGTACCGGCCGCGCCGGCTCCACGGGTGAGGCCATTTCGCTGGTCAGCCATGACGAATCCGGCCTGCTGCGCGACATCGGCCGCCTGCTCAAGTCCGACCTGGAAATCGTCAACGTGGCCGGTTACGAGCCCAGCACCCCGCTGCGCCTGGATGCCGGTGCACCGCGTCCGAAGCAGGGTGGCGGCCAGCAGCGCCAGCCGCGCGCACCGGGTTCCGGTGGCGGTGGCCAGGGTCGTACTGCAGCCGGCAACGGCCAGTCGCGCCAGGGCGCCGGTGGCGGCAACGGTGTCGGTCGCCCGGCGTCGCATCGTCCGCATGGGCACTCGGCGGCCGGTACCGGTGAAAACACCGGCAACCACAAGCGTCGTCGCCAGGGTCGCGGTGGCCGTCCGGCCAGCAGCAACGCGTAAGCATCGCTGCCACGCTCCGGCGTGATCGATGGGCCGCACGGACACCTCGTCCGTGCGGCCCATCGCGTTTTCGGGGATGTCGTCAGCCCTGGCTACGTATCCTGGCGGTGAGGACATGGTCTTCCCACACGCCGTCGATCTTCAGGTAACGCCGCGCGTAGCCTTCCTTTTCGAAGCCCAACCGCGCCAGCAGGCGACCACTGCGCTCGTTGCGCGGCATGTGGTTGGCCATGATGCGATGGAAGTCCAGAGGGCCGAACCCGTAGCGGACCGCCGCATCCAGCGCTTCGAACATCAGCCCCTGCCCCTCGTATTTCCGCGCGATGCCGTAACCGAGGTGACAGGCCTGGAACACGCCACGCACCACATTGGCGAAGGTGAAGCTGCCGATCATGTCGGACGCATCCGGCGTGAGTATCGCGAACGGGTACCCGCGATCGGCGCGCGCCGCTTCCCCACCGGCGTCGATAGCAGCGCGGCACGCGTCCATCGTGTAATGCGCGTCGCTGCGCAACGGTTCCCACGGCGCGAGGTGTTCGCGATTTTCCGCGCGATAGGTGCGCAATAACGCCGCATCCTCCACGTCGAGCAATCGGATCACCGTGCGCGAGGTGCGCATACGGATCGGCTCGTTCATGCGGACAAGGCTTTCGCATGGTGGCGCAGGTGATCCTCGACGAAGCTCTGGATGAAGTAATAGCTGTGGTCGTAACCGGGGTGCATACGCAGTTCGAGCTTCTGGCCCGCGTCCTCGCACGCGGCTTCGAAGCGCTGCGGCTGCAACTGGCCGACCAGGAAACCATCGGCCTCGCCCTGGTCGATCAGTATCCGGCCGTCGAAGCGCGCGCCCGCGGTCACGAGCGCCGTGGCGTCGTACTTCGCCCAGGCCTTGCGATCGTTGCCCAGGTAGCGCGGAAAGGCCTTTTCGCCCCACGGCACACTGGCCGGCGCGACGATGGGCGCGAACGCGGACACCGAGCGATAGCGCCCGGGATTGCGCAACGCCACGGTCAGTGCGCCGTGTCCGCCCATCGAATGGCCGAAGATGCCCTGACGGCCCATGTCCAGGGCGAACCGCTCCGCAAGCACGCGCGGCAGTTCATCCACCACGTAGGTATACATGCGGAAACGCGAAGCCCACGGCTGTTCGGTAGCGTCGAGATAGAAACCCGCGCCTTCGCCGAATTCCCAGTCACCGGTGGCACCGGGCAATTCCGTCTCACGCGGGCTGGTATCGGGCATGACCAGCGCGATGCCCAGTTCCGCGGCCATGCGCTGCGCACCGGCCTTGGTGGTAAACGTTTCCGCCGTGCAGGTCAGGCCCGCAAGAAAGTACAGGACCGGCACCGGCCCGTGTTCGGCCGCGGGAGGCAGGTAGACGGCGAAGCGCATGGGCCCGCCGCATGCGTCCGAACCATGGGAATAGAAGCCCTGGACGCCACCGAAGCATCGCTGTTCGGACACCGTTTCGACTGCCGACATGCCCTTCTCCTATCTGAAAGCTGACCGGGAAGTGTAACGCTGGCGTGACAAGTGGCCACACACCACAACGAACAGCGTCCATCGCTGCTACAATAACGCTACTGCCGGCGCGCGAATGTCGCCGTCGCGCCCCCTCTTCGAGGTCGCCATGTCATCCCCCGAAACAGACAACGCTCCGGCCCTGCCCGGTTTCAGCGCGCTCGCTCTCGACGCTAACGTCGTGCGCGCGCTGACCGAGGTAGGTTACGAGACCCCCTCTCCCATCCAGGCTGCCACCATCCCGGCCCTGCTCGAAGGCCGTGACGTCATCGGCCAGGCACAGACCGGTACCGGCAAGACGGCCGCGTTCGCGCTGCCCGTGCTGTCGCGCCTGGACCTGCGCGCCGGCAACAAGCCGCAGGCGCTGGTGCTCGCCCCCACGCGCGAGTTGGCCATCCAGGTGGCCGAGGCGTTCCAGAAGTACGCCACGTACCTGCCCGGTTTCCAGGTGCTGCCGATCTACGGCGGCCAGAGCTACGGTCCGCAGCTGCAGGGCCTGAAGCGCGGTGCCCAGGTCCTGGTCGGTACGCCGGGTCGCGTCATCGACCACCTCGACAAGGGCACGCTGGATCTTTCCGCGCTGCGCTTCCTGGTGCTGGACGAAGCCGACGAAATGCTCCGCATGGGCTTCATCGACGATGTCGAGAAACTGCTGCAGGCCACGCCGGAAGGTCGCCAGGTCGCCCTGTTCTCCGCGACCATGCCGGCGCCCATCCGCCGCATCGCGCAGACCTACCTGAAAGACCCGGTCGAAGTCACGATCAAGAACAAGACCACCACCGCGGCCAACATCCGCCAGCGCTACTGGTGGGTCAGCGGCGTGCACAAGCTGGATGCGCTCACCCGCATCCTCGAGGCCGAGAGCTTCGACGCCATGATCGTCTTCGCCCGCACCAAGTCGGCGACGGAAGAACTCGCCAGCAAGCTGCAGGCGCGCGGTTTCGCCGCCGCGGCGATCAACGGCGACATCGCGCAGGCCCAGCGTGAGCGCGTGATCGACCAGCTGAAGACCGGCAAGCTCGACATCCTCATCGCCACCGACGTCGCCGCGCGCGGCCTCGATGTCGAACGGATCAGCCACGTGCTGAACTACGACATCCCGCACGACACCGAGTCGTACGTGCACCGCATCGGCCGCACCGGTCGTGCCGGTCGCAGCGGTGAGGCGATCCTGTTCGTCACCCCGCGCGAGAAGAACCTGCTCCGCCAGATCGAGCGCGCCACGCGCCAGCCGATCGAGCAGATGCAGCTGCCGACCATCGAGGCGGTAAACGACACGCGCGTCAACAAGTTCAACCAGAAGATCTCCGACACGCTGGCCACGGGCGACCTCGGCTTCTTCCAGCAGATGGTCGAGAAGTTCGAGCAGGAGCACAACGTGCCGGCGATCGAAATCGCCGCCGCGCTGGCCAAGATCGCCCAGGGCGACCAGCCACTGCTGCTCGAGCCGCCGGCCAAGCGTGAGTACACCGAGCGCCCGCCGCGTGATTTCGATCGCGAGCGTCCGCAGCGAGACTTCGACCGCGATCGCGGTCCGCGTGAAGGTGGCGGCGGTGACTTCAGCGACCGGCGCCCGGTCCGCGAGGGCATGCGCCAGCCGCGTCCGCACACCACGGAAGCGGGCAAGCGCACGTACCGCATCGAAGTGGGCCACGAGCACGGCGTGAAGCCCGGCAACATCGTCGGCGCCATCGCCAACGAGGGCGGCGTGGAAGCGAAGTTCATCGGCCGCGTCAGCATCCGCGACGATTACAGCCTGATCGACCTGCCGGACGGCATGCCCGCTGAGACATTCACCCACCTGAAGAAGGTTTGGGTCGCGCAGCAGCAGCTGAAGATCGCCGAGTGGGACGGCAAGGAATCGCCGCAGAGCGGCAACGGTGGCGCCGGTGCCGGTGGCCCGGGCGGCGCATCGCGTCCGCCGTCGCGCGGCAACTTCCGTCCCTCGGGCAACCGCCCGAGCGGTGGCAAGCCGCCACGCAAGAAACGCGATTCCTGATCGATGTGAAGAGGCCCCGGAAACGGGGCCTTTTTTTGTTGCGGGTTTCTGTGTGGGCTCGCCTTCGGCATCGCGT
Organism: Luteibacter sp. PvP120; assembly: GCF_054055715.1. Classification (NCBI taxonomy): domain Bacteria; kingdom Pseudomonadati; phylum Pseudomonadota; class Gammaproteobacteria; order Lysobacterales; family Rhodanobacteraceae; genus Luteibacter; species Luteibacter sp. PvP120. The sequence continues at coordinate 318,706 of NZ_JBSRXP010000005.1, read as the reverse complement.
TTGGCGTTAGAGCACTGAGCGCTCGAGCAAGAGCCGGCGGGTAGCCCCCTCGGGGCCACGCCTGCGGCGACCCGTCAAGGAAGGGCCGCGTGCGCGGCCGTTTATCTATTCCCCTACGGGGCGGGTCGGGCTTCGAACGGGGATTTTCGCTGAGCCATGGATGGCGAATCGAAAATCCCCGGTCGAAGCCCGACCCGGATGTGGCGCGGGTAGGAGCGCACGATGTGCGCGAATCAGGCACACGGCCGCGGAGCGGCCCTTCCTTGACGGGTCGCCGCAGGCGTGGCCCCGAGGGTGGCACCCGCCGGCTCTTGCTCCAAGGCCCAAGGCCCAAGGCCAAACGCCAAACGCGATGCCGAAGGCAAGCCCACCAACCTCACACCGATCCAGCAATACGCTCCCGCAACCACTGATGCCCCGGATCGCGGTGGACCCGCTCAGGCCAGAGCATCAGCATGTCGAAGCCGGGCACATCCACGGGCGGCTCGACGACCCGAAGCATCGCGTTGCCGCGCACCAGACGCGACGGCACCATCGCCACCAGGTCGGTACTCGCCAGCACGGCGCTCATGAACAGGAAATGCGGCACTGACAGGACGACGCGACGGTGCATGCCACGCTCGGCCAGCACCGCGTCGGTCGCACCCTGGAAGCCGCCCCCATCCGGCGACACGATCACCTGGTCGAGCTTGCAGAACTGCGCCAGCGTCGGGCGGCGTTTCAGCTGGGGATGGTCGGCACGGCCCGCCAATACGTAGCGCTCGGTGAACAGCGGCCTGCAACGCAGGTCAGGCGAGGCTTCGCTGCCGATCAGGAAGGCAAGGTCGATATCGCCTTGCTCGGCCCGGCGGGCTACCTGCGCCGGCGCGCTCTGCACCACGGCAAGCCGCATGGCCGGCGCCATCGCGCGCAGCTCGGCCAGCGCGGGCAGCAACACGGTGAACTCGCTGTAGTCGAAGGCGGCGATACGCCAGGTCCGGTCGGACCGGGCCGGATCGAACGGGCGGGCCGGCGCCACGGCCTGTTCGAGCGCGGCCAGGGCCAGCCGGAGCGGCTCGCGCAACTCGTCCGCGCGTGCGGTCGGCCGCATGCCGCGCGGGCCCGGCAGCAGCAGGGGGTCGCCGAAAATCTCCCGCAGCCGGGCGAGCTGCACGCTGACCGATGGCTGCGAGAGATGCAGGCGCACGGCGGCGCGGGTCACGCTGTGCTCGACCAGCAAGGCATCCAGCGTGACCAGCAGGTTCAGGTCGAGACGTCGCAAGGCATTGTTCATGGCAATACCTAAGATAGCTGAAATTCATTTCCACTATGAGCGAGCGGCCATCAGTCTGTCCTGCTTCAGCGAAGGAAGCCCGACCATGAAAGTTCTGCTCGTCCATGCACACCCCGAACCGACCTCCGTGACGCACCAACTGGCCGACATCTCGCACGAGGTACTGCAAGCGCAGGGGCACGAGGTGATGCGATCCGATCTGTATGCCATGGGATGGAAGGCCGTCTTCGACGCGCAGGACTTTCCCGAGCGAGTGCAGCGGGATCGCTTCTCCTTCATCGACGAGTCGCGGCATGCGTTCGCGCAGGCGTGCCAGACGGCCGACGTACAAGCCGAGCAACACAAGCTGCAGGAAGCCGATGCGGTGATCCTGCACTTTCCGCTGTGGTGGTTCAGCATGCCGGCGATCATGAAGGGCTGGGTGGATCGGGTGTGGGCCTACGGGCTCGCGTATGGCTATCGGGAGGCCGGCAACGCCTTCCGATACGGTGATGGTGGCTTTGCTGGCAAGCGTGCGCTGCTGGCCGTCGCCGTGGGCGGCCCGGCGATCGACTACTCCCCTCGCGGCATCAATGGTCCGCTGGACCAGCTGCTCTTTCCCATTACCCATGGGACACTGTTTTTCCCGGGGATGCAGGTATTGCCCACGTTCGCCGTCTACGGCGCCGCCGCCATCGATGCCGCGGCGATGGCCGAAGCCGCTACGGCATGGCGCAGGCGGGTGGAGGGGCTATTCGACGACGCACCTATCCCCTTTCGTACACAGAACGGTGGCGACTACCCGGACCGTCATGTACTGGCCGATCATCTCGTGCCGGATCGCAGGGGGCTGATGGCGCACGTGGCCGAAGCCCTCGCGGAGACGGAGGGCCAGGCGCCGGTCGATCGTTGAGGTGCGCCGTTGACGCGCTACGCGAAATCCGCAGGCGTCAGCGGCACCATGCCGTGCTTCAGCCTCGCCTTGTCGCACTGCGGGCTGGGCTGTCCGTTTTCCCACGCGGGCTGCAGGTCGTGACAGGGCGAGGGGCGTACTGCGTAGATACCGCAATGCGCCGCCACGCCCACCTCGCCGACCAACGACCGGCACCGCGGCTCGTACGCGTTGGTGCCGTGCATGTTCACGCGATGCGGATCGAGGTGCTCCGTCAGCGCCGACGGCACGATGCCGCCGGCGAGGTCGGTTTCCATCCAGTGGAAGGCCACGCGATACGTGGCGCAGCACGCGCCGCAGCGCAGGCAGGGATGCGTCATGAGCAGCTGGTCAGAGCGAACCGGCGAACGTGTCGCACTGGGCCATGTCGCCCGAGGCAAGGCCGGTCTTGAACCAGTGCACGCGCTGCGCGGAGGTGCCATGGGTGAACGAGTCGGGCACGACGCGACCCTGCGCCTGTTCCTGCAAGGTGTCGTCGCCGATGGCGGTGGCCGCGTTGATCGCCGACTCGATGTCGCCGGCCTGCAACCACTTCTGCCGCTGGTCGGAGTGGTTGGCCCAGACGCCGGCGTAGCAATCGGCCTGGAGCTCCTGGCGCACCGACAGGCCGGTGGCGCCTTCCACCGAGGCGCCTCGACGCTTGGCACCGTCGACCTTGTCGAACACGCCGGTCAGGTTCTGTACGTGGTGGCCGACCTCGTGCGCGATGACGTAGGCACGGGCGAAGTCGCCTGCCTCGTGGAATCGCTGCTGCATGGTCTGGAAGAAACCGAGGTCGAGGTACACCTTGTGATCGGACGGGCAGTAGAACGGGCCGACCGCGGACGAGGCGGAACCGCAGGCCGTGCGCACGCCGTCGCGGAACAGGACCAGCATTGGCCGCTCGTATTGCTGCCCCTTCGCGGCGAAGATCGCCCCCCAGGTGTCCTCCGTCTCGCCCAGGATGGCGCGCACGAAGTCCTTCTGCGGATCGGCGGAGGCCGCGGCGTCGTCCACCGGTTGCGCCGACTGCTGCTGCGTCTGCTGCCCGGATGTCGCGCCCGGATCGCCCTGCCCGCCCAGGAGCGCGGTGGGGTCCTTGAAGAACACCATGCCGATGATCGCCAGCAGGATGATGCCGCCGATGCCCAGGCCCCGACCGCCGAAGCCGCCACCACCGCCGCTGCCGCGACCGGCATCTTCCACGTTGTCGCTTCTGCGACCCTTTTGCCAAAGCATGTCGGTGTCTCCTCCCATGGGGCGCCTCCAGCGAGACGCGGTCGGCATGATCGCATGGACGGTTGCCGGTAGACTCGCAGGTCATTCAGCCTACGGATCGCTTCATGACCAGCCAGCTACCCGCCGTCGTCACCCTGCTCACCCTGCTGCTCATGTTCTACACGGTATGGACGGTAGGCCACGCACGCAAACGCTATGGCATCAAGGCGCCGTCCATCTCGGGCGATCCTGCGTTCGAGCGCGCCTGGCGGGTGCAGATGAACACGCTGGAGAACGCCGTGATGTTCATCCCGGCGCTGTGGCTTGCCGCCCAGTACGTGGATCCGCTGTGGGCCGGCATCGCCGGTATCGTCTGGCTGGTCGGGCGCGTGTGGTACGCGATGGCCTATGTGCGCGACGCCTCGCGCCGCGGCCCGGGCTACCTCGTGTCGATGATCGCCTGGGCGGCGCTCATGCTGATGGCCGCCGGCGGCATGGGCATGGCCATCATGGAGAACAACGCGTCGCCGCCGGTGGACGACGCCGCCGCGGCGGGCTGAGGCCTCTCAGGCCTCGTCCCGCGGCAACGACAGCACGCGCACGCGCTGGATGCGGGCGCCATCCATGGCGGTCACCTCGAAGTCGAAACCGTCGACATCGAAGCGATCGCCAGCCGCTGGCAGCCGGCCCAGCTGGGACAGGACAAAGCCCGCCAGCGTGGAGAAGTTGCCCTCGGCCGAGCCCGGCAGGCGATGACCCAGCAGGTGCTCGACGCGACGCACGTCCAGGCTGGCATCCAGCAACCAGGCCCCATCGGGCTCGCTGACCGCCGAGGGGTCGCCTTCGCGGCTCTCGTCGGGGAATTCGCCGGCGATCACTTCCAGCACGTCGGCGGGGGTGACCAGGCCGAGGATGCTGCCGTATTCGTCCACCACGAGTGCCATCTGCAGCGGCGCGCGGCGGAACTCGTCGATCAGGCGCAGCACGCTCAGCGATTCCAGCACCGTGATCGGCTTGCGCACGAAGTGCGAGGTTTCCAGGCGGCCGTGATCGGCCAGGCTGGCCAGCAGGTCGCGTGAGGACACCACGCCCACCAGCTGGTCGAGGTCGCCCTCGGCCACCAGCATCCAGTGGTGCGCCGACTCGCGCGCTTCCGTCAGCAGCGTGGTCAGGTCCTCGCCGGGGTCCACCCAGACGATCTCCGTGCGCGGCGTCATGATGGAGCGCACCGGGCGCTGGGAGAGGTCGAGCACGCCCTGCACCATCTCCAGTTCGTCCTTGCCGAACACTGGCGTGTCCGCGGCTTCGACGCCGGTGTCGTTCTTGCCGTTGTCCGGCTCGTCGTCGGAGCGGCCGCCGAGCAGGCGCAGCACGGCCTTGGCGGTGCGGTCGCGCATGGCGCGGCCGCCGACCAGCAGCGAGCGGTGGCGATTGCGCCGCATCGTCTGGTTGAACACCTCGATCATGATCGAGAAGCCGATGGCCGCGTACAGGTAGCCCTTGGGAATGTGGAAGCCGAAGCCCTCGGCGATGAGGCTGAAGCCGATCATCAGCAGGAAGGACAGGCAGAGGATCACCACCGTCGGACGCGCGTTGACGAACGCGGTCAGCGGCTTGCTGGCGGTGATCATCAGGGCCATGGCCACCACGACGCCGACCATCATGATCGACAGGTGATCCACCATGCCCACGGCGGTAATCACCGAATCCAGCGAGAACACCGCGTCGAGGATGACGATCTGCGCCACCACCAGCCAGAAGCTGGCGCGGCGACCGGACTTGCCGCCGTCGTCGTCGTCGGCCTCCAGGCGCTCGTGCAGTTCCAGCGTGGCCTTGAACAACAGGAAGCCGCCGCCGATCACCAGGATCAGGTCGCGCCAGGACAGGCCGAAGCCGTTCCAGTTGAACAAGGGGGTCGTCAGCGTCACCAGCCAGGACATGGCGGCCAGCAGGCACAGGCGCATGACCAGCGCGAGGCCCAGGCCCATCAGCCGCGCGTGGTCGCGCTGGCGGGCGGGAAGCTTGTCGGCGAGGATCGCGACAAAGACGAGGTTGTCGATACCGAGCACGATCTCCAGCACGATCAACGTGAGAAGACCCGCCCAGGCCGAAGGGTCGGCAAGCCAGTCGAATGCGAACATGGGTCGGCGCGGCGAAGCGCCCGGTTTCCTCCTGAAGGGACGAAATACTATACAGGTGCCACGTGACGGTCGACGCCACGCGCGTCGTTGCATTTGCCGCGGGGCCTCCGCTAGGGTGCCGCATGCCTCACGACCTGCCCCTCGCCACACCTCCGCCCGTTCCGGTCGCCGCCCCTGTCCGCGCGCCCGGGCTGGTGGAGGCCATTATCACGATCCTGGCCTACTTCGCCCTGCAAGTGGGCTTCGGCGTGGGGTTCAAGCTCAGCACCGACCTGCTCGCCCGCTGGTTTCCGGACGCCATGCCGGATGCGCCGGACCGCATCATCCTGGTGGTGATGGCGACCGTGGCGCTGTCCACCTGGCTGATCGTGCACGTCGTGCTGCGCCGCTGGGGTCCACTGGCGCGGTCCGGCGACGCCCTCGGCCTCGGTTTCCGCGAGCCAGACGGCAAGTTCATTGCCATCGGCGCCGGGCTGGGCATCGCCGCGGCCATCCTCGGCGGGTTGCTCACTCAGTGGCTGGCGGGCGATCGCGCGGTCTCGCAGACCGTCACCGAGATCGCCGATAAAGCGCACCTGGGCATGCGCATGGCCCTGGTGCCTGTCGCCGTCCTGGTCGGGCCGCTGGTCGAAGAGGTGCTGTTCCGTGGCGCGCTGCTGGCCCGCCTGCGTGTGCGCCTGGGCGACGGCTGGGCCATCGCGATATCGAGCGTGATCTTCGGCGCCGTGCACCTGCCCGACCTGGGCTGGCTCTGGTATGCCGTGCCCAACCTGATCCTGGTGGGCGTGTTCTGCGGGTGGCTGCGCGTGCGCAGCGGCTCGATCTGGCCCGCCTATGTGGCCCACGCGGCCAACAACGGCCTGGCCGTGATGGCCTGGTTCTCGGCTACCGCAGCGGGTTAGCAGGTCTCCAGCGCGGCCACGTGGCGCGCCAGCCGCGGGCTGGCGTAGCACTGCGAGCCCACCGGGATCAGCCCCACGGCGTTGAACGCCTCGCGATAGAACCGGGCCGGCCGGCCGTGGAAGCCCACGCGATCGCCGCCGGGATCGTCTTCCCGCGTGTACACCTCGAGGAAGGCCAGGCCTTCGGTCATTTCGCCGATGCCGACAAGTCCCGCGCGGATCTCGGCGGGCTTGAGGTAGTGCAGTACGTCGGTGCACACGATCAGGTCGAAGCGGGTGTCGAAGCGCAGCTCGGCCAGCTGACCGAAACGAGCCAGGCCGATCTGCCGGGAGCGGCCGTAGCGCGCCACGGCGTATTCGCTGGCTTCCAGGCCGCGGTAGGCGATGCCCGGACGCAACCGGCGCAGCACGGCCCGCCAGGGCGCCTCGCCGCAGCCCACGTCCAGCACGTTGCGCACCGGCCGGCCGAGATAGAACTCCGCCTGGCCCAGCACCATCGATACCTTGCGGGTCAGCTCGGCCGGGGAACGCACGGCGTGCTCCGCGCTGCGATACCACTTGTCGAAATAGGCCTGGTCGTAGGTCTTGCTCATGCGCCGCACGCCACCGGAAAACCGCCATGGTAGCGGGCCGTACACCCGGGGCATACATCGATCGCCGCAGCATCGGGGCTCTTTGTTCCGAGGACCAGCCCATGCCCCTTATCCAGCTCCGTATCACCGGCGACCGCGACATCTTCGACGACGTGATGAACGCCATCCATGGCATCGACCGGGTCGAGCGGGTCGAGGAAATCGACGACCTGATGATGGGCGTCCGCGACGATTCGAGCTCCAGCGAGTTGTCCGACGATGTCTCGTCGCGTACGTACGTACTCGAGGTCGAGGTGCCGAACGACAAGGTCGGCGAAGAAGTGCGAAGCGTGGCCGAAGAGACCGCCGGAACGCGCGAGGCCGCGATCGAATTCGTCGATCCGGACGAAAGCGAAATCTGAACCGACCCATGAATGCTGCATTTTCTTGCGGCATTCATGCGTAAACCCCTTGAAAGGGTCGCCGTTCTAAGGTGTTGCACGCACCGAGAACGGAGGTTCCATGCGATCGCTCGCTATCGCTACCCTGCTGGCCCTGACTGCCCTGCCCGCCGCCGCGCGCGATGCGCCGCTATCCAAAGACGACGTAGCGTGGCTGAATCGCGTCACCTTCGGCGTGGATTCGGCCACCGTGGCGCGCTACCGCGAACTGGGGAGGCGACGCTTCCTCGACGAACAGCTGCACCCCACGACCCAGGGCCTGCCTGAGGCGGTACGCGCGCAGATCGCCGCCTACGACGTGATGAAGGCGCCGCTGCCCCTGCGCATGGCGCAGCTTCGCCAACGCTACCAGTACATCAAGGCGATGCCCGACGGCGATGCCAAAACGGAAGCGAAAAAGGCCGTGCAGAAGGAAGGCAGCCAGTACGCCGAGCAGGCGCAGGCGATCGAACTGCTGCGCGCGGTGTACGACGAGAACCAGCTACGCGAACAGATGGTCTGGTTCTGGCTGAACCACTTCAGCGTGTTCCAGGCCAAGGACCGCGTGCGCTGGCTGGTGGCCAGTTACGAAGAAGACACCATCCGCCCGCATGCGCTGGGCAAGTTCCGCGACCTGATCATGGCCACGCTGCGCAGCCCGGCCATGCTGGAATACCTGGACAACGCGCAGAACGCGCGCGACAAAATCAACGAGAACTACGCGCGTGAACTGATGGAACTGCATACGCTGGGCGTAGGCTCCGGCTACACGCAGGACGATGTGCAGAACCTGGCCCACGTGCTCACCGGCGTGGGCATCGACAACGACGGGCAGCCGCGGAAGATCCGCCCGGCTTGGCAGGCGTACTACGTCAAGGACGGCCTGTTCGAATTCAACCCGAACCGCCACGATTTCAGCGACCAACACCTCCTGGGTCAGACCCTCAAGGGCGGCGGCATGGACGAGGTCGAGAAAGCGGTCGACCTGATCGTCAGCCAGCCGGCATGCGCGACGTTCGTGTCCACCAAGCTGGCCAAGTACTTCGTCTCAGACAACCCGCCGCCGTCGCTGGTCGCAGCCATGGCCAGGACATTCCACCGTACCGACGGCGACATCGCGGCGGTGATGCAGACGATGCTGGAGTCGAAGGAGTTCACCGCCTCGCTGGGCAAGCGCTACAAGGACCCGACCCAGTTCCTGGTGTCGACCATGCGGCTGGCCTACGACGGCAAACCCGTGAGCAATCCCCGCCCGCTGGTGAACTGGATCAACCAGCTCGGCCAGGCGCCGTTCGGCCGTATCACGCCCGATGGCTGGCCCACCGCCGACACCGAGTGGTCCAGTTCCGGCCAGGTAGCCAAGCGCTTCGAGATAGCTCGCTCCATAGGCAGCGGCGCCAACCACCTGTTCGATGTGGACGACAGCGGCAAGGTGCAGGGCGGCGGTTTTCCGCAACTGACCACACCCACTTACTACGCCACCATCGAACCGTGGCTGAGCCCGAAGACGCGCGACGCGCTGGCCCAGGCCACGTCGCAGCAGGAATGGAACACCTTCCTGCTGTCCTCCCCCGACTTCAATTACCACTGAGGCTTCCCATGGATCGCCGCCAGTTCCTGCTCGCCCTCGCCGCCACCGTGCCCGCCCTGACCCTGGGCGGACAGGTATTCGCCGCACCCGCCGGCTCGCCGCGTTTCCTGTTGGTGTTCCTGCGTGGCGGCTACGACGCCAACAACCTGCTGGTGCCTTATTCCAGCGATTTCTACTACGAATCGCGCAAAAACATCGCGCTGGCCCGACCCACGCCCGGCGATCCTAAGTCCGTGCGCGCCCTGGACGCGAACTGGGGCCTGGCGCCGGCAGTCGCGGCCAGCATGGGCCCGCTGTGGGACAAACGGCAGCTGGCCTTCGTCCCCTTTGCCGGTACCGACGACCTCTCGCGCAGCCATTTCGAGACCCAGGACAACATCGAGGCCGGTGCCTCGGGTAACAGTCGCGACTACGGCTCGGGCTTCATGGGCCGTCTGTCGTCGGTATTGCGCGGCGTGCCGCCGATCGCCTTCACCGATGCGCTGCCGCTGACGTTCCGCGGCACGGGCGACGTGCCCAACATCTCGCTGAAAGGCGGCGACAAGGCCGTGTTCGACGACCGTCAGTCGAAGATCCTTGCCGATATGTACCAGGGCACGACACTGCAGGCGGCGGCCACCGACGGCCTGCAACTGCGCCAGCAGGTCGCGAAGGACCTGCAGACCGAGATGGTCGCCGCCAGCCGCGGTGCGGTGAACGCGCGCGGCTTCGCCCAGCAGGGCCAGCGCATGGCCACCCTGATGCGCGATCGCTTCCGCCTGGGCTTCGTCGACGTGGGCGGCTGGGACACGCACGTCAACCAGGGCGGTGCCGATGGCCAGTTGGCTGGCAACCTCGACAACCTCGGCCAGGGCCTGGCGGCGTTCGCCGATGGCCTGGGCGAGGCGGAATGGAACAACACCGTCGTGGTGGTCGTGTCCGAATTCGGCCGTACCTTCCGCGAGAACGGCAACAAGGGTACCGACCACGGCCACGGCACCACGTACTGGGTGATGGGCGGCAAGGTGAACGGCGGTCGCATCGCCGGGCAGCAGGTCGCGGTGGATGCGAAGAACCTGCTACAGAACCGCGACTACCCGGTGCTCAACAACTACCGCGACCTGCTCGGTGGCCTGATGCAGCGCATGTACGGGTTATCCCAGGAGGACATCAACCGGGTGTTTCCCGAGGCAAAGCCCACCGACCTGCATCTGGTCTAGGGCTGCCAGACCTGCCCGTCGGGATCGCTCAACTGACGATCCAGATAGAACGCGGCACTGATGAAAGCCAGATGCGTCAGCGCCTGCGGGAAGTTGCCCAGCAGTTCGGCTCGCAGGCTCAGTTCCTCGGAGAACAGGCCGAGGTGGTTCGCGTAAAGCACGCCGCGCGCCATGATCTCGCGCGCCTCGGTCAGGCGACCGGCGCGCGCCAGGCATTCCACGTACCAGAACGTGCACGTGGTAAAGGCACCCTCCCCGCCTTCCAGGCCGTCCTCGTTGCGATAACGGAACATCATCCCGTCGTCGGCCAGTTGCTCGTGGATCGCATCCAGCGTGGCCAGCCAGACCGGATCGGTAGCGGAGACGAAGCGCACCAGCGGCATCATCAGCAGCGCCGCATCCAGATCGGTGCCACCTCGCGTCTGCACGAAGTAACCGTGCTCGGGGTGACGGAAGTTCGTCCAGATGTCGTCGGCGATGCGGTCGCGCACGGCGGCCCACTCCACCACGGGACCCGGCAGCGAGCGCTTGCCCGCCAGCCGGACGGCGCGGTCCAGGGCCACCCAGCACATCAGCCGGGAGTGCAGGAAATGCTGCTGGCCGCCGCGAATCTCCCAGATGCCTTCGTCGGGGTCCTGCCAATGGCGACTGACGTGATCGACCATGCGCACCACGTGCAGCCAGCCGGTGTGGCTGATCGCGCGGCCGTACTTGTTGGCCAGGTACAGGCTGTCCATCAACTCGCCGAAGATATCCAGCTGGGTCTGCGTACGCGCGCCGTTGCCGATACGCACGGGGCGTGACCCGGCGTAGCCGGCCAGGTGGTCCAGCGTGTCTTCCTCCGCTGCTTCGGTGCCGTCGATGGCATACATGATGCGCAGCGCGGTGTCCTCGTCCAGGTCCATCAGCCGGGCTTCCGTCCAGCGACGGAAGTGCTCCGCTTCGTCGATGTAGCCCAGGCGCATGAACGCGTACACGGTGAACGAGGCGTCGCGTATCCAGGTGGCGCGATAATCCCAGTTGCGACCGTGGCCGGTGGCTTCGGGCAGGCCGAAGGTCGCGGCGGCCGCCACCGAGCCGTGCGTGTGCGACGTAAGCAGTTTCAGCACCAGCGCGGAGCGCTCGACACGCTCGCGCCAGCGACCGCGGTAGGTCGATCGACGCGTCCAGCGGCGCCAGGCCTCGGCGGTGTCCTCGCAGGCGGCTCGGCATTCCGCTTCGTCGGGCGGATCGTGCGCCTCGTCGCCAAGGGTGAACCACACTTCCTCGCCAGGATTTAGCTCGAACTCGGCGTGCGCGGCGCCCTCGCCTTCCTCGATCATCAGCGGCACCTTGGACGCCAGGCGCAGGGACTGCGGCCCATCGTGGAAGACCACGCTGTCGCCATACTCCTCCACCGCCGGCACCCGCCGCGCGTAATCCAGTCGCGGGCGGCAGCGCACGCGGATACGCACCCTGCCACGCGGCACGCGGATACAGCGCATCACGCAGGCCGCCACGCGCGGTTGTGTCTCGGGATGGGGCATGAAATCAGTGAGTTCGACGCTGCCCGCCTCGCTCATCCAGCGCGTAATGAGCACGTTGGTCTCGGGTACGTAGAGCTGCATGGTGCGCGCATCGACCAGGTCCGGCGTCACCGTGAACTCGCCACCCTTGTCCGGATCGAGCAACCCGGCGAACACGGTGGGGCTGTCCATGTGCGGCCAGCACATGAAATCGATGGTGCCGTCGCTGGCGACCAGTGCCGTGGTGTCGAGGTTGCCGACGATACCGTGTTCGCCGATGGTGCGGCCGGGCACGGGGTTGGGCTGCGGTGTTTTCGAGGGCTTGGACATGGCTAACCCATGCCACAGCACATGTGAAGACGAAGCGGTAGGACCGCTCAGAACTCCATGCGGTAGGCCACCTTGACCAGGCCCTCCTGCACGTCCTTCAGGGAGAAACTGCGCCGGAACTGGGATTGGACGTCATCGTCGACGTCGTCGGTGTAGCCGCCGCGGTTGTAGACCACGTAGAGGTTGGACAAGGGGGCGATTTCATAGCGGTAGCGGATCTGGAAGCCCAGGTTGGCCACGCCCAGGCCGTCGATCGGCTGGTCGGTATCGACCGCGGTGCCCGAGGGCGTGATCTCCAGACGGCGGCGCAGCGTCGCGCCCACCGCCAGGGCCTGCATCTTCACCCGCAGCTCCTGCTTGTTGCCCAGGTTCCAGTTGAGTCCGCCGTCCAGACCCACTGTGCGTCCGTCATAGGCACCCACCAGGTTGTCGTGCTGCCAGATCAGCCAGTTCGGGTCCCACTCGTAGCTGGCCCCGGCAAACACACTGAAGGCGTCGGTGATGAAATAGGTAGGCGTGAACTTGAAGTAGCCGCCCAGGCGGTGGTAACCGGTGAGCGCATTGCCGCCGATGAAGCCCTCGGCTTCCCAGGCCCAGCGGCCGACGCGCGGGTGCGTGCGGTCGTAGCTGAGCTTGGCCGTCGGCGGCGTGCGCTGCTTGTTGCCGCCGCGCGTGAGCAGGTCGTCGTAGGCCGCCGTGAGGGCGTCCAGCCGCCACATCTCCTGGCCGCCGTCGCGCCGCTGGCTGTTCCGCTGGACACGGAAGCGACGGCGCACGATGAGGCCCTCGGTGTTGGTCTGCGCCGACACGCGATACCGCCACACATGCGATGCGTAGGCCGAGTCGGCCGGCAGGCCGGTTTCCCGTTGCCGCACTTCCCAGTGCAGGTAGCGCATATCGTTGCGCGGCAGGTAGCCGAAGTCGTCGATGTCCAGCCGCCGGCCGAAGTACATGCCCAGCCACTGCTGGCTCCACACGTCGTTCATTTCCCAGAACGCGATACTTGTGGCGCCCAGCCCGGCGCTGTCGTTACGCGGCTGGTCGATCTTGCTGCCCACCACGTTGCTGGTGAGGGTGAAGCTCTCGTTAGGCTGCCAGCGGTGATCCAATCCCAGCACGTTGGCGTCGCGGTCCAGGTAGGGATGGTTCACCCGCGTGGCCAGAAGACCGAAGGATTGCGTGCCGGCGTTCTGCAGCAGGCGAAACGCGCCGAAGGTGCGGCCGTCGTCGCCTTTCTCCTGTGCCGTGAGGATGCCGTAGCTGGTCGAGCCGACGCTGCCGTTGACCTTTACCGCCGCGGCGATATCGGCGGCACCGTGACCATCGTCCGCGGCGCCGCCCACGCGCCGGGTGTAAAGCAACTGCGAATCGTCGTCGAGCAGGCTGAAGTCGAAGATGCCCTGGCTTTCCGTGAAGAACGGGCGCTTGTCGGTGAAGAAGGTTTCCTGCGGCGAAAAGTTCACCACCAGGTCGTCGCTTTCCACCTGGCCGAAATCCGGGTTGATCGTGGCGGTGAGCTGGGTTTGCCCGTTCGGTTTCCAGAGGATGTCCGCGCCCTGTTCGAACGACGTGCCGCCGTGCGCGCGATCCACCTTGCCGACGAGGTAGGGTGTCACGGCCACCAGCGACTGCGAGTACGCGGGCACCTCCACGCGCTCGAAGCGCGAGAGGAAACGCCCGCGATCGAAGGCGACCGCCGGCCACGCCATCCGTTCGCCGGTGGCGGCGATCACCCGGTCGATGTACAGGCCGATGGTGCGCGTCTCGCCATCGGCCTTGCGCATGGGTGCGATGTACCAGGGAATCAGCAACTCGACGGAGTAGCCTTCGGCATCCTCGCTGACCGCGTGGTCCCAGCGACCATCCCAGTCGTAGCTGAAGTCGGATTCGTTGGTGATGACCTCGTCGGCCACGCCGCCCATGGACTTCACCTCGAAGTCGTAGCCGACGCGTCCATCCGCATCGAAGTCCACCATGACGTTGATCCGATCGACCATGGCGTCCTCGTCGCGGCGGGTCTGTTGCCGCGAGCGGGGCACGTCGGCCGACTGGGTGACGCGGATGGCCACGGCCAGCCCTTTCGGCGTGGACATCACCCAGGCCTCGGTCGGCTGGCTGCCGGGCTTGCCGGTCATGGGCTGGGTGTCGCGAAAATCCGCGATGCGCCGCGCGCCCGCCCACTCGGCGGGGTCGATGTGGCCATCGATGACCACCTCGGCCCTGGCAACCGCCGTGACGAGGAAGAGCACGGCGAGCAAGGCGAGGCGACAGCGCATGAGGGGTCCGGAGGGTCGTGACATTCTGCGGATAGGATGCCTGCCGTTCGCAAAAGGTTGGGCATGACTATCGGCCTATGCGCCGCGGCGGCCGGCGTGGGTGCTGCCCCGAAGGCGACGCGCTCTGCTACTTTCACGGCGTTCGCCACTTTTTCCAGGGGTTTTCCATGCTCGCTCGTAACTGTATTGCGCTCGCCCTTGCCTTCGCCCTGCCCGTCCCCGTCATGGCCGCGGACGCGCCCGCCGGGGCGCATACGCCGACACCGAAGGAACTGCTCGCCAAGGCCGCTCCGGCGGAATGGCGCACGCCGGACCCGCAGAACCTGGTCTACATGGACCTGCCGCAGGGCCGCGTGGTGATCGAACTGGCACCGGACTGGTCGCCGCTGCATGCCGCCAATATCCGCACGCTGATCCGCGAGCACTATTTCGACGGCACCCAGGTGATCCGCGTCCAGGACAATTTCGTCACCCAGTGGGGCGACCCCGATGGCGACGACAAGAAGAAAGCGAAATCACTGGGCACGGCGAAGGAGACCCTGCCGCCGGAGTTCACGCGCAAGGGCGGCAAGCCCTACCCGTTCACCCGGTTGCCGGATGGCGACGTGTACGCCCCCGAGGTCGGTTTCTCCGACGGTTTCCCCGTGGCCCGCGACAAGGGCGAGGCATGGATCGCCCACTGCTACGGCACCGTGGGCGTGGCCCGCGACGTCGGCGCGGACACCGGCAACGGCAGCTCGCTCTACGCCATCATCGGCCAGGCCCCGCGCAACCTGGACCGCAATCTCGCGGTGGCCGGCAAGGTCATCGAGGGCATGGACCTGCTCGCCGCGTACCCACGCGGCGGCGAGCCGATGGGCTTCTACGACAAGCCCGAACAGCGGGTCACGATCAAGCAAGTACGCCTTGCTGCCGATGTACCAGTGGCGGAGCGCACTTCAATCCAGGTCCTGCGGACCGACAGCACGACGTTCGCCGCGCTGATCGAGGCCAAGCGCAACCGCAAGGACGCTTTCTACACCCGTCCGGCCGGGAAGATCGACCTCTGCAACATCGGTGTGCCGTCGCGGAATCCGTCAGGCAAGCCGTGACCGATACCATCGAAGCCGGCGGCGACTACCTTATGAAGACCTTCTCCCGGCTCGACCTGGCGAAACCCAAGGACTAACGCAAGTCGAATCAAGCCTTTGGAAATCTCCTGCCGCGCCACCTGGGTGATTTTGAGGCGATTAATCGGCGTGCGACTAGATTTGGGCTGCTTTCGGCCATGTTGCCATGGTGGTTTTCGTGTCCTCTAGCAGCCGACCGTCCGCGGCTTTGATCGGATAGGAAAAAGGGAATGTCATGCAGATCTTCATAAACACGCTGATCGGAAAACAAATCGCTTTGGAAGTAGAATCAGACACGACCGTCGACGAAGTCAAATCCAAAATCGCTGATAAGGAAGGCATACCGACGGATCAACAGCGCCTGTCGTTACCGGGCGGGAAAATAGTGCTCGAAGATGGAAAAAATCTCTCTTCTTATGGCATAGGATTCAATGCCAAGATCAACTTGACCGTCAAATTAAGCGGAGAGAGCTGACTTTGCGCGAATGCCCTCGTTTGCTATTTGCAGAATCAATGCTCGCCGTGGGCGGTTTTGCAGCGCCGCATAGTGCAGGGCTGATCACATAGGTTAACGACCTGCCTGCCGCCGTCGGCCTGTTTGAAGTCGCGACAATCTAACTATTGGGCAGGTTTGCTTGTACGCACCGCGGGTCTCCTTACCGGTATTTTGTTTCGAGACCTCGGTGTGTTTGGAGCAGTGCATGGCCGATCGTCAGATTGCCCAGCGTGTCGCTAAGGCACGGCAGGAGACGATCTATCCGCGTGGCGGCGAACCCATGGGCGTCTACGACAAGCCCGCGCAGCGCGTGTCGATCAAGAGCGTGCGCGTGGCCGCCGACGTGCCCGAAGCGGAGCGCACGTCTATACAGGTGCTGCGGACGGACAGCACCCCTTTCGCCGCGCTGATCGAGGCCAAGCGCAATCGCAAGGACGATTTCTACACGCGACCAGCGGGGAAGATCGACCTGTGCAACATCAACGTGCCGGTGCGGGATCCTTCGCAGAGGAAGCCGTAGGCGCCTCGGACCCGGACGAGGCCGCGTCCGGCTTGACCACTTCCTGCCGCAACCCGCGAAGCTTCGCTTTCAGCTTCGCCTCATTGATCGGACCGACACGGATCATGAAGCGCTGCCCGGCCGAGAGCTGCTCGATGGCCGGGTTGGCGTAGAGGTAACCCTCTTTCTCCGGCAGCAGCTGCAGGTTACCCTGCGGCTCCGGCGCGGCCAGCAGGTCGTCGATCACCTGCACCAGCCGGTCGTTGAAATAGCCGCCGGTACCCAGGTCGCGATAGGCCTGCTGGAACAGCGGGTAGTTGTGCTTGTACCAGGCAGCCGCGGCCTTGGGGCTGATGCGGTCGGCGACATACATGTAGGTCGCGTAGCGCTCCGCATTTTTCTTCGACGCGACGAAGCTTCCATCGTCCGACACCACCTGGAAGCGGCCGGCCGGCGTATGCAGCGGCAACACGTTCGTGCCCACGGTGCGTTTCGGCAGCGCGTCGATCGTCGAGACCATGCGCGAGACGATGGCATCGGACTTGAGCAGCGACTTCAGTGCATCGTCGCTGGTCAGGGCCAGCAGGCCCGACAGCACCGCATCGTCACTCTGGTCCAGGCTGGGCAGCGCGGCCGTGGAACCCGTGGCGGGGCCGATGGGGTGCTGGGGAAGCGCGGGTTCGTTCAACGCCGTGGACGTCGCGCCAGCAACCGACGACGCAGCCGTGGGAGCGGGCGTGGCGGCGTCGCGCGCCTGTTTTTCGCGCCAGAAGAACACACCGGCCACCGCAACGATGGCAAGGATCAACACCCCGGCGATCCACTTCGAACCCGACGACTGACTGCTCAATGTACCGCTCCCACGACAAAATCCGTCCCCATGGGACTACGGATGGGGGCGATGGTTCAAGGTTGCAGGGTGAATCCAGCGGTGGCAACTACACGAGTTACCATGGAAGGATGCCGGTATTCCACCATTACCGCGGCATCTCACGCTTCACGCTTTCCTTCATCGGCCAGGCACGACGGCCGCAGGCTTCAGCGGGGGATACGCCCAGCGTAGTGCGTAGTGCTCGGAGGCTCGATAAATGGTGTCGTGCTGCTGGTCCGGGCGGGGCACGTACGTCCAAGTGAGGCCAGCGGGCGGTGCAGCGGCCAGAAGGCGATCCAGCTGAGCGACGTGCGGGCCGATGGTGTCCTCGTCGGCGGAGGTGAGGAACAGACGCCGCGGGGCGGCGGGCATCGCGGCGATCAGCGCGGGTGCGTCACGCACCAGCGCCGCGTCGTTCCACCAGAGACTGGGGCTGATCGCGATCACGGTGTCGAACAGCGCGGGCTCGCGCAGCAGGCTTTCCACGGAAAACAGCCCCGCTAGCGATTCGCCGATGATGCCGCGGTGCCCATCCACGCGGTAACGCCGGGCAATCTCCGGCACCAGCTGCCGGGCGATGAAGGCTCGGAATAAGGCCGAGCCGCCCACGTGTGGGGCGATCTTCTTGTCCTCAGCCACCGTAGTGGGCCCGGTCATGTCGCGGCGCCGTTCGGTGTTTTCGATGCCCACCAGGATCACCGGCCGGATCTCCCCTGCCCGGATGCCTTCGTCGAGGGTGGCGGCTACATGTGGAAAATCCTCCTGCAACCCGCCGTCGGGCATGTAGAGGACGGGATAGCGGTCTTTAGAGGAGCCGTAGCCCGGGGGCGTGTAGACGTTGATGTGGCGGGTTTCGGCGGATGCCGTGGCAACCAGCGTGAAGCCGTCGCTATGCGGAGTCACCTCGGTGGCCTGCGTGGCTTGCGCGACCTGGGCGGCCCGCGTTCCCGGCGCCACTATCGCGAAAATCGTAAAACCCAAAGCGATGGCCATCCGTTGCATGCAGGACTTCCCTGAAAGTATCGCCCCAGCTTAGCCGCATCGACCCGATGGGACCAAGCCTTGCCGGGTCCACATCGGGCACTGCCGCGGCGCCTGGCCGCCGCGCCGATTACATGTTTCGGCGGTACTCGCCACCCACGTCGTACAGCGCGTGGCTGATCTGGCCGAGGGAGTTGTTCTTCACCGCGTCCATCAGCTGCTCGAACACGTTACGCCGGTCGCGCGCCGTCTTCTGCAACGTCACCAGGCTCTCCGGGGCCAGGTCGTTGCGCGCCTTGCCGTAGAGCAGCACGTTGTCGATCTGCTGGCCCTTTTCTTCTTCCGTGGAGCGGATCAGCTCGATCTCGGTGGCGATCTCGCCGCCATGGTCCTTGGGCAGGAAGGTGTTGACGCCGATCAGCGGCAGCGTGCCGTCGTGCTTGCGGTGCTCGTAGTACATCGACTCTTCCTGGATCTTGCCGCGCTGGTACATGGTGTCCATGGCGCCCAGCACGCCGCCGCGCTCGCTGATCGCTTCGAACTCCTTGTACACCGCTTCTTCCACCAGGTCGGTCAGTTCGTCGACCACGTAGCTGCCCTGCCACGGGTTTTCGTTGAAATTGAGGCCAAGCTCGCGATTGATGATGAGCTGGATCGCCACGGCGCGTCGCACGCTTTCCTCGGTGGGCGTGGTGATCGCCTCGTCATACGCATTGGTGTGCAGGCTGTTGCAGTTATCGAACAGCGCGTACAGCGCCTGCAGCGTGGTGCGGATATCGTTGAACTGGATCTCCTGCGCATGCAGCGAGCGGCCGGAGGTCTGGATGTGGTACTTGAGCATCTGGCTGCGCGCGGTGGCGCCGTACCGCTCGCGCATCGCGCGCGCCCAGATGCGCCGCGCCACGCGGCCGATCACCGTGTATTCCGGGTCCATGCCGTTGGAAAAGAAGAACGACAGGTTGGGTGCGAAGTCGTCGATCTTCATCCCGCGGGCGAGGTAGTACTCGACGATGGTGAAGCCATTGGACAGGGTAAAGGCCAGCTGGCTGATCGGGTTGGCGCCGGCTTCGGCGATGTGATACCCCGAGATCGACACCGAGTAGAAATTGCGCACCTTGTGGTCGACGAAATACTGCTGGATGTCGCCCATCATGCGCAGGGCGAACTCCGTGCTGAAGATGCAGGTGTTCTGGGCCTGGTCTTCCTTGAGGATGTCCGCCTGCACCGTGCCGCGCACGTTGGCCAGGGTCCAGGCCTTGATGCGCGCGTAGGTTTCCGGATCGACCACCTCTTCGCCGGAAACGCCGAGCAAGCCGAGGCCCAGCCCGTCGTTACCCTCCGGCAGGTCGCCGTGGTACGTCGGGCGGTTGCCGTCGGGGTACAGGCGCGCGATATGCGCGTTGGCGGCATCCCAGCGCGAGGCGTCCTCGTTGAGGTACTTCTCGATGTTCTGGTCGATCGCAGTGTTCATGAACATCGCGAGGATGATCGGCGCGGGGCCGTTGATCGTCATCGACACGGACGTGGATGGCGCCGAGAGGTCGAAGCCCGAATACAGCTTCTTCATGTCGTCCAGCGTGGCGATGGACACGCCGGAGTTGCCGATCTTGCCGTAAATGTCCGGCCGCGGCGCCGGGTCTTCTCCGTACAGCGTGACCGAATCGAACGCAGTGGACAGCCGCGCGGCGGCACCGCCCAGCGACAGGTAATGGAAACGACGGTTGGTGCGTTCCGGCGTGCCCTCGCCCGCGAACATGCGGGTGGGGTCCTCCCCTGCGCGGCGATACGGGAAGACACCGCCGGTATACGGGTAATGGCCGGGCAGGTTCTCCCGCATCAGGAACGACAGCAGCTCGCCCCAATCCTTCGTCTTCGGCGGCGACACCTTGGGGATCTTCTGGTGGCTGAGCGATTCGCGGTAGTTCTCGACCCGGATCACCTTGTCGCGCACCTGGTACTCGTTGAACTCCGCCGTGACCGCGGCGAAGCGTGACGGCCACTCCCGCAACAGGTGGATGGCCTCGCTGGTCAGTTCGCGCACGGCTTCGTTATAACGTTGGCGGAGCGTGACCAGCGAGCGGTCGCCTTCCACGGTGAGCGCCGCGTGGTCGTAGAGGTCGAACGCCCGCGGCAGCGCGTCGTCACCGATGTCCTTCAGCGATTCGTAGTAGTGCTGCGCCTTGCTCGCCGCCTCGGCCTGCTTCGCGATGCCGTGGTTCACGCCGCGCCCCTGCTCGGCGATTTCCGCGAGATAGCGCACGCGGTTGCCGGGAATCAATACCGTGGCGCGCGGCTCGCGCAGCGTGGTATCCACCACCGGCGTCCATGTCGCGCCGGGCAGCGCCAGCTTCTCGCGCAGCAGCCGGCACAGATTGTCGAACATCCAGGTGACGCCCGGGTCGTTGAACTGGCTGGCGATGGTGGGGTAAACCGGCACGTTCTCGTCGGCCATCTGGAAGGCGGTGCGGTTACGCTTCCACTGCTTGCGCACGTCGCGCAGGGCGTCTTCGGCGCCACGCTTGTCGTACTTGTTCAGCACCACTAGCTCGGCGAAGTCCAGCATGTCGATCTTCTCGAGCTGGCTGGCCGCGCCGTATTCGCTGGTCATCACGTAGACCGGGAAATCGACCAGGTCGACGATTTCCGAATCGCTCTGGCCGATGCCGGCGGTTTCCACGATCACCAGGTCATACGCCTGCGATTTCAGGAAATCGATGCAGTCGTGCAGCACGATGGACGTGGCGGCGTGCTGCCGGCGCGTGGCCATCGAGCGCATGTACACACGCGGGCTGCGCAGCGAGTTCATGCGGATGCGATCGCCCAGCAGCGCACCGCCGCTGCGGCGACGCGTGGGATCGACGGCCAGCACGGCGATGCGCATGTCCGGGAACGCATGCAGGAAACGCAGCAGCAGCTCGTCCACGACCGACGACTTGCCCGCGCCACCGGTGCCGGTCAAGCCGAGCACCGGCGTCTTGCCGCCGGCCAGCTGCCAGGCCTTGCGCTGGCGCGCCAGCTCCGCCTCGGGAAGCTGGTCTTCCTCGATGGCGGACAGCATGGCGCCGATGGAAATCTCGTCGTCCACCGAGGTAGCTTCCGGCGTGGTGACGGTGCGTTCGCGCGTGGCGTTGCGCGTGCGCGTCATCACGTCCTCGATCATCTCGGTGAGGCCGAGCTTCATGCCGTCGTTGGGGTGGTAGATGCGCTCCACGCCATACGCCTGCAGTTCGCGGATCTCCTCCGGCGTGATGGTGCCCCCGCCACCGCCGAACACGCGCACATGGCCGGCGCCGCGCTCGCGCAGCATGTCGACCATGTACTTGAAGTACTCCACGTGGCCCCCCTGGTACGACGACAGCGCGATGGCATCGGCGTCTTCCTGCAAGGCGGCGCGCACCACGTCTTCCACCGAGCGGTTGTGGCCCAGGTGGATCACCTCGGCGCCCTGGCTCTGGATGATCCGTCGCATGATGTTGATCGCGGCGTCGTGGCCGTCGAACAGGCTGGCCGCCGTGACGAAACGCAGCGGCGTTCCCTCCGCGTCGGTATGGCTGGCGGGGATAGGCTTGGGCTGCGAGCTCATGGAAACTCCGGGGAACGCGACGTCTGGGGAGGGAACCGGTCGATTCTAGCCCCGGCGCCCTCCGGACCTCTGACGCAGTGCAGCGATACGGCCGCGCACCGCCCCGCTCAGGCCGACTTGAGTCCCGCGGAGTACTCGCTGGCGCGATGGGGAGTAATGCCGTGGCGCTGTTCGCTGCCCAACGAGAACGTTGGGTCGAGCACGAACACCTGCGGCCGCGTGGTCGGTCCCATCAGTTGCAGCAGCAAGGCCTGGCCGAGGCTGTTCGGATGGTGGCGTACCTCGTTGGCCAGCGTCGCCGACATCGGTGGCTCCACGGCTTGCGCAGGGTCGGTCCACAGCTTGCCGATGCGGTCGAAGTCGGCCGGGGATACCTCCACCCACACGCCGATCTGGTACCGGTCGTTGCGCCCCGTCAGCGGTAGCGGCAACGTAGAGCGAACGAAGAAACGACGCGCGTCGATCACGCAGAGGTCGTCGTTCTCGAACACGCTGGCGGCGCGGGTGGCCTCGTCGAGTTCCAGTACGGCATCCGGGCGGCGATAGCCCAGTTCGAGTGCTTCCGGGTCGTGCTCCGATCCACACACCGCGCAGGTGGTTGTCATGGCTCGCTCCTGGAAAAGAGGCTGGATGGGCGGGTCAGCAAGGCGCCGCGCCCGCGAGAAAGCGTATCGCTGCCGTCATGACGCCTGCGTCATCGACGATGCGGCGGTGCCCCAGGCCGTGCGTCTTCAGCAGCGTCGCACCGGGCCAGAGGCGGGCATACAGTTCTCCCTCGCCGACCGGCACATCGCGGTCGGCGTCGTCGTGCACCACCAGCAGGGGCTGCGTGCGTTGCGGCCCATGGTGCGCGATGTGCAGGGCCTCGATGGCGACGCCCGTGCGCCGCGCCAGGGCGTCGTGCATGGATGGGCGCAGGTGCTGGCCCAGCCGCACGAAACGGGCGAATCGCGCGGTGGCGGCTTCCGGATCGGCCGCGGGCGCGATCAGTACCACGCGCTTCGTCGTCCAGCCACGCTCCAGTGCCAGCGTCGCGGCTGCGCCACCGAGGGAATGGGCGACCACGCCTTCCGGATCGCCGAAATGCCGGGCCACGGCGGTCAGCGTGCGAACGAAATCCGGCAGGGTGCACAGTTCGCCGCCGCTGTGGCCGTGCGCCGGCTGATCGAACGCCACAACCGCCCAGCCCTGGGCAAGCAGATGGGGCGCCCATGCCTCCCAACGCAGGCCGAGGCTGGACCAGCCATGGACAAGCAGGATGTACGGCTGCGTGGCCGGATCGCCCCAGACGTAGGTCGCGATGGACTCTCCATCCAGGGACAACGTGCCACGGTGTGCGGATGTCGACGCCACGGCATGCACCGCCCGCTGGCGGCTGCTGGTCAGCGGCGTCTGGAAGATGCGCGCGGCGTGAGCGACCGTGCGACCGGGCGCGAGCCGGCTGCCCAGCCGATAGGCGAGGCGGATGCCAAGCAGGGTCGCGACGGTGCGCGCACTGAACCGGCGGGGAGGCTTCATGGACTCGGCAGGTCGATGGAGGAAAAGGGAAGCATGCGGGAATTCGAGCACGGGCGGGGAACAAGGTTCCCGCAGCGCGGCGATTTCACGAACCTGAACGCGCCAGAGGCAAGGGTCAACCGGCATCGGCACGCCCACGTTCTGGCACACGAATCCGCAACCGCGGAGCGTCGCGAAGGAGACCGTCCATGAAGCGCCCCATGCCCCTGCTCGCCACCCTGGCCGTCCTTGGCCTCACCTTCGGCGCCGCGAGCTACACCGCGCCCGCCGTGGCGCGCGAATACGTCACGGTCACCGTGACTGACCGTCCGCCGCCGCCGCGCTTCGAGCGCATGCCGCCGCCCCGGGTGGGCTATGTCTGGGCCCCCGGTTACTGGAACTGGTATGGCGGCCGCTACGTCTGGGTCGGCGGTCGCTGGGCCGCGCAGCGCCCCGGCTACGTCTACCACCCGCCGGTCTGGCATCCCTACGGCCGCGGCTGGCGCGTCGAACGCGAGACCTGGGTGCGCGACCCCTACTGGCACCGCTGAGACCGTCTGCTGCGCCGCAACCACACGAACCGGCGCAAGGGTTTAAACTAGGCGCCTGACACGACAGATCGCCCCCGCCCTTGCAGGCCGGGGCGATTTTTTTGGACGGTCATTATCGACCGGCGGTCCCCGCCGCCGGTCATTCACCTAGAAGCGGCCTCGCCGCCGCTTGCCACTGGAGTTTGCGCTCGATGATTTTCGAAACCATCGCCAACACGGGCCACGAAGAAGTCGTCTTCTGCCACAACAAGGACGCCGGCCTGAAGGCCATCATCGCGATCCACAACACCGTGCTGGGCCCCTCCCTCGGCGGCCTGCGCATGTGGCCCTACAAGACCGAGCAGGATGCCGTGAACGACGTGCTGCGCCTGTCGCGCGGCATGACGTACAAGAACGCGGTGGCGGGCCTGAACCTGGGCGGCGGCAAGGCCGTGATCATCGGCGATCCCTCCAAGGACAAGTCCGAGGCGCTGTTCCGCGCGTTCGGCCGTTTCGTCAACTCGCTCAACGGCCGGTACATCACCGCCGAGGACGTGGGCATCGACGTCAACGACATGGAATACGTCTACCGTGAAACCGAGTACGTCACCGGCGTGCACCAGGTACACGGTGGCTCGGGCGATCCCTCGCCGTTCACCGCGTTCGGCACGCTGCAGGGCCTGATGGCCGCGCTGCAGTCCAAGCACGGCAACGAGGACGTGGGCAAGTACAGCTACGCCGTGCAGGGCTGCGGTCACGTGGGCAGCGAGTTCATCAAGCTGCTGCGCGAGCAGGGCGCCAAGGTGTTCGTCACCGACATCAACAAGGATGCCGTGCAGCGCTGCGTCGACGAACTCGGCTGCGAGGCCGTGGGCCTGGACGAGATCTACGACGTGGACGCCGACGTCTACAGCCCGTGCGCCCTGGGCGGCACGGTCAACGAGCAGACCATCGACCGGATCAAGGCGAAGATCATCTGCGGCGCGGCCAACAACCAGCTCGCCACGGACGCGATCGGCGACGAACTGGCCCGTCGCGGCATCGTCTACGCCCCGGATTACGCCGTGAACGCCGGCGGCGTGATGAACGTCTCGCTGGAGATCGACGGCTACAACCGCGAGCGCGCCATGCGCATGATGCGGACGATCTACTACAACGTGGGCCGGATCTTCGAGATCTCCGCCCGTGACAACATCCCGACCTACAAAGCCGCGGACCGCATGGCCGAGGAGCGCATCAGCGC
Source organism: Luteibacter sp. PvP120 (assembly GCF_054055715.1). NCBI lineage: Bacteria > Pseudomonadati > Pseudomonadota > Gammaproteobacteria > Lysobacterales > Rhodanobacteraceae > Luteibacter > Luteibacter sp. PvP120. The sequence goes on along the minus strand of NZ_JBSRXP010000005.1, from coordinate 293,540 downwards.
CATCGGCAAGATCCGCCTTCCCCACATGGGCAACGGTGCGCCGCGGTTCCAGGGACGTATGCGCGGGCAGTAAGTCCGGCGCGATGTGTGTGGTGAAGAGCCGCCCGGGCGACCGGGCGGCTTTTTTGTTGGGGAGCGCCGGCCCGGGATGCGCGGCGCGGGGCCGGCTGGGGTAGGAGCGGACGATGTCCGCGATGCCCTCAGGCTGACCAGGGCGAAAGGCGAAACCCCGGAAAGAACACGTGTGACCGCCAGGGTGGCTTCGTTGAGCTCACGGAACCGCCTGGACCTTGGGGCGCATGGCGTCTTTCGCCTCGACCGAAGGTGAGGGTTCGCCCACATCGTGGGCTCCTACCTGGCCTTATGATCTGTTATGCTTTTGGCGCCCCTGGGTTCTTGTAAGGCTTTGCCTACACGGCGCTTTTGGGGCCAAGGGGATGCCGCCCAAGGGCTGGCGACGACACGACACTTCCGATCACCTTCATCGCCTCGGTGATGCGCATCCATGACTGGCACAAGCCATCGGTGGATCGCCCGTCCGGGGATGAAATGGACTTACCGAGCTATGAGCGCGATCCCAGCTGACACCCTCACCTACGACGACGTCCTGGTTCGGCTGCGCGCCGTGCTGCAGGAAACGTTCGAGATCGACCCGGCCAAGGTCACGCCCGAGGCCAACCTGTTCACCGATCTGGAGCTGGACAGCATCGACGCGATCGATCTGGCCATCCAGGTGCAGGACATGACCGGCACCCGGATCAAGCCCGAGGATTTCAAGAGCGTGCGTACGGTGGGCGACGTGGTCGCCACCGTGCAGACGCTGGTCGCCCGCTGAGCGGACCGATGGCGGGCCGGTACGAACCGCGCGACGACGCGGCGCCCTCCTTCGCGCCCTGCGCGGTCGTACCGATCTACAACCACGGATCGACCATCGCCGCCACGGCCGAGGCCCTGGCGGCCCATGGCCTGCCCGTGCTGATCGTGGACGACGGCTCCGAGGCCGCTACCGCCGATGTGCTGGACCGGCTGGTGGCCGGACGCGACGACCTCCGCCTGATCCGCCTGCCGGTCAACGGCGGCAAGGGTGCCGCGCTCACCGCCGGGTTCCTCGCCGCCCATGCCGCCGGCTACAGCCACGTGCTGCAGATCGACGCGGACGGACAGCACGACACCGCCGACGTGCCGCGCTTCCTGGCCGCCGCGGCCGCCGCGCCCGATGCCATGGTCTGCGGCAAGCCGATCTACGACGACTCCGTGCCCCGGGCGCGCCTCTACGGTCGCTACCTGACGCACGCCTGCGTCTGGGCGGAAACGCTGTCCTTCGACATCGCCGACTCCATGTGCGGCTACCGGCTGTACCCGCTGGCCCCGACCCGCGCGGAAATCGCGCGCAAGCCGCTGCCCTCGCGAATGGATTTCGACACCGAGATCGCCGTGCGCCTGTTCTGGCGCGGGGTTCCGGTCATCAACCTGCCGACCCGGGTGATCTACCCCGAGAACGGCCTCTCCCATTTCCGCATGTGGCGCGACAATGCGCGCATCACCGCCATGCATACGCGACTGCTGCTCGGCATGCTGCCGCGCGCGCCGCGCCTGCTCCTTCGCACCTTCCACCACGGAAACCGCTGATGCGTCGTCTTTTCGCCTTGTTTGCCCTGCTCCTCGTCTCCACCGCCCATGCCCAGGCCCCGTCGCTTGTCGACGACGTGCTGGGTCGCCTCGCGAAGCATCCCCAGGTGCGCGCCGAATTCACCCAGCAGCGCGACAACCCTGCCCTGGCTGCGCCGCAGGTAAGCAAGGGCGACCTGTTGTTCGTGATCGGGCACGGCATGATCTGGCATACCCGCGAACCGTTCGAGGACACGCTGGTGCTGACCTCCGGCAACAGCGCCCGCCTGAATGCGCAGGGCAAGCTGGAGCGCGTGCGCGATGGCAACCGCGGCGTCAGCCAGGTATCCGGCATGCTGCAATCGCTGCTGGCCGGCAAGTCGGACGAGGCCATGCGCCAGTTCACCATCACGGCCGAGGGCAGCCCGGAGGCGTGGTCGCTCCGCTTCGTGCCGCGCCAGGCGCGCGTCGCGCGTGTCCTCGCCGGCATCACGCTCAAGGGCGATGCGTTCCTCGAATCCATCGAGGTGAACCTCGCCAGCGGCGAGCGCACGCTGATCACCTTCACCGGCACGCGCGACGCCGATACGCTCACCCCGCTCGAAACGCAGGTCCTCGGCGTCAAATGAAGGCGTCGCCGACCACTGTGCGCGCCGGTCTGTTCGCCATCGCGGCGCTGGGCGTCTGCCTGCTGTGTGCGTGGCTGCTGTTCGGTCGCGCCACGTCGCCGTTGCAGACGGACATCCTGACCATCCTGCCGGCCACGGAGCGCCACCCCCTGGCCGAAGACGCCGTCGAGCGCCTGGCCCGCGCCAGCGGCGACCGGATGATCCTGCTGGTGGCGAACCGCGACGACGCCTCCGCCAAGGACGCCGCTCGTGAACTGGGCGAGACGCTGGGCAAGGACCCGACGTTCGCGTCGGTGATCGCCGAGCTGCCGCCGTTCGACCTCGACCAGCTGGTCACGCCGTTCCTGCCGTTCCGCTTCCACCTGCTGACGCCGGAAGATCGCGCCGCCGTGACCCTGCCGGGCTTCGATGCCGTCGCCACGCTGTCGCGCCGGCTCAACGAGCCGTTCGGTGCCAACGTGGGCGCGAAGCTCACCGACGATCCGTTCGGCTGGATGCAGCACTGGCTGGACCGCCAGCCCTGGAACCGCTCGGCCCTCGTTCCCGAGGACGACATGCTGACCGCGCACCAGGGCGACACCAGCTACGTGCTGGTGATCGCCACGCTCAAGGGCTCGTCGTACGACGACACGGTGCAGCGCGCGGCGCTGGCCACGCTGGAGCGTGCCGAGGCCGGCATGCTGGCGAAATACCCCGGCACCACGCTGCTGCGCACCGGGGCGATCTTCTACGCGGCGGCGGCGCGCGCCGGCGCCGAGCGCGACACCCACGTAGTGGGTATCGCCTCGTCGGTGGGTATCGCCCTGCTGTTGCTGCTGGTGTTCCGCTCGGCGCGGCCGTTGCTGATCGCCTTCCTTTCCACCGCGCTGGGCGTGGTCGGCGCCATCGTCGCCACGGTGCTCGTGTTCGGCCAGCTGCACCTGCTGACCCTGGTGTTCGGCGCAGCGCTGCTGGGCGAAGCGGTCGATTACTCGATCCAGTACCTCTGTGCGCGTGCAAACGCCGGTGCCGCCTGGAACGCCGAACGCGGCGTGCGCCAGGTGCGTCCGGCGCTGCTGCTGGCGCTGGGCACCTCCCTGCTGGGTTACGCGCTGCTCGGCGTGGTGCCGTTCCCGGCCTTGCAGCAGATGGCCGTGTTCGCCATGTCGGGCATGGCCGTGGCCTGCGCCAGCGTGTTCTGGCTGCTGCCGGCGCTGGCGCAGAAACCGGCGCGCGCGCCGCTGTCGCCGGCGCTGGTGCGCCTGGCGCTGGGCTGGCAGCGGGCCGCCTCGGGCCGGCGCGCCCTCGTCGTGCTGGCCGTGCTCGCGCTGGTCGCGATACCGGGCTGGCTGCGGCTGGGCCACGACGACGACATCCACCTGCTGATCTCGCCGCCGAAGACGCTGGAAGCACAGACGAACGCGATCCGCGACGTCGCCGGCTTCGGCGGCGGCACGCAGTTCTGGCTGGTGGAGGGCGCCACGCCCGAGGACGTGCTGCAGCGTGAGGAAGCGCTGACCGATCGCCTCCAGGCCTGGATCGCGCAAGGCAAGCTCACCGGCTTCACCGGCATCACCGCCATGCTGCCCTCGGCGAAGCGACAGGCGGCCAACATCGCCGCGCTCGATCCACTGTTCACGCCGCGCGAGCGCATGACCGGCTGGCTGGGCGCGGCCGGCTTCCGGCCGGAAGGCACCGCCGCCTTCGTCGCCGCCTACCCGGGGCGCGCCTTCACGCTGGACGACTGGCGCGCCATGCCCGCCTATACGCCGTTCCGTTACCTGTGGCTTGAAGGTGAACACGGCACCGGCAGCATCGTGGTGCCGCAGGGCCAGGACGACGTGGCGCTGTTGCGCGACGCATCGGCGGGCCTGCCGGGCGTATCGCTGATCGACAAGCCGGCCAGCATTTCCGCACTGTTCGGCCGCTATCGCAGCTACGCCGACGTCTGGCTGGGCGGCGCGCTGGCCCTGGTCGGGCTGGCCTTCCTGTGGCGCTACGGCCCGCGTGCGGTGGGCCGCGTGCTGTTGCCGCCGATGGCCGGCATCGTCTTCAGCGTGGCCGCGCTGGGTTATCTCGGCCAACCGCTCACGCTGTTCCACATCATGGCCCTGATGCTGGTGCTGGGCGTGGGCGCGAACTACGCCGTGTTCCTGCGCGAGGGTGAGCCGCATGCGGCGCATATCCCCGGTGCCGCGTACGCGGGCGTGCTGCTGTCCGCCGTCACCGCCTTGCTGTCCTTCGGCCTGCTCGCGCTGAGCACGATGCCGGCCCTGCAACATTTTGGCCTCACCCTGTTACTCGGGATCGGCTTCACGGCGCTGGTGGCGCCCGTGAGCGTTCCCGCACCGAAGAAACCACTCGCATGAACAGCGCAGCACAGGTCACCGGCGGACGGACGCCCCGGCGCGTCGTCGTCACCGGCTTCGGCGGCATCACCCCGCTGGGCAACGACTGGGACGCCATCGAGGCGCGCCTGCGCAGCTTGCGCAACGCCGTGCGTCGCATGGGCGAGTGGGATTACTTCGATGCACTGAACGGCCGCCTGGGCTGCCCCGTCGATGATTTCACCCTGCCCGCCCACTGGTCGCGCAAGCACCTGCGGTCGATGGGTCGCGTGGCGCAGCTGGCCGTGGCCGCAAGCGAGCGGGCACTGGCCGATGCCGGCCTGCTCGACGATCCGGCCATCGGTGACGGCCGCATGGGTGTGGCGTACGGTTCGTCCGGCGGCAGCATCGCGCCGGCCCGCACCATCGGCCGCATGCTGGAAACCGGCTCCATGCAGGGCGTGACCGCCACCAGCTACATCCAGATGATGGCGCACACCACTGCGGTGAACGTGGGCGTGTTCTTCGGCCTGCGCGGGCGCATCATCACCACGTCCAGCGCCTGCACGTCGGGCAGCCAGGCCATCGGCTATGGCTACGAGGCCATCCAGCAGGGCAAGCAGACGCTGATGCTGTGTGGCGGCGCGGAGGAATTGTCTGGCCCGGGCGCGGCGGTATTCGACACCTTGTTCGCTACCAGCACGCGCAACGACGCGCCGGCCACCACGCCGCGTCCGTTCGACGCGAAACGCGACGGCCTGGTGGTGGGCGAAGGCGCCACGACCCTGGTGCTGGAAGAATACGAGCATGCGCTGGCACGCGGCGCCGCGATGTACGCCGAGGTGGTCGGCTTCGGCACCAACTCCGACGGCCAGCACATCACCCAGCCCACGCGCGAGACCATGGCCGCGGCCATGCGCATGGCGCTGGCCGACGCCGGGCTGCCTGCCGATGCGATCGGCTACGTGAGCGCGCACGGCACCGCCACCGATCGCGGCGACGTGGCCGAGAGCCACGCCACCGCCGACGTGCTGGGCGCGGGCGTGCCGATCAGCTCGATGAAGAGCTACGTGGGCCACACGCTGGGCGCGTGCGGCGCGCTGGAATCGTGGTGGGCGATCGAGATGATGCGTCGCGGCTGGTTCGCGCCCACCATCAACCTGGACACTCCCGATCCGGAATGCGCCGCGCTGGATTACCTCACCGGCCAGGGCCGGGAGATCCGCACCGGGTACGTGATGAACAACAACTTCGCGTTCGGCGGCATCAACACCTCGCTGATCTTCAAAGCCCTGCCCGAATGAGGCGCGTCGTCGTCACCGGCATGGGCGCCGTGTCCTGCCTCGGGCCGGATCGACGCGCCCTGTTCGACGGACTGCGCGCCGGACGCGCGGGTTTCCGCGACATGCCGGACTTCGCGGCGCTGGGCATGCGCTGCCGCGTGGCCGCACCGGTCGAGCTGGACGGCCTGGCGCCACCACCGCGCAAGCTGCGTCGCTACCTGCCGCCGGCCGCGGAATACGCCTGGCACGCCACGCGTGAGGCGCTGGACGAGGCCGGTCTGGACGCCGCGCGCCTGCACGAGCGCGATGCCGGCGTCGTCATGGGCGGCTCGGCCGCACTGAGCGAATACGACGCGGGCCTGACGGTGTTCCAGGGCCGCGGCATCGGGCGGCTGTCGCCGTTCACGGTGCCGCGCACCATGGGCAGCGCGATAGCGGCGACGCTGACGCATGCCTTCGGTTTCGGCGGCCGCGCCTTTACCGTCAGCTCGGCCTGCAGCAGCGCCACGCATGCCATCGGCCAGGCAATGGAACTGATCCAGCTGGGCCGCCAGGACATCGTGGTCTGCGGTGGCGCGGAAGAACTGCACGACAAGGCCGCGATGTGCTTCGACGTGATGCATGCGCTGTCCACCGGCAGCGTGGCCGGGCAACGTGTGTCCGCGCCTTACGAAGCCGATCGCGACGGCCTGCTGCTGGGCGGCGGCGCCGGCGTGCTGGTGCTCGAATCGCTCGACCACGCCCTGGCTCGCGGCGCAACCATCCTCGCGGAAATGGCAGGTTACGGCGCCGCGTCCGATCCGGACGGCATGATCGGGCCGGCGGCGGACGGCATGGCCGAGGCCATGCACCAGGCGATCGACCTGGCCGGCATCCTGCCCGACTACGTGAACACCCATGCCTGCGCGACCGTGCACGGCGACCTGGCCGAGTGGCAGGCGTTGCAGCGCGTGTTCGCCGATCGCGGGCAAGCGGTGCCGTGGATGTCCTCGATCAAGGGGCTGACCGGACACGCACCCGCGGCGGCCGGCGCGCTGGATGCGATCGCCGCCATCGCCATGATGGACGCCGGCGTGATGCTGGGCGGCGCGCCCCTTCGCGAACGCGATGCCGCCTTCGCCGACGCGCCGCTGGTGGAAGGCGAGCACGCGGCACGCATCGACAGCGTGCTGTCGAACACCTTCGGTTTCGGCGGCAGCTGCGCGGCCCTGCTGGTGCGCCGCTTCGACGAGGCCGCCGCATGATCGCGCTGCGCGTGGACGACTGGCGTGCGTGGGCACCCGGCATCGAGGATGCCGACGCATGGGCACGCTGGGCGGCGGCACCGCATGTTCCCGCGGAAACCAACGAACAACCCGACTGCGCCTTCGTGCCGCCTATGCAGCGGCGGCGGCTCAGCCGGCTCGCACGGATCGTGATGCATGCCGCCTGGCCGCTGTGCGGTGAGGACGAACAGCTGCCCTTCGTCTATGCGTCGCGCCACGGCGAAACCACGCACACCTTCGCGATGCTCGACGACATCGGCCGCGGCGTGCCGTTGTCGCCTACCCGCTTCGGCCTGTCCGTGCACAACGCGATTGCCGGGCAATGGTCGATCCTGCGCGGACAGCGCGGCGAGTCCGTGGCCATCACCGGGGAAGCGGATACGTTCGAACACGCCATCGTCGAGGCCGCCACGCTGCTCGATGACGACGTGCCCGCAGTGATCGTCGTCATGGCTGAAGAGCGGCCGCCGGCTGCCTACGACGGCTGGATCGACGACGTGCCGTGTTCCTATGCCGTTGCGCTGCGCCTGTCGCGTATCGGCGCAGAGGGCGCCGGACCCTGCTGGCGTTTGTCGCTGGGCAAGGCGGACACCACACCGCTGCCGATGTCGTCCGATTACCCGCATGCCTTGCGCTTCGTCCGCGCGCTGCACGATGGCGCTCCCTTCGCACCTGCATGGAAGGCCCGGCAGTGGACCTGGCGACCGCTCCCGTGACGCGCCGCCGCGACGCCTGGGCCTGGCGTTTCGTCGCCACGGCGCTCAGCTTCGCGCTGTTCGGTGTCGGCGGGCTTCTGCTGCGCGGGCTGATCCTGCCCATCGTGCTGCATTGGCCGGGCGAGCCTGCCGTGCGCCGCCGACGCGCGCGACATACCGTGGGCCGCGCCTTCTGGCTGCATTCGCGGTTCATGCAGCGCATGGGCGTGCTCGAGATGCGTTTCGAGGGCCAGGAACGCCTGGGCAAGCCGGGGCAGATGATCGTCGCCAACCATCCGTCGCTGATCGACGTGGTGTACCTGCTGGGCCACGTGCCCGACGCCAACTGCATCGTCAAGCACGGGCTGTGGAAGAACCCGTACATGCGTGGCCCCGTGACCGTCGCCGAATACATCAGCAACGACGGCAGCGCCGAGATGCTCGACCGCGCGGCTGCGGTGTTGCGCGAGGGACAGACACTGATCGTCTTCCCCGAGGGCACGCGCACCACGCCTGGGCAGCACCCGGTATTCCACCGCGGCGCGGCCGCCATCGCCGTGCGCGGCGCACGGGTGGTCACGCCCGTGTACATCACCGTGGAACCGACCACGTTGACCAAGGCCGACCGCTGGTACCACGTGCCCGACCGTCGCGTCCGCATGCGCCTGCGCGTGGGCGACGACATCGATGTGTCGGCCTTCAGCGACGGCGTGCCCGCGCCGATCGCCTCCCGCCGCCTCAATGAGCACCTTCACCACCTTTACGCCACGGAACGGACGTCATGAACGACCTCGAAAGGGATATCGCGCAACTGATCATCGATACGCTGGCGCTGGAACACCTGCGCGTGGACGACATCGCGGTGGACCAGCCACTGTTCGGGCAGGGGCTGGGGCTGGATTCCGTGGATGCGCTGGAACTCGCCCTGGCCTTGCAGAACCGCTATGGCCTGAAGGTGGGCTCGGATTCGCGCGAGGCGCGCAAGCACTTCGACACGCTGCGCAGCCTGGCCCTGTACGTACACGCGGAAGGCACGCCATGCGCAAGCTGAGCTCCCTGGTGCTGCTGATCGTCGGCATCCTGTATCCGTTCATCGTCTACTTCGGCATGGACCATGTGTCCACGCCGATGTTCGGGCTGATCCTCGGCGCGCTGTGGCTGGTTCGCGCGCCGGCGCTGATGCGCCAGCCGGGCGGTCGCTGGATGCTGGCGATCACGCTGGTCTACTGCGCGGTGCTGGCGTTCGGCGGCGAGGAACACCTGCTGCGCTGGTACCCCAGCCTGATCTGCGCGCTGCTGTTCGCAGCGTTCGCGCTCAGCCTGAAGTTCGGGCCGCCGATGATCGAGCGCATCGCGCGCGTGGCCGAGCCCGACCTGCCGCCGGTGGCCGTGGTCTATACGCGCAAGGTCACCTGGGTGTGGGTGGCGTTCTTCGTGGCCAACGGCACCGCATCGGGCCTGCTGGCCGCGTGGGGCCCGCTGTCCTGGTGGACGTTCTACAACGGCATCCTGGCCTACTCGGTGATGGGCGTGCTGTTCGTCGGCGAGTGGATCATGCGCCAGCGCCTGCGCCGCCGGATCAACAAGGCACCGATGGACGCGGCCGCCGCGCGACTGCACTCGCATCCGTGGGTGGACGGTGCCATGGGCGGCTATGCCGGAAAGAAGGGTCCCGGCATGGTCGTGGCTCTCTCCGCGGCAGGGCGTACCGCCCTGCTGCGCCACGGGCGCACGGGCCTGCTCAACGAACTCGGCCAGCAGGCCGCGGGCGACGATGCGCTGTCCACACCGCTGGTCTGGCGCTTCGCTTCCGGACTGCCGGAAAGCGCCGGCGTGGACGACGTGCTGCGCGGCGCCTTGCCCGACGATCCGGTGATCCTGGCCGAGCGCCGCGACGGCGACGACGTGGTCATCGACCTCGAACTGCCGCTCGACCTGGCCTGCTTCGCCGACCATTTCCCGGAAGCCCCGGTGCTGCCGGGCGTGACCCAGGTCGGCTGGGCGCTGGCCTTCGCCGCGCCGCGACTGGGTACGTCGACGACCTGCCGCGCGATGGATGCGCTGAAGTTCCAGCGGCTGCTGCGCCCCGGCGACCGTATACAGCTGACCCTGCGCCACGATGCCGAACGGGGACGGCTGCACTTCGCCTACCGCATCGACGGCGAGCCGGTGTCCTCGGCATGGCTGCGCATGGGCGATGCGCATGCCTGACTCCGTCGCCACCGGGCACTGGGCCACGCGCCGGGAGCGCGGCAGCTTCCACCTGCTCAAGCTCACCGCCATCGCCGTGCGGCTGCTCGGCCGCCGTCCCGTGGCGCCCGTCATCGGGCTGGTGGTCCTGTATTTCTTCGTCACCGGACGCCGGGCGCGCCGGGCGGTCGCCGACTACCAGCGACGGCTGGCGGCATGGAGCGGCCGGGACGACCTGTTCCCCCGCCGCCGTGCCGCGCTGGCCCAATACCGCGCCTTCGGCGAGTGCATGCTCGATCGCTTCGACCTGTGGCGCGGCCGGCTGACCCTCGCCGGCGTCGACATGCTGGACCCGGACGACGTGCGTGGCGCCCTGCTCGGCGGCGGCCGTGGCCAGATCCTGGTCTGCACGCACCTGGGTAACCTGGACGTGTGCCGCGCCATGGCGCAGATCGGCGAGGGCGTGGCGCTGAACGTGCTGATGCACCTGCCGCAGGCCGCCCATTTCAACCGCCTGCTGGCCCAGTCGGGCGACCCGCGGCTGCGGCTGATGCATGTGGGCGACCTGGATACGGCAACCATGCTGGACCTGTCGCAGCGGCTGGACCGCGGCGAGTGGATCGCCATCGCGGGCGACCGCGTGCCCGTGCATGGTGGCCGTACCGTGGCCGCCGACTTCCTCGGCGCTCCGGCGCCCTTTCCGCAGGGGCCGTGGCTGATGGCCGCCCTGCTGCGTTGCCCGGTCAACCTGGTGTGCTGCCTGAAACAGGGCGGGCGCTATCGCATCCACCTGCGCCGTTTCGACGACGCGTCCGGCTGGGACCGATCGCACCGCGAACGTATCATCGGCGAATCGGTGCAGCGCTATGCCGACTGGCTGGCGCAGCGCTGCCTCGACGCACCCCTGCAGTGGTTCAACTTTCACCCGTACTGGCAAGGTACGAACGGAGCGTCGCATGCGCGCTAGCGGTGTGCTCGGCACGCAGATCGAACTGGTGGTGCCGTTCTTCGACGTGGATTCCATGGAGGTGGTCTGGCACGGCCACTACGTGAAATACCTGGAGCTGGCGCGCTGCGCGCTGCTGGACGAACTGGGCCACAACTATGTGCGCATGAAGGAGACCGGCTTCGTCTGGCCGATCATCGACATGCAGTTGCGCTATGCGCAGGCGGCACGCTTTGGCCAGACCCTGATCGCGCGCGCCGACCTGGTGGAATGGCAGAACCGCCTGAAAATCCATTACACGCTGAGCGACGCCGCCAGCGGCGAGCGCCTCACCCGCGCCAGCACCGTGCAGGTGGCGGTCAGCCTGGCCACGGGCGAGATGCAGCTGGTCTCGCCCCGTGTCTTCACCGACGACGTGGAACGGCGCCTGGCGCGTTCGCCGTCGTACGCCGTCCTGGATCGCCCGTGATGAAATACGCCAGCGCCACGTACGTGGAAGAAACCCGCCTCGGCTTCGTCTTCCTGCGCACCCACACCTGGCAGCACCATGTGCTGCGCGTGGCTATCGACGACCTGAAACGCCTGATCGGATCGCCGCTGCCGCAGGGCGGCACGCTGCTGGACGTGGGCTGCGGCCAGGGGCGCTCGTTCCGCTACCTGCGCGATGCGTTCCGGCCGGATCGCCTGATCGGCCTGGATGCGGATCCGCACAGCCTGGAGCACTCGCAGGCGGAAGCGTCGCGCGAAGGCATCCGGGCCACCCTGTTGCTGGGCGACTGCGCGCACATCGACCTGCCCGACGCCAGCGTGGACGTACTGTTCTGCCACCAGACCTTCCACCACCTGGTGGAACAGGAACGCGCGCTGGACGAATTCTGGCGCGTGCTTAAACCGGGCGGCCTGCTGCTGTTCGCCGAGTCGACGCGGGCGTATATCGACACCTGGGTGATCCGCTGGTTCTTCCGCCACCCGATGCACGTGCAGAAGAGCGCGGACGAATACCTGGCGATGCTCCGCGACCGGGGGTTTGGTTTCGACGCGCGCCAGGTCTCGCTGCCCTACCTGTGGTGGAGCCGCGCGAAAGACTTCGGCCTGCTCGAGCGCTGGGGCATCCGCCGGCCACCGCCGCCGGGCAAGCGCGACGAAACGCTGGTGAACGTCGCCGCGCGCAAACCACTCGACCCCGCATGACCACCTTCCTCAACGCACTGGGTGTGGCCTGCTCGCTCGGCGTCGGCAAGGCGGCCGTGGCCGAGGCCCTGTTCGGCGGCGCAATGCACGGCCTGCGTGACAGCCCCGACTGGGTGCCCGGCCGCACGCTGCCGGTGGGTGGCATCGACGCAGCGCTGCCGTCGCCGCCGCCGGCAATGGCCGATCGCGACACGCGCAACAACCGCCTGCTGCTGCTCGCCGCGCAGGAGATCGAGGACGACCTGCGCGCCGCGGTGGCACGCTACGGTGCCGATCGCGTGGGCGTGGTCATCGGCACCAGCACCACGGGCATCGAGGAAGCCACCGCACACATCGGCACGCGGGGCGCCACGGGCACGTGGCCTGCCGCGTACCGCTACACCGACCAGGAACTGGGCGCACCGGCGGCCTTCCTCGCCGAGTGGCTGGGCACCGCCGGGCCGGCCTACGGCATTTCCACGGCCTGCACCTCGGGAGCGCGCGCCTTGCTTAGCGCGCGGCGCCTGCTGCGCCTGGGCCTCTGCGACGCCGTGGTCTGCGGTGGCGTGGACACGCTATGCCGGCTGGCCACGCAGGGTTTCGCGGCGCTGGAGGCGATCGACGACCGGCGCTGCCTGCCGTTTTCGCAGGCACGCCGGGGCATCAACATCGGCGAGGCGTCCGCGCTGTTCCTGATGACGCGCGACACCGGGCCAGTGGCCTGCGTGGGCGGCGGCGCCAGCGCCGATGCCCACCATATGTCCTCGCCGCTGCCCGACGGCAGCGGCGCCGCCGAAGCGATGCGCCATGCCCTCGCCGACGCCGGCATCCCGGCGGCCGCCATCGACTACGTGAACCTGCACGGCACCGCGACGGAGCACAACGACGCCATGGAAAGCCACGCGATGGCCCGGACCTTCGGTCACCCCGTGCCTTGCTCGTCCACCAAGGCCCTTACCGGCCACACGCTGGGCGCGGCCGGTGCACTGGAAGCGGCGTTCTGCTGGCTGGTGCTGACCGATCCCGCGCGTCGTCTGCCGCCGCATGTGTGGGACGACGATACCGACCCCGCCCTGCCGCCGCTGCATTTCACCGCACAAGGCCACCGCCTGGCGGACGGCACACGGCACCTCATGAGCAACTCGTTCGCGTTCGGCGGCAACAACGCGAGCCTGATCCTGGCGAACGCGACATGACCCTCTGGCCTATCGAAACCCTGCTGCCCCACGCCGGGCGGATGATCCTGCTCGATCGCCTGGTGTCGTGGGACGCCGAAAGCGTGGTCTGCGAGCGCCTGGTCCGCCGCGGCGACCCCTTCGTCGACGCCACCGGCCTGCCCGCGTGGGCGGGCGTCGAGCTGATGGCCCAGGCCATCGCCGCCTGGAACGGCTGCGGCATCCTCGCCGCCGGCGGCAGCGTGCGCCCGGGTTTCCTGCTGGGCACGCGCAGCTACCGCGCCGATGCCGACGCCTTCGCCCACGGTGCGCTGCTGCGTATCGAGGCGGTCCGCCATTTCCACGACGAGGACGGCATGGGCGCGTTCGCCTGCCGCATCGACAGCGACACGGCACACGCCGAAGCGCGCCTGACCGTCTTCAGTCCGGTCGACCCGACGCCGTTCCTCGATCCCCGCCATAACCGTCTCGACTCCAGGGGTACCGCACCATGACCGACACCGTTCTCGTTACCGGCTCCAGCCGCGGCATCGGCCGCGCCATCGCGCTCAACCTCGCCGACGCGGGCTACGACCTCGTGGTGCACTGCCGGTCGCGTCGCGAGGAAGCCGATGCCGTGGTCGCCGAAATCCTCGGCAAGGGCCGCGCGGCACGCGCGATCCAGTTCGACATCGCCGACCGCGCGGCCTCCGCCGCGGCGCTGGAAGCCGACGTGGCGGAACATGGGGCGTATTACGGCGTGGTCTGCAACGCCGGCCTGACGCGCGACGGTGCGTTCCCCGGCCTGACCTCCGAAGACTGGGACCAGGTGCTGCGCACCAACCTCGACGGTTTCTACAACGTGCTGCATCCGCTGGTGATGCCGATGATCCGTCGGCGCAAGGCGGGGCGCATCGTCTGCATCACCTCGGTATCGGGCCTGATCGGCAACCGCGGCCAGGTGAACTACAGTGCGTCCAAAGCCGGCGTGATCGGCGCGGCGAAGGCACTGGCGGTGGAACTGGCCAAGCGGAAGATCACCGTCAACTGCGTGGCGCCGGGCCTCATCGACACCGACATGCTCGATCCGGAGGTGCCGGTGGAACAGATCCTCAAGGTGATCCCGATGGAGCGCACCGGCACGCCGGAGGAAGTGGCCGCCGCGGTGCGCTTCCTGGTCAGTCCGGAAGCCGGCTACATCACCCGCCAGGTGCTGGCCGTCAACGGCGGCCTCTGCTGAGGCCACGCATGCGCCGCCTACGCGAACTTGCCGAGTCCGACCGCTTCGCCGATGTCGTGCGCGTGCTGTTCGCGCTGACCGGCATCGCCGTGTGGTGCACGATGGCCGGCCCGGCCGACGCCATCGTGCCGGCGCTGCTCGGTGCCATCGCCTGTGCGCTGGCGGAGACCGACGATGCATGGCGGGGACGCCTGCGCGGGCTGATGGTCACCCTGCTGTGCTTCGCGGTGGCCGCCGCCGCGGTGAAGGCTTCCCTCGGTACGCCCGTGATCTTCGCGTTGCTGCTCCCGCTAGGCACGTTCGCGCTGGTGATGCTGGGTGCAGCCAGCGGACGCTACGCCACCATCGCCACGGCGACGCTCATCCTGTCCGTGTACACGATGATCGCCAGCGACGGTGCCGGCGCGACGACGGACGGCTGGCGCGGCACGCTGGCGATCCTGGCCGGCGCGGCCTGGTACGGATCGCTGTCGCTGATGTGGAGCGCACTGGCACCCCAGCGTGCAGTGCGCCATGCGCTGGCGCGGCTGTTCACCTCGCTGGCCGACCTGATCGAGGCCAAGGCCGCGCTGTTCGAACCGGTACGCGGCCTGGACCGCGACGCGCTCGACCTCGCCGTCTCCCGGCGCAACTTGCGCACAGTGGATGCGCTGACCGCCGCGCGCGGCGCCCTGCTCGACCGGATCGGCCGGCGGCAGCCGCGTGGCCGCGCCGCCGCGCGCCTGGGCATGTTCTTCGTGGCCCAGGACATCCACGAGCGGATCAGTTCGTCGCACTATCCCTACGATGAACTGGCAGGCGCGCTTTACCACAGCGACCTCATGTTCCGTTTCGGTCGCCTGTTGCGCCTGCAGGCCATGGCGTGCCGCGAGCGTGCCGACGCCATCCGGCGGGTAGCGCCGCTGCGCTCCATCGCCCTGCCCCGCGCCGCGCTGGACGATGTGCGCGAGGCGATGGCCTATCGCCGCCGCCACGACCCGCCCGACCAGGCCGTGGACGATGCCCTGTCCGCGCTGCTCACCAACATGCAACGCCTGCAGGAAGGCATCGAGGATGAAGGCAGCCTGCGTGAGGATGCGGACATCGCCCTGCAGGGCAACGAGCCCGCGTCGCTGCGTGAAGCCCTGGCACGTGTCCGGCTGCGGCTGGACCGCCGCTCGATGCATTTTCGTCACGCCATGCGACTGGCCGTCGGCATGCTGGGCGGCTATGCGCTGATGCTCGCGCTGCATCCGCGACACGGCTACTGGATCCTGCTGACCACCCTGTTCGTCTGCCAGCCCGGCTACGGGGCCACCCGGCGCCGCCTGATCCAGCGCGTGGCCGGCACCACCGCGGGGCTGGTGGCCGGCTGGGCCCTGCTGCGCCTGCTGCCGCCGGGCGACTGGCGGCTGCCGGTGCTGGTCGCCAGCGGCGCCGCCTTCTTCGCTTTCCGGCTGCGCCGCTACACCCTGGCCACGGGTGTCATCACCCTGTTCGTCCTGCTCTGCTTCGATCGCGTGGGCGCCGGGTACGACGCGATCGGGCCGCGCCTGCTCGACACGCTGCTGGGTGCCCTGGTGGCGGCCGCGGCCATCCGCTGGGTGTTGCCCGACTGGCGCGTGCGACGGCTGGACGACATCGTGGCCGACGCATTGCTCGCCCTGGGACGCTATCTCGAACGCATCGCCGACCAATATGCGCACGGCAAGGTCGACGACCTGTCCTACCGTATCGCGCGCCGCGACGCGCACGCAGCGCTGGCCGCCGTGGCGGGCAACGTGGCGGAACTGCTGGCCGAGCCCGGGCACCCGCGCGACCGTGGCGAACGCGCGCTGCGCCGACTCAGCGCGCTGCAGGCGGGGCTGTCGCACCTTTCCACGCTGGGCGCGCACCGCCAGCGCCTCGCCGACGCCGATGCTGCCGCCTTCCGGCAGCGGGCGCAGCGGATCGCCGACGGCTTCGACACGCTGGCCGCGCACGTCCGCGCCGGCACGCCGATGCAAGCCCTGCACGGCCTGGACGGCAGCGATGGCGTCCCGCCGGACACCGGCTTGCCCGACGAGACCCTCCGACTGGTCCATCGCCAGTGCCGCCTGCTGGTCCGCGTGCACGACCGCATCGCGGCCATCGAGCCCGCCTGATTGCTGCGTCGCGCCGTGGCTTGACCCCCTGCGCACGCTAGGATGGACGGGTTTTCCCATCCCTTCCCCGGAGTTGCACCATGCGCCCGTTCTCCCTCGGCGACGACCTCGACCTCCTGCGCGAAAGCGTCCGCGCGTTCGCCGACAAGGAAATCGCCCCGCGCGCCGACCGCATCGATCGCGAAAACGTCTTCCCTGAAGACCTCTGGCGCAAGTTCGGCGACATGGGCCTGCTGGGCATCACCATTCCCGAGGCATACGGCGGCTCCGGCATGGGCTTCCTCGCCCACATGGTGGCGATGGAGGAAATCTCGCGCGCATCGGCGTCGGTCGGCCTGTCCTACGGCGCGCATTCCAACCTGTGCGTGCAGAACATCTACCACAACGGCAACGACGAACAGCGCCGCAAATACCTCCCCAAGCTGGCCAGCGGCGAGTGGGTGGGCGCGCTGGCGATGAGCGAACCGGGTGCGGGGTCCGACGTGGTCGGCTCGATGAATTGCCGCGCCGAGCTGGTAGACGGCAAGTGGATCGCCAACGGCACCAAGATGTGGATCACCAACGGCCCGGACGCCGACGTGCTGCTGGTCTACATGCGCACCGCGCCGCGCCCGGCCGGCAGCCGCTGCATGACCGCCTTCATCATCGAGAAGGGCATGCCCGGGTTCACCACCGCGCAGAAGCTGGACAAGCTGGGCATGCGCGGTTCCAACACCTGCGAGCTGGTGTTCGACAACTGCGAGATTCCCGCGGAAAACATCGTGGGCGAAGTGAACGAAGGCGTGCGCGTGCTGATGGGCGGCCTGGACACGGAGCGCCTGGTGCTCTCCGGTGGTCCGATCGGCATCATGCAGGCCGCGCTCGACCTGGTGCTGCCGTACGTGCGCGAGCGCAAGCAGTTCAACGCCCCGATCGGCACCTTCGGCATGATGCAGGCCAAGGTGGCCGACATGTACACCGCGCTGCAATCGTCACGCGGCTTCGCGTACATGGTGGCGCAGCAGCTGGACAACGGGGTGAAGTCGCGCATCGACCCCGCCGCCTGCCTGCTCAACGTCTCCACCAATGCTGTCAAGGTGGCGCTCGAAGCCATCCAGTCCCTGGGCGGCAACGGCTACATCAACGAGTTTCCCGCCGGTCGGCTGCTGCGCGACGCCAAGCTCTACGAGATCGGCGCCGGCACCAACGAGATCCGGCGCATGCTGATCGGCCGCGAACTGTTCCACGGCAAATCCTGACTCACCAGGCCATGCGGAAACTCGCGTTCGCCGAACGCGAGTGATCCCGGTCCGCGAAGCGCTGGTCCACGTTGAAACCGAGCTGCGTGCTCGCGGTCATGTCCCAGCCCAGCGACATACCAGCGGTGCCCGCGCGACGGGACAGGCCGATGCCGTCCACCGGCGCCCACTGCGCAAAGCCGGTGTAGCGCGCGGCGAACACTTCGCCCCGGGTGGCGAAGGCGTTCTGCCAGCCGAGCTTCGCGTCCAGGTGCACGGCGCCACGCGTGGTCAGCCACGAACTGCCCGCGCGCAGACCGAACCCGGCCTGCCAGCGTGAGGTGGTGTGTCCGTCCGCGGTGAGGCCGAAGCCGTCGCCACCGCTCTCGGAGAAACCGTCGCGACGGATGCTGGCGTACTGCACGTTGGCGAAGGGCGTGACGGTGAATGCACCCGCCTGGCTGCGGAAGCCCACTTCGCCATAGGCGGAGTTGTAGCTGCCGTTCTGGTCGCTGCCCGCGAAGGCGGCCTGATCACCGAAACGCAGCAGGCGGCGCATGTCGCCGCGGAAGCTGCCGAAGCCGACCTGGCCGACGCCGTACCACTGGGCGCCACGCGAACCGGCGTAGAACATGCCCGCCGTGGAGCGGCTGCGCTGGCTGTCGAAGCTGCCATTGAGCTGCCCGCGACTGGACATCTGCGCCACGGCGACACCGGCAAAACCGTTCATGCCCAGACGGACATCGTGGCCCGCCAGGCCACCGTTGAGGTTGAAGCCGACGTTGCCGTAACCGCCGCGGCTCATGCCGCCCTGATAGCCGAGCGACTGCGTCCACGCGCCCGTGCCCTGCTGGTCGAGGTGGGCGATCAGCGCCTCGTTGCCGGCATCGATACCGGCCAGCGTCACCGCCGTGCCCGCCGCGTACAGCTGACCGGACAGGGATTCCAGCGAGGCCTTGGCCACCGCATCGGTACGCGACTGCTGGATCTGCCCCGCCGCCACCAGCGTGCCGGTGGATGGCGTGGTGACCGATGCCGCAGGCGACGCGAGCGAACCCTGGATCTGCTCGAACGCGCCATCCAGTCGCGTGGCCGAGGTCATCGCCGCCGCCGAGCCGGACATGACCGCGCTGGCGCCTGCCACCGCGGTCACCTTCAGGCTGGTGGTGTCGACCCAGATTTCTTTCGGCGCGTACTGCACCGTGGCGGCAAGGAACACTCCCTGGGCCAGCGTGGTTGTGGTGAAGCGACCGCTGACCGAAGTGGCGGTCAGCACCGATTGATGGCTTGTCACGGTGTAACCGGGTGTCGCACCGGCAATGTAAAGATCGCCGCCGTACAGCTGCGTGGTGCCGTTCACTGTCACCGGTGCACCCAGCAGGACCGACAGCCGTGACGGGCCGTACATTGTCAGGTCGGCGTTGACCTGGGCGGGATGCGCCGCAAGCTGCAAGGTGCCGTTGACATCGACGCGGCTCCGGTTCGCACCGGAACCGCCGCGGCCGATGTCGCCGTGGACGATGGCCCTGGCACCGGTGCCGGCGATGGTCAGCGTGTCGGGCACGTCGTTCATCACTTCCACGGTGCTCGTGCCGCTGACCGTCAACGCGCCGAAGCTGTTCTTTCCGGTCAGCGTGAGCTTGCCGCTGCCCAGGACGTTGAGGTCGCCGCTGCCGGAGATGTCGTTGGAGAAGGTGACGTTGGCCGTGCCGATGTCCGCGTTGAATCGCCCGAAGTCCAGCCGCGAGGGACCGAGGATCGCCTTGCCCAGATTGAGCCGCCCGTTGCCGTACACGGCATCCACGCCGGGATCGCCCAGGTCGTCTGCCGTGCCCAGGATCAACTGGCGCAGGCTGTCGGTGTTGAACTGCGGGAACGTGGACGAGAGCACGGCGGCGGCACCGGCCACCTGCGGGGCGGCCAGCGAGGTACCGGTCCAAACCTGATAGGCCGGCTTCGCCGCCGTGGACGATGCGGCGAGTGTGACGACGGCGCCGGGCGCCGCGACGCAGAAGGCCTTCGCATCGCCGCAGCGGTTGGAATAGGACGCGATCTGGCTGGTGTTGTTGCTGTCCAGCGCGACCACGGCGATCCACCCGCCGGCGAGGTTGGGCACGCGCAATGGCAACGCGGCGATGTCGGACGGGTTGGCCCGGCTGTCGTTGCCCGCGGCGAAGACGTAGAGCGTATCCAGGCTGCCCGCGTGCTTGTACGCATCGGCGAAGCTCGCCGTCACCGCGGTATCGGTGGCATCCCAGTACACCCCGCCCCACGAGTTGTTGGAGATGCGAGCGCCGGCCTGGTAGACCGCATCGTTGACGCTGCCCAGCGGGTCCGCCGAGGTCACCTTGTTGCCGTTGCCCGAGCCGTCGTCCTTGGGTTCGGTGTCGCTGACGATGCGTGCCGAGACGATCGTCGCATCGGGCGCCACGCCACCGGCGAACTGGCCGAACGGACGGCCGGCGGCTATCTCGGCGACGGCCGTGCCGTGGCCGACCACGTCGTCGACATTGAGGTTGTTCGCGCGCGGGTCGACGTAGTTGAGCTTGGCCACGACCCGCCCCGACAAGGCCGGGCTGGCGGCGGTGACGCCGCTGTCGACGATGCCGATGACGGCGCCCGCGCCGGTCAGCTTCGCTGCGTGGGCCACGTCGGCGCCGGTGGCGGCCAGTTGCACGTCGGACGGCGGCTGCGGCTGGGTGGGCGTGGTGGGCTGGGACGGGGTGCTGGGCGGCTGCGGCGTGACCGTTTTTGGAATGTTGTAGCTCGGCACGCTGCCGCCACCACCACCGCAGGCGGTCAGGCCCAGGCTCACGCACACGGCCAGCGCGATCTCGCGCCGACGCGGCAGATTCGTCGTGTTCACGTTGTTCCCCTGATATGACGTCAATGTCTCACGCCCGTCCCCGACGGGCGTATCAGGGCGGATGGTGCCACAACACATTGCGAAAAACCTCACCGACCGTGCAGAAGCTCGACGCATGTCGCAGCGCAGATTGCCCCCCGCGCGCCGCCACTGCGATACTCGACGGGTTTCCGTCCCGTAAGGGGCGGCCATAACGATGTCCCACGGAGTCTCCATGTCTGAGATCGTCATCGCGGGCGCCAAGCGCACCGCCATCGGTTCCTTCCTCGGTCAGTTCACCGGCGTACCCACGCCCACGCTCGGCGCCGTCGCCATCAAGGCGGCACTGGAACAGGCGGGCGTCGCGCCGGACGACGTCAGCGAGGTGATCATGGGCTGCGTGCTGCCCGCCAACCTCGGCCAGGCGCCCGCACGCCAGGCGTCGCTGCAGGCCGGGCTACCCACCTCGGCGGGCTGCACCACGATCAACAAGGTGTGCGGTTCCGGCATGAAGGCCATGATGCTGGCCCACGACCTGATCAAGGCCGGGTCCGCCGCCATCGTGGTGGCCGGCGGCATGGAGTCGATGACCAACGCGCCGCACATGGTCAACGCGCGTACGGGCATCCGCTACGGCGACGGCCAGCTGGTCGACCACATGGCATGGGACGGCCTGACCAACCCGTACGACGGCCAGTCGATGGGTGTGTTCGGCGAGCAGTGCGCCGACAAATACCACTTCACCCGCGAGGAACAGGACGCCTTCGCCATTGCCTCCGTCGAGCGCGCCAAGGCCGCCCAGGCGTCTTCCGCCTTCGCCGGCGAGATCGTTCCGGTGACCGTGCAGGGCCGTAAGGGCGCGCAGGATTTCGTCGAGGACGAGCAGCCGGGACGCTCCGATACGGCAAAGATTCCCACCCTGCGCGCCGCGTTCCGCAAGGAAAACGGCACGATCACGGCGGCCAGTTCGTCCAGCATTTCCGACGGCGCGGCGGCACTGGTGCTGCTTTCGGCCGATGATGCGAAGGCCCGCGGCGTCACCGCGCTGGCCCGCATCGTGGCCCACGCCACCCATTCGCAGGCGCCGGAGTGGTTCACCACGGCCCCGGTCGGCGCCATTTCCAAGGTGCTGGAAAAGGCCGGCTGGTCGGTCGGTGACGTGGACCTGTTCGAGATCAACGAGGCGTTTGCCGTCGTGCCGATGGCCGTCATGCGCGAGCTGGACGTGCCCCACGAGAAGGTCAACGTCAACGGCGGCGCCTGTGCGCTGGGCCATCCGATCGGCGCCAGCGGTGCCCGGATCGTGGTCACCCTTCTCAATGCGTTGACGGCCCGTGGCGCAAAAAGGGGCGTCGCCGCGCTATGCATCGGTGGCGGCGAGGCAACGGCAATCGCCATCGAAGTGGTGTAAAACCGGGGTCGACGCATTATTTCCAGGCATTGAACCGCAATCACGCCAAATACATGGGCTTTAATGCCCACTGAAGCGGCACGATGAGGTTTATAGCTAAGTTACGATAACTAGGCTTTAATACGCCCGCCTCACGGCATTCCACGGCTAAGGAGAAACATAATGAATTTGACGCGTACCCTTCTCGCCTCTGCGCTCGTCGCGCTTCTGGCAGCTTGCAGCAACGGCGCGCAGGATTCCGCGCAGGACGCCCAGAAGTCGGCTTCCGACGCCCAGCAGCAGGCTGACAAGGCACAGCAGGCCGCCGACCAGTCGGCCAATGCCGCCACGACGCAGGCTGCCGACCAGGCTCAGCAGTCCGCCGACCAGGCCAAGGCTGCTGCCAACCAGGCTTCGCAGGCCGCTTCGGCCTCGACGGCTGGTGGCACCCCGGAAGCTGCCAAGGACGCCGCTGCCAACGCTGCTGATCAGGCCGACAAGTCGGCTGACCAGGCGAAGGACGCTGCTTCCAACGCGGATAGCGCCAAGGACGACAGCACCAAGAAGTAAGCCGCAAGGTTTGCTTCGCTGTCGAAACGGCCACCTTCGGGTGGCCGTTTTTTTTGGCGCATTGCAGCGTTTGCCCACCTCGCGCGACCGCTATCATGGTCGTTTCGTCATAGCGCGAACGCCCACCATGCCCATCCTCGATTCGCAGCTCGATACCCGCTCGGCCGAGTTCCAGGCCGCCAGCCAGCGCCTGCGCGCACTGACCGACGACCTGCGTGCCACGTTGGCACGTACCGCCGAGGGAGGCGGAGCCAAGGCCCGCGACAAGCACGTGGCCCGCGGCAAGCTGCTGCCCCGCGAGCGCATCGCTGCCTTGCTCGATCCCGGTTCGCCCTTCCTCGAGATCGCCCCCCTGGCTGCCCATGGCATGTACGACGACGCCGCGCCGGCCGCCGGTGTCATCGCCGGCATCGGCCGGGTGATGGGCCAGGAGGTGGTGGTGCTGGCCAACGATGCGACGGTCAAGGGCGGCACGTATTTCCCGATGACGGTGAAGAAGCACCTGCGCGCGCAGGAAGTGGCGATGGAGAACCGCCTGCCCTGCGTCTACCTGGTGGACTCCGGCGGCGCGTTCCTGCCGCTGCAGGACGAGGTGTTCCCCGATCGCGAACACTTCGGCCGCATCTTCTACAACCAGGCGCGCATGAGTGCCCAGGGCATTCCCCAGATCGCGGTGGTGATGGGTTCGTGCACCGCCGGCGGTGCCTACGTGCCGGCCATGAGCGACGAGACGATCATCGTGCGCGAGCAGGGCACGATCTTCCTCGGTGGCCCACCGCTGGTGAAGGCCGCCACCGGCGAGGTGGTGGATGCCGAGGCGCTGGGCGGTGCCGACGTGCACACGTCGGTATCGGGCGTGGCCGATCATTTCGCCGAGAACGATGCGCATGCGCTGGCGATCGCCCGTGACATCGTCGGCACGCTCAACCGCGTGAAGCAGCAGCCGCTGGCCGTGCGTGCGCCGCGCGAGCCACGCTTCGCCGCCGAGGAACTGTATGGCGTAATCCCCGAGGACACGCGCCGCCCGTTCGACATCCACGAGGTGATCGCGCGGGTGGTAGACGACTCGGAGTTCCACGAGTTCAAGGCGCGCTACGGCAAGACGCTGGTCACCGGCTTCGCACATATCCATGGCTACCCCGTGGGCATCGTGGCCAACAACGGCATCCTGTTCGGTGAATCCGCGCAGAAGGGTGCGCATTTCATCGAACTGTGCAACCAGCGCAACGTGCCACTGGTGTTCCTGCAGAACATCACCGGCTTCATGGTCGGGCGTAAATACGAGAATGCCGGCATTGCCAAGGACGGCGCGAAGATGGTGACGGCGGTGGCGTGTTCGCACGTGCCCAAGTTCACCGTGGTGATCGGCGGCAGCTTCGGTGCCGGCAACTACGCGATGTGCGGGCGAGCGTATGGCGCGCGCTTCCTGTGGATGTGGCCCAACGCGCGGATCAGCGTCATGGGCGGCGAGCAGGCCGCCTCGGTGCTGGCCACCGTGCGCCGCGACGGCATCGAGGCCGGCGGCGGCCAGTGGAGCGCCGAGGAGGAGGAAGCCTTCAAGGCCCCCGTACGCGACCAGTACGAACGTCAGGGGCATCCTTACTACGCCAGCGCGCGCCTGTGGGACGACGGCATCATCGATCCGGCGGATACGCGTCGCGTGCTCGGGCTGGCCATCTCGGCCTCGCTCAATGCGCCGATCGAGCAGGGCCGCTTCGGCGTATTCCGCATGTAATGCGTTAAGCGTCAGGCGTAAACCGTTAGGCGATAAGGCATTCGGTGCGCGCTAGCGCTTTACGGTTCACGGTTGACGCTTTACGCTTCACGGTCCATGTCCGCCTTCGACGACCGCGCGCCCCCCGAGATATTCACGCCCTCCGGCCTGAACCGGCTGGTGCGCGACCTGCTGGAAGACGCCCTGCCCATGGGCGTGTGGATCGAGGGCGAGCTGTCCAACGTCGCCCGCCCCGCTTCCGGCCATGTCTATTTCACGTTGAAGGACGCCAGCGCCCAGGTGCGCTGCGCCATGTTCCGCACCGCCGCCTCGCGCCTGCGCTTCCGTCCCGCGGACGGCATGCATGTGCTGATGCGGGCCAAGGTCGGGCTGTACGAGGCACGCGGCGAGTTCCAGCTGGTCGCCGACCACATGGAGCCCGCGGGTGAAGGTGCCCTGCAGCGCGAGTTCGAGCAACTCAAGGCACGACTGGGCGCCGAAGGCCTGTTCAATGCGGAGCGCAAGCGCGCCCTGCCGGCGTTCGCGCGCCGCATCGGCGTCATCACCTCGCCCTCGGGCGCGGCGGTCCGCGACGTGCTCAGTGTGCTGGGCCGGCGCTTTCCGCTCGCCGAAGTGGACGTGCTGCCCGTGCCCGTGCAGGGCCGCGAGGCCCCGCCCGCGATCGCGGCCATGCTGCGCAAGGCCTCCGCCTGCGGCCGCTACGACGTGCTGCTGGTCACCCGTGGCGGTGGCTCGCTCGAAGACCTCTGGGCGTTCAACGACGAGGACGTGGCCCGTGCCATCCATGCCAGCGCGGTGCCGGTGGTCTCGGCCGTGGGCCACGAGGTGGACTTCACCATCGCCGACTTCGTGGCCGACCTGCGCGCGGCCACCCCCTCGGCCGCGGCGGAACTGCTGGTGCCGGACGGCGTCGACCTGCAACACCGCCTCGATCGCCTGCGCCAGCGCATGACCACCCTGACCACGCGTCGCCTGCAGGCCGCTGCGCAACGGGCGGACCACTGGCAGGCGCGGCTGAACGCGCAGCGCCCGCAGGCCCGACTGGCGCGCGACGGCCAGCGCCTGGAAGCGCTGCACCGACGCCTCGTGATGACGGCCGGTCAAGCCGGCGCCTTGCGCCGCGCACGGCTGGAACGTCTGCAGGCGCGGCTTGCCGCGCAGCACCCACGCCTGCGGCTGGCGCCGTCGCAACGGCGTCTCTCCGACCTGCGCCAGCGACTGGCCGCGTCCATGGCGCGACGCCTGGAACGCCAGCGTGCCCGCCTCACGGAACAGGCGCGCACCCTGCATGCGGTCAGCCCGCTGGCCACGCTGGAACGCGGCTACGCCATCGTGTTCGACGAACGCGACGGTATCGTGCGTCGCGCCGGCGATGTCGCCGTGGGTGAGCGGCTGCGCGTGATGCTGGGCGACGGCGAACTGCACGTACGCCGCGACGACTGAACCCGCCCGGGTCTATACAGCCACTGAACACCGCCGACGGCATCATGGCGGATCGCTCACGACGAGGCCCGCGCCATGCTCGAGAAGAGCTACCCCTATTACGTGGCCAACAAGGCCCGTAAGACCGGCAAGAAGCTGGATGTTCTGGACAAATACACCGGCAAGGTCGCGACACGCGTCGCCCTGCCCGACGCCGCTGCGCTGGAACAGGCCATCGCGGCGGCGCACGCGGCCACCCGCCCGATGAAACAGTTCAAGCCCTACCAGCGCCAGGCCGTGCTGGAGCATTGCGTGCGCCGCTTCGGCGAGCGCCGCGACGAACTGGCCTATGCCCTGTGCGTGGAAGCGGGCAAGCCGATCAACGACGCGGCCGGCGAAGTCACCCGGCTGATCGAGACGTTCAAGATCGCCGCGGAGGAAGCCGTGCGGATCAACGGCGAGACGATCAACCTGGAGATCTCCGCACGCGCTGCCGGGTACCACGGCTACACGCGGCGCGTGCCGCTGGGCGCCGTGTCGTTCATCACGCCGTTCAATTTTCCGCTGAACCTGGTCGCGCACAAGGTCGCGCCGGCCATCGCCGCCGGCTGCCCATTCGTATTGAAGCCGTCTGAGCGCACCCCGCTGGGCGCCCTGATCATCGGGCAGATCCTGGCCGAGACCGATCTGCCTAAAGGCGCGTTCTCGGTGCTGCCACTGGACGGCAAGCATGCCGACCCACTGGTCACCGACCCGCGGTTCAAGCTGTTGTCCTTCACCGGTGGCCTGATCGGCTGGGACCTGAAAGCCCGTGCCGGCCAGAAGAAGGTGACGTTGGAACTGGGCGGCAACGCCGCATGCATCGTGGACGGCGATCAGGCCATCCATCTGGACGCGGTGGTCGAGCGTCTTGTGTTCGGCGCGTTTTACCAATCGGGGCAAAGTTGCATCAGCGTGCAGCGCATCCTCGTCCACGACGACGTGTACGACGCACTGCGCCGCAAGCTGGTGGCCCGGGTGCGCACGCTCAAGGCCGGCGATCCGAAGAAGAAAACCACCTTCCTCGGGCCGATGATCGACGAGGCCGCCGCGGCGCGCCTGGAAGGCTGGGTGAAGGAAGCCAGGCAAGGCGGCGCACGGGTGCTGTGCGGCGGCGGCCGCAAGGGCGCCATGCTGGAAGCGACGCTGCTGGAGAACGTGCCGCACGACGCGAAGCTGCAACGCATGGAGGCGTTCGGCCCGGTCGCGTCGATCCAGCGCTTCCTCTCCTTCGACGAGGCGCTGGCCACGGTGAACGACTCGGACTTCGGCCTGCAGGCGGGCATCTTCACCAACGACCTGCGCCATGCGATGCGGGCGTGGGACGAACTCGAGCAAGGCGGCGTCATCGTCAACGACGTACCCAGCTTCCGCGTGGACAACATGCCGTACGGCGGCGCCAAGTCCTCCGGGATCGGCAGGGAGGGCGTGCGCTACGCCATCGATGACATGAGCGAGACACGACTGATGGTCATCCGCGACGTCTGACGAGGAAACAGGCATGGCTACCCTGGTTTTCGTACACGGCTGGAGCGTTACCGATACATCCACTTACGGCAGCCTGCCGAAGGCACTGGCCGACCGCGCGGCGCAAGCGGGCGCGCCATTGCGGATCGTGGACATCCGGCTGTCGGAGTACGTCACCTTCGACGACCGCGTCACCATGGACGATATCGTGCGCGCATTCGATCACGCCCTGCGCGGGTTGCAGCTGGCCGATGGCACGTTCGACTGCATCACCCACTCCACCGGCGGCACGGTGGCCGTCGCCTGGTTGAACGCGCAGCGCGATCGCCCCGCCCTCTACGCGCCGATCCGGCTGCGCCATCTGGTGATGCTCGCCTCCGCGCACTTCGGCTCCGCCCTGGCTGCCCTGGGCAAGGGCGTGGTCGGTCGATTGAAGGCCTGGTTCAATGGTGTCGAGCCGGGACAGCGCATCCTCGACTGGCTGGAGCACGGTAGCCCCGAGTCGCTGGCGCAGGCGTTGAATGTCATCCATGGTCCGGACTACGCCACGCACGGCACCTATCTCTTCGACCTGATCGGCGATCGCCCCGATCGCAAGCTCTACGACTACGTCAACTCGTACACCGGCGAGGACGGCTCCGACGGCGTGATCCGCCTGGCGGCGGCCAACCTCAACGCACGGCATGTGGTGCTGACGCAGGATCGTGCCAGCGCCGCGTTATCGATGACGACCACGAAAGCGCCGCGTACGGCGTTCAAGCTGCTGGCCGGCCTGTCCCACTCCGGCAGCGACCACGGCATCATGGCCGCCGAGACGCCGTCACCGCTCACCGTCGAGACGATCATGCGCTGCTTCGCCGTGGAATCCCCGGCCGCCTATACGGCGCTGTGCGATGCGTTCGCCGCGGAAAACGCGCGGCGCGACCGTGACAAGGTCGAGGTGGAAACCAAGCTGCTTACCACGCGCACGCACATCCACGATCCGCACAGCCTGCTGATCTTCCGGCTGCTGGACGATCGCGGCGAGCCGCTGCCGCAGGCGCACTTCCTGCTGACAGCGGGACCCACCGCGTCGCCCAACGACCTGCCACCGGGCTTCTCCACCGACCGGCAGGCCAACGCGCGCAGCCCGGCCACGGTCACCCTGTTCCTGAACCACGCGCTCCTGGCCGGCGATGGGCCCGTCGTGGATCCGCGCGATGCAGGCAAGGTTCTGCGTGAGGCGCAGCCCTCGCATGCGCCTTACGGCGTACGGATCGACCCTGTGGACCCCACGGGGCTGATCGGCCATGTGGTCGCCTCCACCCTGCCGCGTGACGACCTGCTCGCGGTGCTGGGCGCGCATGAGACCACGATCCTCGACGTGGTGTTGTCCCGCCGCGTGGCCGAGGGTGTGTTTCGTTTCACCACCGACCTGACACCGGCAAATTTCCGCACGCCGGTCGCGGGTGCGGATATTCCCTGAGAGACGCGAACGAGCGAAGGGGCGCCCTGTGGCGAAGACGCTGCTCCTACGACTTCCGGCCTACTGGACGTGAGATGAGCTTCGTACTATCACGGAATGGTGAGCAACGTAGGCCATGGCGGCCAAGGAAGCACGCCATGACATGGAAAGTCAGCTGATCGCCGACAAGCGCGGCGCAGTCGCACTACGCATGGACAGCACAAAGGATCCCACCCGTGACGGACCAACCCCAGCGTGCCCCCGCGCCCCTCGCGAAGGACGATTTTTACTCCAACGCGTTCGGCTTCTACAGTCATATCAGCGGCGCCGTCGACCCGCGCACAGGTATGTATTCGGCGACGATCGACCTGCCCACCGGTAAAGGCAACCGGCTGCGCGGCCCTCACCTTGAATTCCGCCTAAGCTACAGCGCGTTGAACCCCAACGACGACGGTTTCGGCGTGGGCTGGCGCCTCGGCCTGACCGAGCTGAATCGCGATACCAACATGCTCACCCTGGGCGACGGCGACAGCCACCGCATCGAGTGGTTTTTCACCGACACCCCCGCGACCTTCCCTGATCGGAAGCTGGAGAGCTTCCGGCTCGTCCCGGGCGCCGGCAACCTCACCGCGGTGCTCACCCACGCGACCGGCGTGATCGAGTACCTGGAACCGACGCCAGCGAACTCTTATGTCATGCGCCCCGTGCGCATCGTCAACCCAGGGGGGAACGCCATCCACCTTACCTGGGAACTTGGGCCCCACGGTGGCGCGGTGCTGACCCGCGTCACCGACGATGAGGGCGTCGAGATGCTGCGCCTGGCCTATCCCAACCTTGACGAGATACAGCTGCGCATTTCAACAGGATCCACCGATCCCGTGGACATGAACTTCGAGCGCCTCGGCGATGATCTCGTGCGCATACGCATCCCGGCGATCATGGAGCTCAACGCCGGGACCACGGCAGAGGAAGACGAACCCGTCTGGGCGTTCGGCTACCGCAACACCCTAAACGAGATACCGCCGCGCATTTCAACAGGATCCACCGATCCCGTGGACACGAACTTCGAGCGCCTCGGCGATGATCTCTTGCGCATACGCATCCCGGCGACCATGGAGCTCAACGCCGGGACCACGGCAGAGGAAGACGAACCCGTCGGGGCGTTCGGCCACCGCAATACCCTGGACGCACCGTACCTGCGCATGCTTACCTCGATCGTGTCGCCGGATGGCATCCAGGACGAGGTCGACTACGCCGAGCGTGCCCTCGAGTTGCCGCCAGGCGCGCCGCGGCGCTACATGCCAGCCGTTACGAAGCGCCGCCGCACACTCGTCGCAGCACCGGTGCGGCCACGCCAGCACGGTCCGCGCGCCGTGCGCTCGCGCTTCGTCCAGACCAGCACCTACACCTATGGCAACCACGGCTACAACAATTTCTATGGTTTCCCGCTCGTTCCCGACTGGCAAAGCCGCAACGACCAGCTGATGCAGCACGGCAACGCCGACGGCTTCGTCTACGGCTCGACCGAGACCCAGCGTGATGAGGACGATAGCGTGCTGTGCACCATCGAGCGCGACTACAACCATTTCCATCTGCTGACCACCGAGACCACCCGGCGCGGGCACGTGGTCCAGACGGTCGCCACCACCTATGGTGAAGTGAGGGGCAGACCGTTTCGCGATCAGCCGACCAGCTTCCAGCTGCCGCACACGATCGCCACGACCCTCTACGACGACCGTAATGACACCATCCGACAGGTCATCGTCGCCCAGACTACCTACGACGACTACGGCAACGTTCTGAGCCGATTCGACGGCGCCTCCGGCGTCACCGAGCGCTCGGCGTACTACCCGCTCGACGGCGAGCAAGGGAAGTGTCCGCCCGATCCATTCCGACTCACGCGCCGGCTCAAGCAACAGACCGTCGAACCGGGTCCGGGCGGCGGCCCCACGCTCAGCACCTATTACCGTTACTGCGACGTGCCACTGCGCCACCGCGAGGGAGAAGCGGACGGGGTCTACGTACAGGCCTGCGGCGAATGGACCACGCTCGACGATGCCGAGGATAGACTAAGCGAAAGCCAGCAGGGCTTTGTCCTCGATCAAGGCGACCAGCATGGCGCCATCGCCTGGGAGACCCGCAAGCAGGACGGCCTGACCGAGTGCCGGGATTTTTACTATCGCGCCGAGGCTCCCGGTACGCTGACTACCCGCACCGTGAACACTACGCACGACGGCCTGACCACCGCCGAGGAGGAAACGCTGACGCTGGTGGGTGGCCTGACCAGGCAGACCCAGGACGCCTTAGGCAACAATGTCCGGTTTACCTACGACTCGCTCGCTCGTCCTGAAGAACAAACACATTTTCGTAGTCGCGACGAAGAAATCGTCGTCAGCCGCTCCAAATATTTCGTGACCAATAAAGAGCGGTGGATAGGTCGTTCCGGCATTACCGGCTTGCTGCACCGCGCATGGCTGGACGAGCAAGGTCGCTTGATCGAGCAGGAAGAGCCCCTGCCCGATGGCGGTGCGATGACGGTACGGGAGGTGGTCTACAACGCCTTCGGCGAAACGATCGAAGACATCGCTTTCGACCGTCTGGCGCCCGACAGAACGCTCGCCCTGGTCTCCCGCTTCACCTATGACGACTGGGGTCAATGCAACGACATCGCCTTGCCCGACGGCAGCCATATCCGCAGCGAAACCGCACTGATCGAACGTTCAGGGGAGGTACTTACCCGCACCACGACCTGGCGGGAAGCGGCCGGTCAGCGTGTGGGCGGCTGGCAGTCCACCGATACCGATGCGGCTGGCAGGCAGCGATTTGCGGAGGCTGGCGTATGGGATGCGGAGGGAAACCGCCTTCCTAAGGCGACGGCGGCCTGGCGCTACGACGGGCTCGGCCGCTGCGTCGAGACGATCGATGCGATGAACCTCGTCACGCTGCAGACCTGGGATCACTTCGATCGTCTGATCCGGACCACACTTCCGGACGCAACAGCCATCGTTCGCCGCTATGCACCGGGCGGCGGCGAGTCGGTTGCGAGCATCGAGGTCACGCCGCCGGGCGAGGAAGCGGGCACGGTCATAGGTACCCGGCAGCATGACGGCCTGGGCCGGATGACCGAAGAAGCGGCCGGCAGCCTTGTCACGCAGCTGTTTTACAAGCCGAGGCAGATCCGTGCGACCACCGAGCGGCATCCCGGCGGGGGGATGATCGAGCGAACCTACGATCCATGGCTTGACGAAGCACTTCTCAGCGAGGTGCTGTTGGGAAGCCCGCCGGTCATGCTGAAGCAGGCGACTTACGATCCCAGGCTTGGCACACCGATTTCCTTCAGTTCCGACAGTGCCGCGATGACCATGCGCACGGACTACCTGGGCCGCATAACGGAGCAGCAGGTGACCGTGGGCGGCGCGCCATCCCGCTCCACGAAGGTCGAGGTTTCACCGGGCGGTATCGAGCTAAACAAGACCGGTGCGGACGGTATGCGGCAGGTCTTCGATTGCGACGATCAAGGGAGGCTCATCGGCACAAGGCATTGTGCGCCCAACGGCGAAGTCCTGCTGGATATCGCATTCGTTTACGACGCCCTGTCCCGCTCCGTCTCGCGGACGGCACGCGATGTCAGCGGTTCGGTCGCCGAAGCGGTGTCCTACGACGAACTCGGCCGTCTGGCCAGCACCACCTGGACCTACGAAGCGGGCGGTACAGCCGGACGACGCAAGCTGGTATTCGCATGGCGCGAAGACAACAAGCTGGTCGGCAAGCGTTGGTATGGCGACGACGATCGATGGCTTCGCGACGAGGCCATGGACTACGACAAGCGTGGTCGGCTCATAGATCACCAGATCCTTGCTGACACAACGGACGAGTTTCCCATCGACGATGCCGGACAGGCCTACCGCCAGCAGTGCTTCGTCTATGACTGTCTCGACAATCTGCTGAGCGTGACGACGACACTGTGCGATGGGCAGGTCAACGTCACGACCTACGAGTACGACGACATCGACCGCGACCGACTGACCGGCGTGAGCAGCACCTCGCCTGGGTACCCCGGCTACGGGGTCAAACTTGCGCTGCGCTACGACGGAAACGGCAACGTGGTCGATGACGGAGAAGGACGCGCACTTGCCTGGGATGCTGCCGGTCGCCTGACCTCGATGAGCTTGCCGGATGGTAAGGTCATCGAGTATGGCTACGGCCCCGACGGGCGCATCGCGCGACTGCGTCGCAGTGGTCGCACCCACTACCGTTACTACGACGACGGACGACTGTATGGCGAGTTTTCCGATGACGACCAGCGACGCTACTTCCGCGCCGCCGGAATCGTCGTTGCCGAGAGCCTCCTCTCCCAGGCCATCCGCACCACGTGGCTGCTCGGAAACGACCCGCAGGGCTCCGTGATCGTCGAAGCAGGCGAGCACACGACCTTGCGCACGTATGGGGCGTACGGCGGTCGGGACACGACCGACGACGGCGCACGTACCGGCTTCGCCGGCGAAATCGGCGAGGAGGACACCGGCTGGTACCTTCTGGGTAACAGGTTGTACTCACCAACGTTACGCCGCTTTCTCAGTCCGGACGGCGCCAGTCCGTTCGATGCGGGTGGGCTGAACCGCTATGCCTACTGCGCCGGCGACCCGATCAATCGTGTCGATCCCAGCGGCGGCGCCTGGTGGGACTGGCTCGGCGTCGCCGTGGGCGTGATCGCCTCCGCCGTCGCCATCGTCGCGACGGGCGGCGCCCTGCTGGGCGTCGTTGCAGCCGCTGCGGCAGGCAGCATCACGGCCGCTGTTTCTACGCCAACCATGGCGGCCATGGCAGCGTCTGTCGTACTCGAAATAACCTCCGTCGCCGTGGAGATCGGTTCGGCAGCGGCCGCAGAAGTCGGCGACGAGGGTGCCGCCGGTATCCTCGGCTGGCTGGCGCTGGGAACAGGGTTGGCCACTGGGGCCCTGTCCGCCGCACCCGCCACCGGGGCAAGGGCTTCCCGGTTCATCGGAAACGGGCCCGTCGTGGCACAGAAACGAGCGATCGGTTCCCTACCGCCGTTACCCGGCCTGAGCAAGCAAGGGGCGGGCTACAGCAGGCGGACGTATAAGTACGCCGGAGGGAGACAAGTCAAATCCTATACCGTGTCCAGGCAGGCAGCCGGCAACGAGATCAGACTTCACTACGATAAAAAAAAGAAACAGTTCATCGACGAGCTCAAGCCAGTTTGGTCGAGGATCCCTAACGGAGCCGGAGGTTATGTGTACGCTCCCCACACCAGCATCCGCGGACCCGATGTCAGCGAACTCTTGAAGGAAATTCCGCGAAATGACGGAAAAAACGTCATTATTCTCACGGGTGTGCACGGGAACGAGGCGGGATTCAACTGGTTTTTTGGCAGAAGAGTTCTCTCCGACAGCGCGTTATACCGTGACGACACGTATAGGCTCACGAACTATTCGCTCAGGTCAGGGAGAAACCAGGCAGATATACAAATCACCGATATCGGATGGAAGAGTAGCCAGGAAATAAGGGATCTGTGGAATACCGATGCCCACGTCGTGTACGCGACATGCTTCGGCGCAGCAGATGCAAAACTCATGAAGGCATTCGGTATCGACCGCGTCAAAGTTTTCGACCTGTGAGTGACGCGCGTTTACCTCTCTTAGATCGTCAGGCGACGGGCTGGAAGTCGCCGACAAGCGTGGGAATAAGCTCCGACACCGTGGGATGGATGGGCACCGCCCATTGCAGCGTGCCGATGTCCGCGCGGGCGTTCATCATGTCGAGTATCCCGTGGATGGCCTCGTCGCCGCCGACACCCAGGATGGCGGCGCCCAGGATCTGCTTCGTTTGCGCATCTGCCACCAGCTTCATGAAACCCAGCGTTTCGCCCTTCTCCACTGCGCGTCCCACGCGGCTCATCGGTCGTTTGGATACCAGCAAGGGGCGACCGGACGCGCGTGCCTGGGTCTCGGTCATGCCGACGCGGCCGAGTGGCGGATCGACGTAGAGCGCGTATCCGAGGATGCGGTCGCTCACCTTGCGCGCGGCGCCATCGAGCAGGTTGGCGGCGACGATCTCGTAGTCGTTCCAGGCGGTGTGAGTGAAGGCGCCCTTGCCGTTGCAGTCGCCCATCGCCCAGACGCCGTCGGCCGTGGTCCGCAGGTGGTCGTCCACGACGATGTATCCCCGCTCGTCCGTGGCGATGCCGGCTGCGGCCAGACCCAGGTCGTCCGTGTTGGGCCGACGGCCGACCGCGAGCAACACATGGCTGCCCGTGACGTGCGGTGCCCCGTCGCGGCAATCCACGCCCACGCGCACCCCGGCGGGATCGGTGCGCACCGTGATGCAACAGGCGTCCGTGCGCACGGCAATGCCTTCCGCTTCGAGGAAAGCGCGGATCGCCGCGGAGACGTCCTCGTCCTCGTGGGCCACCAGTCGCGGCCCTTTCTCGACGACGGTTACCTCACAGCCGAACCGGCGGTACATCTGGGCGAATTCCAGCCCGATGTAACTGCCGCCGACCACGACCAGATGGACCGGCGGCGACTCCAGCGGGATGATCGTGCTGTTGGTGAGGTAGTCCACCCCGTCCAGCCCCGGGAAGTCCGGCACCTGCGCCCGTCCGCCCACATTGAGGAAGACCTGCGCCGCCTCCAGCACCTCGCCGTCGACCTCGATCCGCCGGGGGCCGACGAAGCGCGCGTGACCGCGGATCAGTGACAGGCCCGGCATACCGGCGAGCCAGTCTTCGTTACCCTTGCGCGCGTCCAGAATCACCTGCCGCGCGCGGGCCGCGACCGTCGGCATGTCGATGGTAACGGGGCCGACGCCGACGCCGAACTCGGCACCCCGCCGTGCAAGGTGGGCGGCGTAGGCACTGGCGACCAGCGTCTTGGTGGGCTTGCAGCCGGTGTTGACGCACGTGCCACCGACCAGGTGCCGCTCGATGATGGCCACGTGCTTGCCGGCGGCGGTGAGCCGCCCGGCGAGGGCGGGGCCGGCCTGGCCGGCACCCACGATGATGGCGTCGAAGGTACGCGTCATGGGCTGCTCCGGCGGCGTGCGCCTGCTCAGGATGGTGACCCCGGCCCGATTCGAACGGGCGACCTTCCCCTTAGGAGGGGGACGCTCTATCCAGCTGAGCTACGGGGCCGACATTCCTCAGGATAACCGAGCGCCCCCCCGGAACGAAAGTCGAATCGCCCCTACAACTTCCGACCGATAGACCCGGGCACCGTTATGCGATATCACTCAGACGTCCCATCCACGATGGCCAAGACGGCCGAGGAAGCACCTATGACACGGAATGTCGCCCTCCACGCGGGGCTGCTCGCCTTCTGCCTCATCGCCGGCCCCGCGCGCGTTACGGCGCAGACCCAGGCCGCCGGCAGCGCTTCGGCGCCGACACAAGCCGCCGTTGCGCAGCCACAAAGCGAGCCGCCCCAGGTGCGGTTGTTCGAAGGCAATAACGCGTCGCAGAACGTGGTGTGCACCATTGCCCTCGCTGCGCCGTTTTCCCAGATGTTCCGATTTAAATCGAAAGACGGCGGCTGCATGAATGACGAGGCCAAATCAATCGATTTCCATTGGATCCCGCCGGGCACCGTGATCGAACTCTACGACGACCCGGACTGCCTTAAGCGCGACGACTGGGTGAAGTTCACCTTCCTCAAGCGAGTCAAATACACGTGGGCCGGTAACTTCGAATCCAGCAAGGACGACACGGATTACGGCGAAGGCGATGTCGTCTACTCGAGGACGTACCACAAAGAAAACGGGCTGGACGGTAAGGTTTCCTGCATGACGATCAACATACCGCCCCCGCCCACGCGCGCCGAATGAATCAACCCGAAATCGACAAGGAAAGTCGCTATGTCAACAGGCACCTCACAGACACAGGCCCAGCCGTGGGTCCAGCTCGCATTGTTCAGAGTCTACAAGAACGCATTCCCGGATAACGAGCCCGCGTTGCACGTCTTCAACAACGGACGGCAGCAATGCGAGGTGCGGATTGTCCTGTCCGCCCTCGACGCCAACGGCAATTCGGTCGCCTTGTCGGATGCGGACATCGCGACGATCGAACTGATCGACTATGTCACCGGTGAGCCCCTGCCGCGCCTGGAAGACCGGCCGAAGGACCTGACCTGGAGCTTTTCATCCACCAGCGCCGGCTACGTCTGGGATGAAGCGATAGTCGCGGTGGCCGCAGCGCCCGACGGGGCCATCGCTGTCGCGGCCGAGCCGCACCCGTTCCCCAATGAGCCGGGCCAGACCACACTGACGCTTTACGTGGCCACGACGTCCACCAGGGATCGACAGCTCGCGGCGCGCATTCGCCTGCCTTCGGGCGCCGGCTCCCCGCAGTATATCTCGACGAACAGTGCAGGCGCCCACGACCCTGACGGCCAGGGCGAGGATGGTCGCTTCAATTCCTCCGTCATCGTGCACCCCACCGCGTTTCCTTCGCTTCCCCTCAGCAGCTACGGTGACGTCACGAATGAGCGATACCTGACTCCGACACGCGTGGGCAACGACGAACATTTCTACTGGGCACGCGAGCACTATCTGCACGTGTTCTACAAGAACAACCTGCTGCGCATCAGGTCGGTGAGAGGGGCGTCGGCGCAGGCATCCGGATTTGCGATATACGCGTCCGGCGCAGCCAACGACACGGTCAAATGGGCCATCAGCTACTACGGGCAACCGGGTGCGGCCCAGCCCGAGAATTTCCCGCCGCCTCCCCTGGCCAACGTCGAGGTGGCAACCCGGACGACACATCCTGAGGGGAGTACCGAGGGCGCAGTGCTGGAGAACCCTGGCGCTGCTCTCCTCTACGAACCGCGCGAGATGTACAACAAGTGCGTCGGCAACCTGGTCGGTCGCTCGGTCGATCGCGTGGTAGTGGGCCTGCTCATGGGCAACATCGCTGCACGCTTTCTGGACAAGGACAACAAACCCCTCAGCGCCATCAAACAGACCACCCTGCACATCATGGATGTGCACGGCAACGACCACGAGCTATCGATCGCGTTCGGCGGCAAGGTCAACGAGCTGATCCTCACCAAAACAGGCCGCGCCCCGCGCCATGCCAAGGAAGACAAAACATGAGCCGGAATAAGCCCACAAAACCGATGCTGGAGCCAGAATGGATTATCGCCAGGGTAGCATTCGATATCCAGCATCCGATGCTCTATGCCAACGGCAGGCAGCAGTCCAAGGTGATTGCCTACATCGAAGCACAGAAGAATGCTCAGCGCGTGAAGCTGACGGCGACCGAGCGAGCCAGCATCCGCCTCATCGATTACATGGCGCCCGACGCGGAGATTCCCTTCGCCAATGACGCCACGGGAGAGTCCTACAAGGGCTGGTCGGCCCAACGCGAGCCGCGTGGTTACCTCTTCCATCCCGCCACGCTTACACAGGACAAGGCGTCGCCAGACGAGACGACTCCGATGGCCGGCGGAGATTACGTGGAGCTTTTCGTTACCGCCGATGCGGGTGCCGTCGGTGGTCCCCTGAGCCTCGCCTTTGTGGTAACGGGAGACAATGGCTGGCGATACCGCACCGATGGCTATGTATTCGCGCCGGATGGGACAACGGCATTTAACGAGATTATCGACACGGGAAGGGATAAGAGCGTCCGCCCCGATACACCGTTGGAATACGGGCGCGGGCAGTTTCAGCTGGAACAGCTTCGCCATACCGACAAGGCCGCCATTTTCAACGATACGGTCACGCTGTCGATACAGGACGGCCGCGTGATCGCCCTGAAACACATGCAGTGCACACCGGCGGGCATGATCCACTGGATCGACAACCTGCCATCGACGCAGAACCCGTGTTACACGGGCTATGCCGAGCCCGGTGACACGCACATCCATTGGAACGAGGCTGTACCGACCGGAGGTCAGCCCAGGCCGACGCTCGCAGCGGCCGAGCCGGGCAAGGGCGTCATCATGCTGTGTGGCCGGATCGACATACCGCGCCGCGACCATGTCGATCCACCCCTTGGCCCGATGATCGTGACCATGATCGACGCCTATGGCTCGGACCAAACGTGCTCGATCGAATTCGTACCCGGCACACGCGACGAGCTACAAGTCACCTGAGGGGGTCCATCGCATGGACGATAAAAGCAAGGGCGCCGGTACCGCAGTCGTCAAGGACGACTTCTACTCCAGTGCATTCGGCTTCTACAGCAACATCAGCGGGGCGGTCGATCCGCGCACCGGCATGTATTCGGCAAGCATCGACTTACCGGTCGGCAAGGGAAACCGCCTTCGCGGCCCGGGCTTCGGCTTCCGCCTGCGCTACAGTCCGCTAAGCAATGTCGACCACGGCTTCGGCGAGGGCTGGCTGCTCGGGATGACCGAGCTGGACCTCAACTCCAACATGCTCACCCTCGACAGTGGCGACACCCATCGCATCGATTGGATGTTTCCTGGATACGCCGCGCGGTTTCCCGATCGCAAGCTGGAAAGCTTTCGCCTCACACCGGGGGCCGGCATGGCGAACGCCACGCTCGAGCACGCGACAGGGGTGGTCGAGTACCTCGAAAAGATGCAGCACGATCCGTCGATCATGCGCACGGTCAGGATCTCCAGCCCCAGTGGTGACGCGCTGCATCTCGCCTGGAAGCTCGGTCCCCACGGCACCGTCGTGCTGGCAGGCATCACCGATGACGAGGGTACCGTGCTGCTCGGCATCGACTATCCGGACCTGAGGGAGATAAGGCTGCACTTGGCCACTGGCCTGACGGAGCCGCTCGAAGTGGTCTTCGAACGACAAGGCGCCCAATTGCAACGGGTGCGCATACCTGCGATCGCCCGACTCAACGAGGGCCCCAAGTTGACGGACGAAGAACCCCTGTGGGCCTTCGGATACATCAACACGCTCGAGTTGCCGCCCCTCTGCCTGCTCGCCTCGATCGACTCGCCGGACGGTATCCAAGAGAAAGTGAAATACGACGAGCATGCGTTTATCCTGCCCCGAGGCGCGCCGCGGGCTTATATGCCGGCGGTAGTGGTGCGAACGCGCATGCTCGCCGCGTCACCGATCGCCCGCGCAGATATCCGTCGGGCCCCACGAACGAGCTTCGTGCAGGCATCGTCCTATACGTACGACAACCACGGTTATGCCAACTTCTACGGCTATCCCATCGTACCCGACTGGCAAAGCAGGGTGGACCAGCTGCTGCGTCATGTCGGTAGCGACGATTTCCGTTACGGATCGACGGAAACCCAGCGCAATGAGGACGATAAGGACCTGTGCAGCATCAGCCGTGAATATGATCATTTTCATCTCATGACGGCGGAAACCACGCATCGAGGCACCGTCAAACAGGCGGTGACGATCACGTACGGCAACGTCCGGGGTCGGCCCTTCGACGACCAGCCGGCGGACTTCCAGCTTCCCCATGCAGTCACCACCGCTGTTTACGACACCCGCGACGATGCCGTGAAGCAGGTCACCGTGGTTCTCAGCGACTATGACGCCGATGGCAACCTGACTGGCCGACTGGATACGGCGTCGGGCATCGAAGAGCGGTTCAGGTACTTTCCGCTCGAAGGTGAGGCCGGTCGATGTCCCGGCGATCCGTTCAAACTGGTCCGCCGACTCAAAAGCGCCACGGTGATACCCGGACCGGGGGGCGGCCCGACCCTCACCACGCACTACACCTATGCCGCCCTGCCCAAACGTGCCGCCCTGCCCAAACGTGCCGCCCTGCCCAAACGCAAGCGCAAGCGCAAGCACTCCAAGGCCGACGCGGATGCTGTCTACGTGCAGGCGATCGCCGAATGGACCACGCTGGGCGACACCGGGCAGCCACT
Organism: Luteibacter sp. PvP120; assembly: GCF_054055715.1. Classification (NCBI taxonomy): domain Bacteria; kingdom Pseudomonadati; phylum Pseudomonadota; class Gammaproteobacteria; order Lysobacterales; family Rhodanobacteraceae; genus Luteibacter; species Luteibacter sp. PvP120. The sequence continues at coordinate 252,971 of NZ_JBSRXP010000005.1, read as the reverse complement.
GACGCAAAGCCAGCAGGCCTTCATCGTCGACCAGGGCGCGCATCACGGCGCGCTGACGCGGGAAACGCATACCGTGGACGACAAGAAGCACACGCGTGAGCTGTCCTATCGCACCGACGCCCCGGGTACGGTGACACTGCAAACCACCGACACCACACCCGACGGCATCGTGTGCGTCACCGAGGACGTGCTCGCGCTGGTAGGCGGCTTCGCTCTCGAAACGACTGACATGGCCCGCAACAAGATACGTCGCGCCTACGACAACCTGGGCCGCCTCACGGAGGAAGTCGATTTCCGCGACGGTGTCGGCCAGCGTTCCACCAACCGTTGGACATACCGGCTCACCCGCGCGTCGCGGTCGGTCACCCGCATCGGTAGCACGGGGCTGGCGCACCGGCAATGGCTGGATGAACAGGGGCGACTGATCGCACAGGAAGAGCCGCTCCCCGACGGTGGAATGCAGATCGTCGGCGAGACGGTGTACGACGCCTTCGGCGACGTGGTCGAAGACATCGCTTTCGACCGACTGGCCGATGGCCGACGGCTCGCGCTGACGACGCGCTACACTTACGACGATTGGGGTCAGTGCACCGATACGGTGGCCCCCGATGGCAGCCACACGCGCGCCCTGACTTCGCTGAACGATGAGGCGGGCGAGGTCATGACCCACCGCATCACCTGGCAGGAAGCCGGCGGCGTGCGTATCGGCGGTTGGCAGTCGGTTGATGAGGACGCCGCCGGTCGCCAACGGCGCGTGCAGACCGGTTGCTGGGATACCGACAGCAACCCGGTAGCGTGCACTACCGAAACCTGGCTCTACGACGGGTTGGGTCGCTGCATCGAAGCCTGCGACACCATGGGCCGTGTGACGCGGCAGCGGTGGGATCACTTCGGCCGCCTGACGGAGACGCTGCTTCCCGATGGCAGCGTGGTCACGAGGACCTATGCCACCGGCCAGACCGGCGAACTGATCGCCTGCCTCGCCGTCACCGCGCCTGGCGAAACCGCCCCGATCGTTCTGGGCACGCGTCGCTACGACGGCCTGACCCGTTTGACCCAGGAAACGGCGGGAAGCCTGAACTGGAAACTCGGCTATGTCGCAAGGCAGATCAGCCCGGCCAGCGAGGAACGGCCGGACGGCGCCGTCATCGATCGCACCTACGACGCGTGGCTGGGCGAAGCGTTGCTGACCGAAACCCTGCGCGGCGCACGTCCGCAGGTGCTCATGCAGGCCACCTACGCGCCCGTCACGGGCATGCCCGCCAGCCTTAGTTCCGACGCGGGCGCCATGATGTTCCGTACCGATTATCTGGGCCGCATGACCGAGCAGGACATCGTCACGAGCGGCACCCTCAGCCGCAGTACATGCGTGGAAATTTCACCCGGCGGCCTGGAACAGGCCAAAACCGGTGTCGACGGCATGCGTCGCGTGTTCGTTTACGACGATGTCGGCCGTGTCACCCGCACCACCGATTACGACGCCGCGGATGCGCTCGTCGTCGAAATGAGTTTTGCGTATGACGCGATATCCCGCCCTCACAGCCGCACCAGCCGTGACGCCGACAGTGCATTGACCGAGACCGTGACCTATGACGATCGCGACCGAATCGCGCGCACGACATGGACCCACGAACGGCAAGGCACGACAACCCGGCGTTCGCTTGCGCTCGCCTGGCGCGACGACGGCAAGCTGATCGGCAAGCAGTGGCACGACGGGACAGACGATATCTATCGGAGCGAATCGATGGATTACGACGTGCGCGGACGTCTGTCCTGCCACGCGATCTCGTCGGCCACCGGCGATCTCCCCGTCGACGACACGGGGCGACCCTTCACACACCAGAGCTTCACCTACGACTGCCTGGACAACCTGCTGGCGGTCGACACCACGTTCGTCGACGGAAGCGGCGAAGCGACCCGCTACGAGCACGACCCCGTCGATCGCGACCGCGTCACCGCCGTCGTCACGATGCTTACTGATAACGGCGTCAGTCGGCAGCGCCGCGCGGTGATGCGCTACGACGAGGCCGGTCGTCTCGTGGATGACGGGGTCGGCGGCAGCTTCGAATGGAACGGGGCGGGACGCCTCGCGTTCGCCTCACCGAAGGACGGCGAACGCCGCGGCTACCGTTACGGCCCCGATGGCCGTGCGACGTCTGTGGATAGCGCCCGAGGTACAGCGTACCGATATTACGACGATGGTCGTCTCTACGGCGAGTTCAGCGACGACGACGAGCGACGTTTCATACGCGCTGGCGATGTGGCGATCGCGGAAACCGTCCTCAGCCACGCCGTGCGCTCCACCTGGCTGCTGGGCACCGATCCGCAGGGCTCCGTCGTGATGGAGGCCGGAGATAGGCTCCACTGGCGCACGTACGGCGCCTACGGTGAACGCAACACGTCCGGGGACGGTGCTCGCGGCGGCTTTGCTGGTGAGAACCATGAAGACGGCACCGGCTGCTATCTGCTGGGCGATCGTCTGTACTCGCCTCGTTTGCGGCGGTTTCTCAGCCCGGACCACGCCAGCCCTTTCGAGGCGGGCGGGCTGAACCGCTATGCCTACTGTGGTGGCGACCCGATCAACCGCGTCGATCCGACCGGCGAATCCTGGCTGGACTGGCTCGGCGTGGCGGTCGGTATCGTGGGCGCCGTGATCGCCACCGTGGCCACCGGAGGGGCATTCGCGGGAGTGGTGGGCGCCGCCGCGGCCGGCAGCCTTGCAGGCGCAGTGGTCACGCCGGGCATGATGGTCATGGCGACCGCCACGGTACTTGAGGTGACCACCACCGCCGTCGACCTGGCCTCCAACATCGCCGCGGAAGCGGGCGAGGATCGCACGGCCGGCATCCTGGGCTGGATAGCCTTGGGCACAGGGGTGGGGGCGGCTGTCACGGGGGGGCTATCGGTGCTGCCGGCAGCGGGCCGCTCCGGTGGGCAAGCCTCGCGCCGTTTCGTCGGTCGGTCGCTGGATAGGGGCGCGATGCGTTCGCCACCGGCTTTCCTCGGAAACAAGTACTACCCCGGTGCAGCAGGTCCCGCCAGCGCCAAGGAGCGATGGGAGCATCCAGGAGGTCGGGTAGTGAAGTTGTATAGGGACCATGCGGCGCTCAGGAAGGTCGCTCCCCATCGCGTCAGTGCCACGGGCGAGCACATAAAGCCTCAGTGGCACATCCGCCGTAACCGCGCAGGCGGATACATCTATGCATCCGACACAAGAATAAGAGCAGGCGATGTCAATGAACTGATCGATCAGATCATACAGACCAGTGGCGATAACAAGCGCATCATCATTAAGACTGGGGCCCATGGGAACCCCTTGGGCCATAACTACACGCCTAACGGCCGCAGAGGCATCGAGAACGCCACATTCTTATCGGAGGACAGGCGAATCGCTGCATGGCATCAACAATTCACCACGCGCGGCATCGAGGTCGTCAAGATCAGTCGCAAGTCGAAGGCGACCCTGGCCGCCTACGCCCAGAAGAACGCGCACGTCATCGAGGGCTTCTGCTACTCCGCCGCCGACCCCGTGGTCATGGAAGCCATGAACCTCGACAAGGTCAAAGTGTTCCTCATATAACGGGGCAACAGCCAACTGCGGAGCACCGCCTCACCTCACGTGCGCTAGTGCGGGACAGAAACGGAAGTACGCCGGGCGGGCATAGGGATAGCCACCGGCCGCTTTATATCCGTACCGAAGGGGCGCCATACCCCATCGGCGCCTTCGACATCGATGCGCGCATCGCCGCCGTCGCTGGAGGCCCTGCTTACCGCGCACCGCAGTGCGTCGTATCGCGAATCGCAACGCTCGATCACCCTGCCGGCCAGACGCACTTCCCACGCTCTTCCGGCATGGGGGTGAAACGGAACCTCGTAGATACGCACCATGGTGCCCTCCGCCCGGCTGGGATCGTGATATGCAGCGTGCGCGTCGCCGTGTCTTCGTCAGGTGCTTTCCGCCCATGGCTGTCATAACACGACGACCACGTGCGTCCCGCGCCGCACAACGGAGTGTGAAGGGCACGTTTGCTAGAATCGCGGCTTTAGGTCGCGTCGGCATTCCGTTGGCGCGTCGTCCAAGGAGTCGTCATGTCCTCGAATATCCTCGCCGCAATCGGCCTCAACGCCACCGAATCGGGCACCTACCTCGGCCGCGGGGAGTGGGCGTCCGCCACCGACGCCGGCACGCTGACACCGGTCAACCCCGCCACCGGCGAGGCGATCGCCACTGTGCACGCCACCGGCGCGGCCGACTACGACACCATCGTGCAGCGGGCTCAGGAGGCCTTCACGGTCTGGCGCACCACCCCGGCACCCCGCCGCGGCGAGGCGGTGCGCCTGTGCGGCGAGGCGCTGCGTCGGCACAAGGACGCACTGGGCTCGCTGGTCGCCCTGGAAATGGGCAAGATCAAGCCCGAGGGCGATGGCGAAGTGCAGGAAATGATCGACATCGCCGATTTCGCCGTCGGCCAGAGCCGCATGCTGTACGGCTACACCATGCACTCGGAGCGCCCGGGGCACCGCATGTACGAGCAGTGGCATCCGGTCGGCCTGGTCGGCATCGTCAGCGCGTTCAACTTCCCGGTGGCCGTGTGGGCGTGGAACGCCTTCCTTGCCGCCATCTGCGGCGACATCTGCATCTGGAAGCCCTCGCCCAAGACCCCACTCTCGGCCATCGCCACGATGAAGATCTGCAACGAGGCGCTGCGCGACGCCGGCTTCCCGGACATCTTCTTCCTGTTCAACGATGCCGGCACCGACCTCGCGCAGGCGTTCGTGGACGACAAGCGCATCCCGCTGATCAGCTTCACCGGTTCCACCAAGGTGGGCCGGTCCGTCGGTGAGCGCGTTGCGAAGCGCATGGGCCGCAGCCTGCTGGAGCTGGGCGGCAACAATGCCATCATTCTCGACAAGACGGCCGACCTGAAACTGGCCATCCCGGCGATCGTATTCGGCGCCGTGGGCACGGCGGGCCAGCGCTGCACCAGCACGCGCCGCGTGCTCGTGCACCGGTCCATCCACGATCAGGTGGTGGACACCCTGGTCAAGGCCTACGGCCAGGTGGAGCAGAAGATCGGCGACCCCACGCTGGCCACCACGCTGATGGGTCCGCTGAACAGCCCCGAAGCCGTGCAGGCCTTCGTCGACGCGGTGGCCCGGGCCGAGGCGGCCGGTGGCACCGTGCGCACGGGCGGCAAGGCCCTGACCGATCGCAAGGGCAACTTCGTTCTGCCGACCATCGTCACCGGCCTGAGCAACGCCGATGAGGTGGTGCAGACCGAGACCTTCGCGCCGATCCTCTACGTGATGCCGTTCGATACGCTGGACGATGCCATTGCCCAGCAGAACGCCGTGCCGCAAGGCCTCTCGTCGGCCATCTTCACGCAGGACCTGAAGGCCGCCGAGCATTATCTGTCGGCCGCCGGTTCGGACTGCGGCATCGCCAATGTCAATATCGGCACTTCGGGCGCGGAAATCGGCGGCGCCTTCGGTGGCGAGAAGGAAACCGGCGGTGGCCGCGAGTCCGGTTCGGATGCCTGGAAGGTGTACATGCGCCGCCAGACCAACACCATCAACTACTCCGACTCGCTGCCACTGGCACAGGGCATCAAGTTCGAGTTCTGACCCGCGGATGACGCCATGACCGACCTTCGCTCCACGGACCGTTTTTCCGACCGCGTGGCGGACTATGTCCGTTACCGGCCGGACTACCCGAAAGCGCTGGTCGGCTGGCTCCATGGGCTGGGCGTGGATACCGACTGGACGGTCGCCGATATCGGCGCGGGCACCGGCATGTCGGCCAAGCTGTTCCTCGATGCCGGCCACCGCGTGATCGGCGTCGAACCCAATGCGCCGATGCGCGACGCGGCACGCCAGTGGCTGGCCGGGGCGGAAGGCTTCCGTGCCCATGACGCTACGGCGGAAGCCACCGGCTTGCCGGATGCCTCGGTGGACCTGGTGATCGCCGGCCAGGCCTTCCACTGGTTCGATCCGGTGGCGGTGCGCCGTGAATTCGCGCGGCTACTCACGCCGCGTGGGCTCGTCGCCATCTTCTGGAACACACGCCGGCTGGTCGGCACGCCATTCCTCGAGGGCTACGAGCGTCTGTTGCACGAGTACGGCATCGACTATGCCAGCGTGGCCGAGCGCTACGCCGACGATGAAGCCATGGCCCGCTGGTTCGCACATGGCTATCGTGGCATGGCGTCGTTCCCCCACACGCAGAATCTCGACTACACGCAGTTGCTGGGACGCACGATGTCGTCCTCCTACATGCCGATGGCCGGCCACCCGAACCACGAACCGCTGCTGGTCGCGCTACGCGCACTGTTCGACGCCACGCAGTCGGGCGGTACCATCGCCTTCGATTACGACACCCGCATCTTCGCGGGTCATCCGGACACCTGATGTACGACCTGATTCGCCCCTTGCTGTTCGCCCTGGATGCGGAAACCGCGCACGACCTTACCCTTTACGCCTGCGATGTGGCGCAACGCAGCGGCCTGTCCCGGTGGATCGCCACGCCGCCGGCCGATCTGCCGGTCAGGGCGTTCGGCATCGACTTTCCCAATCCCGTGGGCCTGGCCGCCGGACTGGACAAGAACGGTGCCCACCTCGACGGGCTGGCCGCGCTGGGCTTCGGTTTCCTCGAGATCGGCACGGTCACGCCGCGCCCGCAGCAGGGCAACGACACCCCCCGCATGTTCCGCCTGCCGGGCCACGAGGCCGTGATCAACCGGCTGGGCTTCAACAACGGCGGCATCGACGCGCTGGTGCGGAACGTGGAGAAAGCCGCGTTCCGTGGTGTGCTCGGCATCAACATAGGCAAGAACAAGGACACCCCCAACGAGCGCGCCGTCGACGATTACCTGCTCTGCCTGGAGCGGGCCTATCCCCTGGCCAGCTACGTCACGGTGAACATCTCCTCGCCGAACACCCAGGGCCTGCGCGACCTGCAGGAAGAGGACACCCTGCGCCGCTTCATCGGCACGCTGCGCGAGGCGCAGGAACGCCTGGCGTCCCGGCATGGTGCACGTAAGCCGATGCTCCTGAAGATCGCGCCGGACCTGTCGGGCGTCGAACTGGACGCCATCGCCGACGTGCTGCTGGCCTCGGGTATCGACGGCGTGATCTGCACCAATACCACCGTGGATCGCGACACCGTGGCGGGCGCGCCGCATGCGCAGGAAGCCGGTGGCCTTTCCGGCCGCCCCTTGTTCGACAAAGCCACCGGGGTATTGCGCGCCATGAAGGCACGGGTGGGCGATCGCCTGCCGATCATCGGCGTCGGCGGCATCGTCGACGGTGACACGGCGGCGGAAAAACTTGCCGCCGGCGCGGCGCTGGTCCAGGTGTATTCCGGGCTGGTGTTCCGCGGACCGAAACTGGTGGCCGAGGCCGTGACCGAAATCCGTCGCCGGGGCCTGCCTGCATGAACAACGAACCGGTCGACATGGGCGGATTCCAGCTCACCAGCGATGCCGCCATGGGCCGGCGCAACACGCTGCGCGTGGATGCGCGCGCGCGGTTGCTGGCCGAGGTGCACGACGTGACACGGCTGCCCGAGGTGCTGGCCTACCCCGCCATCGCGGGCGGCAAGGTACTGGTGCTCGGCGAAGGCAGCAACCTGCTGATCCGTGGCGACATCGACGCCACGGTACTGGCGATTGCCAACCGCGGTGTCGAGACCTTCCAGCGCGACGACCACGTGCTGGTCCGCGTGGCCGCCGGCGAGCGCTGGGACGACTTCGTCCGCTGGTCGCTGGGCCAGGGCCTGGCCGGTCTGGAAAACCTGATCCTGATTCCCGGCACGGTGGGCGCCTCCCCTATCCAGAACATCGGTGCCTATGGCGTGGAAGTGGCGGAGTTCATCGATACGGTGGAAGCCTGGGACACGCAACAGGGTGAGTTCGTGGTGCTGGACAAGGCTGCCTGCGCGTTCTCCTATCGCCACTCGACCTTCAAGCAGCAGGCCGGCCGCTGGATCGTCGTGGCGGTGACCTTCCGCCTGCCGCGCGAGCGGCCGTTGTCGCTGGACTACGCCGGCATCGCCGAGGAAATGGACAAGATGGACGTACAGCGCCCGACGCCCTATCACGTGGCCGAGGCCGTGGTCCGCCTGCGCTCGAGCAAGCTGCCGGACCCCGCGGTGATCGGCAACGCCGGCAGTTTCTTCAAGAACCCGATCGTCGGCGCCGTGCAGGCCGATGCCATGGCGCTCGCGCATCCTGGCCTCCCCGCCTGGCCGCATGCCGGCGGCACGGCCAAGTTGTCCGCCGGATGGCTGATCGAAGCCGCAGGATTCAAGGGCGCGCGCGACGGCGATGCCGGCATGTCGAACCGACACGCCCTGGTGCTGGTCAACCACGGCAAGGCCACCGGTCCGCAGCTGTGGGCATTCGCGCAGAAAGTGATCGCCGGCGTGGAAGCCATGTTCGGCGTCACCCTCGAACCCGAGCCGCAGGTGGTCTGATACCGCCGCCAGCCTGTACGAAGGCCCGATGGCGGTGTCACCGGGATGTAAGGGCGTGGTCATAAGCTTCGCCGGGCGGCGTACCATGGGGTCGTCGTAATTCGCGACGAGGACGACGCCCTGGACACGATGACGCCACCCACCGAGACGCCGGCCGCGCCGAAGCCGACCGCCGCCAGGCCCGCGCCCGTTCCCGAGATACCGGAGATCGACCTCGGCGACAGCAGTCTCTACATCCATCGCGAGCTGTCCCAGCTGCAGTTCAACATCCGGGTGCTCGATCAGGCACTGGACGAGTCCAAGCCGCTCATCGAGCGGCTCAAGTTCCTGCTGATCTTCTCGTCCAACATGGACGAGTTCTTCGAGATCCGCGTGGCGGGACTCAAGCAGCAGATCGCCTTCGACCACGAAGTGATCGGGGCCGATGGTATCCCGCCGCGGCGCGTGCTGGCCGAGATCGCCGAGGTGGCGCACCGGCAGATCGACCGCCAGTACCGGATACTCAACGACCATATCCTCCCGGCGCTGGCGCTGGAGGGCATCCGCATCGTCCGGCGCAACCAGTGGTCACACAAGCAGAAACTGTGGATACGCCGGTATTTCCGCCACGAGGTGGCGCCGCTGGTCACGCCCATCGGACTCGACCCCACGCATCCGTTCCCGCGGCTGGTCAACAAGAGCCTCAACTTCATCGTCCAGCTGGAGGGCACCGACGCCTTCGGCCGCGACTCGGGCCTGGCCATCGTCCCGGCACCGCGCATCCTGCCGCGGCTCATCCGCATGCCGGCCGATATCTGCGAGGACGGCGACAACTACGTGCTGCTGTCGTCGATCATCCACGCGCATGCGGACGACCTGTTCCCGGGCATGCGCGTGCTGGGCTCCTATCAGTTCCGGCTCACCCGCAACGCCGACCTGACCATCGACCCCGAAGACGTCGAAGACCTTGCGCGCACCCTGCGCGGCGAACTCTTCTCGCGCCGTTACGGCGACGCGGTTCGCCTGGAAGTGGCGGACAACTGCCCCAAGCCACTGGTGGATTACCTGCTGAAGCAGTTCGCGCTGGAAGCCGACTCGCTCTACGAGGTCAACGGCCCGGTCAACCTCGCCCGCCTGTTCGAGATGACCCTGCAACCGCAGTACGCGCGGCTGCAATTTCCCACCTTCGTGCCCGCCCTGCCCAAGGTGCTGGCCGATGCCGAGGACATGTTCTCGGTGATCGGCAAGCAGGACGTGCTGCTCTACCACCCGTTCGAGTCGTTCTCCCCCGTGGTGGACTTCCTGCGCCAGGCCGCCAAGGATCCGCAGGTCCTCACCATCAAGCAGACGCTGTACCGCAGCGGCGCCAATTCCGAGATCGTCGATGCGCTGGTGGAAGCCGCGCGCTCGGGCAAGGAAGTGACGGCCGTGGTCGAGCTGCGCGCGCGCTTCGACGAGGAATCCAACCTCAGCCTGGCCTCGCGCCTGCAACAGGCCGGCGCCGTGGTCACCTATGGCGTGGTCGGCGTGAAGACACACGCCAAGCTGATGCTGGTGCAGCGCCGCGAGAACGGCAAGCTGGTCAGTTACGCCCACCTGGGCACCGGCAACTACCATTCAGGCAACGCGCGGCTGTACACCGACTACAGCCTGCTTACCTCGGACGTGGCGCTGTGCGACGACGTCCACCGCCTGTTCCGCCTGCTCACCGGCATGGGCAAGGCGCTGAAGATGAAGCGCATGCTCTATGCGCCGTTCACGCTGAAAAAGGGGCTGCTCGACCTCATCGCGCGCGAAGCCCTGCACGCCGCCGCGGGCAAGAAGGCGGAACTGGTCTTCAAGCTCAATGCCGTCACCGACCCGAAACTGATCCGCGCCCTGTACCGGGCCAGCCAGGCGGGAGTGAAGGTGGAACTGATCGTGCGCGGCATGTGCTGCCTGAGGCCAGGCATCCCGGGTGTCTCGCAGAACATCCGCGTGCGCTCGGTGGTCGGCAGGTTCCTCGAGCACAGCCGGGTCTACTGGTTCCACAACGACGGCGAGCCCGACCTGTTCCTTGCCAGCGCCGACCTGATGGAGCGCAACCTCGACCGCCGCGTGGAAACCTGCTTCCCCATCGAGGGCAAGAAACTGCGCCAGCGCGTTCGCCGGGAACTCGAGCTCTACCTGACCGACAACCACTCGGCGTGGATACAGCAGGCCGACGGCGGCTATACCCTGCTGCAGCCCGCCACCGGCCAGCCGGTACGGGACGCGCAGACGCAGTTGCTGGAGCGCTTCGGCGGCCTGGCCGCACCGGCCACGAAGCAGACATTCACCTGACCGGAACGGCACTCAGGACAAGCTCCCTGGATTGACGGCACAATACGGTCGCCGGTGGCGATCGCTGGACGCAGGACGGGCATGGGTTCGAGGGACGTACAGCAACGTTGGCTCCATCGCCTGCTCCGGGCGGCGAGCACCTGCCTGCTGTTCCTCACCATGGCCGCGCCGGCCGCCACGCTCACCGGCAACTGGCGCGACGCCCACCCCGGTGACGTGCCCGCCAACGTGCTCGAAGAAGCGTACACCCGCCCCCTGGCGTCGTTCGATCCGGCGCGCATGCAGGTGTTTCCCAGTGCCGCCGACGGAACCTGGGTGATCCTGCGGCAGTTGCCGCCATGGACCGCCGGCGATCGGGTGGTCAGCATCAACACGCCGGGCCTGGGCGCCGTCTCGCTGTACGACGAGCACGGCCGGGTGGCCACCACCTCGCTGGAGGATTTCAGTCCCGTCGTGCACGGCCACGGACGCCTGATGTTCAGCCTACCGGCTTCGATACCGGCCTCCCGGCCCATCCTGCTCAAGTTCGAGCCGACCGGCATGCCGCCCGGCGCGGTCACCGTGTCGACCCGTTCGTGGCCCGACTACCTGCGTGAGGACAGCGGCTGGGTGGCCTTCGCCACCGCATGCTTTGCGGTCATCCTGACCATGGCACTGATGGCCACGTGTTTCGCGGTCATCCTGCGCGACATGACGTTCGGCTGGTACGCCGCCTACCTGGTCTGCTACGTGCTGATCCAGAGCGTGAAGACGGGCTACATCTTCCACCCGCTGGAGTTCGAGTCTTTGGCGGGCATGGGCGACACCCTGGCGGCCGCGGCCACGGCGTTGTCGGTGTCGTTCTCGGCCTTGTTCCTGCTGCGCTTCGCGAAGATCGACGACTATGCCCCGCTGCTGAAGATGCCGGTGCTGGCGCTGTCCGTGGGCATGCCGCTACTGGTAGTGCTGCGGGCCACCGGCGTCGCCGTCCTGGTGCAGACAGCGGCGCTGCTGCTGCAGCCGCTGCTGCTGATCGGCGCCTCGCTGTTGCTGGTCGCCGGCGCCATGGCCGCCGCCCGCGGCTCGCGGCATGCGTGGTTCTTCCTCGTCGGCTGGACACCGTTGCTCGTGCTGACCGCGCTGTGCGGCGCGCAGGAGCAAGGCATGCTGGCGGGTGCGCCCTGGCTGCCGGACGCGGCGATCGCTTTCGGTGCGTTCGAGGCCATCGTCCTGTCGATCGGCCTGTCCGATCGTGCCCTGACCATCCGGCACGACCGCGACCGCGCGCGCCAGCTGGCAGACAGCGACCCGCTGACTGGCGTGCACAACCGTCGCGCATGGACGGACGCCGCGCTGGAACGGCTCGACCAGGGCATGGCGCGTCCCATCGCCCTGCTCTTCCTCGATCTGGATCACTTCAAGGAACTCAACGATCGCTACGGCCATGCGGCCGGCGATCGCGCGCTGGTCGCCGTGTCGGCCGCGCTGCGCGACGAGCTGCGCCCCTCGGACCTGCTGGGGCGTTTCGGCGGAGAAGAGTTCGTCGCCTTGCTGCAGGGCGTGGACCGCGACAACGCCATGCAGGTGTCGACACGGCTGTGTCGCCGTATCACCCGTCTGGACGTCCACCTGGGTGAGGACTGCGAGCCGCTCACCGTGTCCATCGGCGTGGCGCTGCGCACGCCGGCCGATACGTTGCAGTCACTGATCGAGCGTGCGGATGCCGCGATGTACGCGGCGAAGCTGGCAGGCCGCAACCGCGTGGTGTGCTCCGGGCCCGCCGGTCCCACCCTGGTACGGCGAGAGGCCAAGTTGGCGCGGTGAGGGGTGGGTGCCGGTGGTTTAACGGTGGCACGCTCGCCTTCGGCATGCGTTTAGCCTTGGAGCCTTGGGCACTGGAGCAAGAGCCGGCGGGTAGCCCCCTCGGGGCCACCCGCCGGCTCTTTCGCAGACTGAGGTGGGTTGTGACGCGAGCACCGTAGACGTGCAGGGTACGGCGTCGCCGCTTCGTTGGCTTTTCGCCCACATCGTGGGCTCCTACCCCCACGGGTAGGGCCGGTTGTGGCATATCCAACGCGTGGCCTGCCGTCCGGGGGTAGGAGCGCACGCACGTGCGCGAACCCTCGACATACCTAAGGCGACCGATGCCATGCAAAGCAGGCAAGCGAGCGTTCCCACCCACGAAGCGAAACCCGGCTCTACGCTCTTCCCACACGCAACCTCACCGTTGGAAAGAGCCGGCGGGTGCCACCCTCGGGGCCGGTAGCCGCAGGCGAGGGATTCGAACGGACAAGGCCCGAAGGGGGCCGGCCAGGACGGCCGGCCGTTTCCGCTGAGCCACGGAGGGCGAATCGGAAACCCCCGTTCGAAGCCCGACCCGCCCCGTAGGGCAATAGATACACGGCCGCGCGTAGGAGCGCACGATGTGCGCGAACCAGGTACACGGCCGCGCCAGCGGCCTTTCCTTGACGGGTCGCCGTAGGCGTGGCCCCGAGGGTGGCACCCGCCGGCTCTTGCCTCGCAGCCTCGCAGCCTCGCAGCCGAACCCTAACCGCCCGCCAGCGCATGCGCCGCGGCAACGATGTCGTCATCTCCAGGCAATACCAGGAAAGCCGCGCCCGCCAGCGGCGTGAAGGTATCGGCGCCGACCACACGACGCAGCGGCAGGTGACCCAGCCCGGCTTCCACGATCGCCGTGATCACGCCCTCGCCCACCCCTGCACTCTTGCGCCCCTCGTCCACGACCAGGATGCGCTTCGCCCCGGCCGCCTGGGCGGCGATGAAACCATCGTTGAGCGGCACCAGCCAGCGCAGGTCCACCACGCGCACCTTCCAGCCATGCGCCGCCTCGATGCGCCGCGCGGCGCGCAGGCTCATCGGCACACCGTTGCCGAAGGTGAACACGACCAGGTCCGTCGCATCCTCGTCGTACACGCGTCCCTCGCCCAGCGGCATCGCCTGCCCGAGCGCCGGATAGGCGAACTGCCACTGCCCGTCGCCGGCCTCGTAGAGGTCCTTCGTCATGTAAAGGGCGATCGGCTCGAGAAACGCGGTAACCCGGCCATCCACCTTCGCCAGCGCGGCCAGCGTGCGCAACATGGTGGCCGCATCGTCGCCGCGGCTCGGGCAACCGACGACGAGGCCGGGAATGTCACGCAGCGCGGTGATCGAGTTGTCGTTGTGGAAGTGCCCGCCGAAGCCGCGCTGGTAACCCAGCGACGCCACGCGCATCAGCATCGGGTTGCGATACTGGTCGTTGGAGAAGAACTGCAGCGATGCCGCCTCGCCACGGATCTGGTCGCAGGCGTTGTGGAAATAGGCCAGGTACTGGATCTCCGGCAGCGGCAACATGCCCATGTTGGCGTAACCCTGGGCCAGGCCCAGGATCATCGTCTCGTCCAGCAGCGTGTTGAATACGCGCGTGTTCCGGAAGGCCTTGTGCAGGCCCTTGGTCACCGTGTACACGCCACCCTTCTGCGCCACGTCCTCGCCGAACAGCAGGCTTTCCGGATACTTGGCCATCAGGTCGTGCAGCGCCTGGCCGATCTGGACGGCCATATGCTTTGGCGGCTGCACCTCGGGCAGGCGGTCCACGCCACCGAAGACGCGTTCGCGCTCGGCCGTGTCGCCACTACGCTCGGCTTCCGCGCGCACCGCATCGGGCGTGTAGGGCGCCAGCGGTGCCATCACCTCGGCGAGCGAGGTGATGCGTGGCCGCCGGTCGGCTTCCTCGGCCGCCTCGAAACACCGGTCGCGGGTGGCGTTGTAGAGGTTGAGCAGATCGTCCTTGGTGTACAGGCCCGACGCCAGCGCGATGGCCGCGCTGCGCAGCAGCGGATCGGTGGCTTCCAGCGCCACCAGTTCCTCGATCGCCCGCCATTCGATCTCGAAGTCGGTACCCGCGTGGCCCATCACCCGCGTGGTGGTGAGATGCAGGAAGGTGGGCCGGCGCGTGCGCCGGCAATGCTCTACCGCGCGCTGCACATCGGCATAGCCGCCGGCCAGGTCCAGGCCATCCGCGTGGAAGTAGTCCAGATCCGCACGGTGGCGGAAGTTGTTGGCCACCCAACCGCCAGGGGTCTTCACCGAGATGCCGATGCCGTTGTCTTCGCACACGAACAGTGCGGGCGCGGGCAGCTTCTGGTAAGCCGTCCACGCCGCGGCGTTGAAGGCGGTCTGCGCGGTGGCGTGGTTGGATGAGGCATCACCGAACGAACAGATGGCGATGGAATCCTGCGGGATCGGCAGCGCATGGCCGATCCGCCGTGCCTGCTCGATCGCAATGGCGGTGCCCAGCGCCTTCGGCAGGTGGGAAGCGATGGTCGAGGTCTGCGGCAGCACCCACAGCGGTTTGCTGCCCCACACCTTGTGCCGGCCACCGGAAGCGGGATCGTCCTGGCTGGCGGCGAAGGACAACGCCGAATCCATCACCGGGTCCATGCCAGGCAACTTGCGGAAGCGCTCGGCCATGAAACCGCCGCTGCGATAGTGCAGGAACGCCGGGTCGGTATGACGCGTGAGGCGCGCCACCATCGCGTTGCCTTCGTGGCCGGACGACCCGATGGTGTAGAACACCTTGTTCTGCACGCGCAGTACCCGCGCCATCAGGTCGAGGTGCCGGCTGATCAGCTGCGATTCCAGCAGCTCGCGGAAACCGCGCGCATCCAGCGCGCTGCCCGGCAGGACCGGTTGGTCGTCGTCCGGCGCGCGGGACACGTCGCCCTGCCAGAACTGCACGAACTCGACGAAGTTCTGGTCGACGATTTCGGCTCGGTTGAAGCCCTTGTGGCGGGCGGCGATCGGGTGCGGGACGGACATGGAGGCAGGAGACTCGCTGGAAAGGAAGCTCAGAACGCGTTGATGCCCGTGAGTTCACGGCCGACCACCAGCTGGTGCACGGTCTCGGTGCCCTCGTAAGTGA
Organism: Luteibacter sp. PvP120; assembly: GCF_054055715.1. Classification (NCBI taxonomy): domain Bacteria; kingdom Pseudomonadati; phylum Pseudomonadota; class Gammaproteobacteria; order Lysobacterales; family Rhodanobacteraceae; genus Luteibacter; species Luteibacter sp. PvP120. The sequence continues at coordinate 237,297 of NZ_JBSRXP010000005.1, read as the reverse complement.
TGACCGATTCCAGGTTCAGCGCATGGCGGATCGCCGAATGCTCGGTGGTGATGCCCGCGCCACCGAGGATGTCGCGGCAATCACGCGCGATGTCCAGCGCCATGCGCACGTTGTTCCACTTCGCCAGCGATACCTGCGTCGGCTGAAGGCGACCGGCATCCTTCAGGCGGCCCAGCTGCAGCGACAGCAGCTGCGCGGTGGTGATGCGACGGGCCATGTCGGCCAGGCGGATCTGTACGGCCTGGTTGGCCGCCAGCGGACGACCGAACAGGATGCGCTGGGACGAGTAGTCGAGCACTTCCTTCAGGCAGGCCTGCGCGGCACCGATGGGGCCCCAGGTGATACCGAAACGCGCCTGGTTGAGGCAGCCGAGCGGACCCTTGAGGCCCTTCACATTCGGCAGGCGGGCGCTGTCGGGCACGCGGACATCGTCGAAGAACAGGCCCGACGTGACGGATGCACGCAGGCTCATCTTCTTGTGGACTTCCTGGGCGGTGAAGCCCTTGGTGTCGGTCGGCACCACGAAACCCTGGATACCGTCGTCGGTCTGCGCCCAGACGATGGCGATATGGGCCAGGTTGCCGTTGGTGATCCACATCTTGGCGCCGTTGATCACCCAGTCGCCGCCGTCCTGGCGGGCCACGGTTTTCATGTTGGCCGGATCGGACCCGCCGTGCGGCTCGGTGAGCCCGAAACAGCCGATGACCTCACCCGCCGCCATGCGCGGCAGGTACTCGCGCTTCTGCTCCTCGGAGCCGTACGCGAAAATCGGATACATGCACAGCGAACTCTGCACGGAGGCGAAGCTGCGCAGGCCCGAATCGCCGCGCTCCAGCTCCTGGCAGATCAGGCCATAGCTGACGGCGTTCATGCCGGCGCAGCCGTACTCCTCGGGCAGGGTGGCGCCGAGCAGGCCCAGTGAGGCGATCTCGGACACGAGCTCGGACGGGAAGCGGCCCTGTTCGAAGGCATCGCCGATGATCGGCAGCACCTTCTCGTCGACGAAGCGGCCGACGGCGTCCTGCACGGCACGCTCCTCGTCGGTGAGCAGCGAGCGGACATCGTAAAGATCGAGCGGGTCGAGACGGTGAGCCATGCGGATACTCGTACGTGGGCGGCCGGAAACCGCCGATTGTAGACCTCCGGACAGGGGTCGGTCATGGCGTCCCGCAACATGTTCGATCGGCAAGCGCCTACATGGTCTGCGACCAAAGCTGACATCGGCCCAGGGGCGCGACTTGCGAGCATAGCGCCTCCCTCCCCGCATGAAAGGAATGCACCATGCGCTGTTTCCTCGCTCCCTTCGCCCTCCTGGCCGGCCTGACGGCATCCGGAGCCGGCCTTGCCGCCTCGTCGAACGACATTCCCAGGGAAAAGGGCCTGCTCCGGTTCATCGATCGCGATGGCAACCTCGTCGGCATTCCCGAGAAGGGCAACGGCCCCCTGCACCTCACCCCCCAGCTGAAGGACACCGCCAACGCCCGTATGCCTGGGCCGTCGGCCACGGGTCCGGTCATCAACCAGCAAGGGCGCTGCCTGACCCTGCTCTCACCGTTCAAGATCCAATGGGCCACGTGCGAGCCGGGTGCCAACAAGCAGCTGTGGACACGCCACGCCGGCGGGCTGCAGGGGTCCGCGCCATACGCCGGACAGATCGACGCCGACAGCCGGGTCGCCAACGGCAAACTGCACATCGTGCGCGGCGAGCACGGGTTGACCTTCGCCGATCCAGATAGCTTCGGCCCTGCGAACGACTGACGCCCGCTCCAACCAGGGGGGACAGCTGCATAATGGGCCGTCCCCGCTCCCAGGATCACCCCCATGTTCAAAGGCGTCCTTCTCGGCTTTGCCTGCTACGCCGCCTACGCATGGAGCGATGCCTTCGTGAAGTCACTCGAAGGCTCACTGCCACCCTACGAGGCGGTGTTCTTCGGTGCCGTCCTGGCCATGGCGGCGTTTCCCTTCCTGAAGAAGCCCGGCGACCGCTGGAGCGAGATCGTGGTCTCGAAGATGCCCGGCCTGTGGCTGCTGCGCGCCATGGCGGGCGCCATCGGCAACATCACCGCGGTGATGGCGTTCACCGCCCTGCCCATGGCCGAGGCGTTCTCGCTGATCTTCCTGCTGCCCATCTTCGTCACCATCCTCTCGGTGGTGTTCCTGCGCGAGCACGTGGGCTGGCGGCGCTGGTCGGCGGTGGTGGTGGGCTTCCTGGGCGTGCTGGTGGTGCTTCGCCCCGGATTCCGTCACCTGGGCCAGGGCCATGTAGCCGCGATCATCTGCGGCATCACCGGGGCCCTGTCGATCATCGCCCTGCGCATGGCCGGCGCGACCGAGAAACGCATCACCCTCTACGGCGCCGGCGTGGTCGGGCCGATGATCGCCGGCTTCATCATGATGCTGCCGCACTTCGTCTGGCCGGACGCACACCAGTGGTTGCTGGTGCTCGGCTACGGCCTGCTCGCCGCGGCCGGTGCCGTGCTGCTGATGCTGGCCACGCAGAACGCACCGGCGGCGCGCGTGGCACCCACGCAGTACAGCCAGATGCTGTGGGCCATCCTGTTCGGCTACCTGATCTTCCACGACCACCTGGACTGGCCGATGCTGGTAGGCATCGTGCTGATCCTGGGCGCCGGCCTGTTCACCTTCGTCCGCGAGGAAAAGAAGACTGACTGGTGGCGGTGGACGAACATCGTCTGAGCCAGGCGGCCCGTCGAGCCGCCCGGCATCTAGGGGTTGGACACGCCGTGCGGCACGTGCCCGGTGGCCACGTGCCGCCGGGCCGACTCCACGTTGGCCGGGGAGTCATCGAAGAAGATGTCGGCGCCGAACGCGTCCAGGAACGGGCCCTTGTCGCGGCCACCAAGGAACAACGCTTCGTCGATGCGCACACCCCACCGGCGCAGCGTGAGGATCACGCGCTTGTGCGCGGGCGCGGAGCGGGCAGTGACCAGGGCCGTGCGGATCGGCGAGGTCTCGGCGGGAAACGCCGCCTGCAGACGATGCAGTGCAGCCAGGAAGCCACGGAACGGGCCACCCGACAGCGGCTCGGCCCATAGCTCGGATTCGCTGCGATGGAACGCATCCAGACCCTGCTCCTTGGACACCCGCTCGCCTTCGTCGCCGAAGATCACCGCGTCACCGTCGAAGGCGATGCGCAGCTGCTCGCGGGAGCGCTGCGGGGCCGTGGAGGGCAGGATCGTCGCGGCGGCGACACCGGCACGCAGGGCACGACCCACGTCCTCCGCATTGGCGGACAGGAAAAGGTCGGCGCGGAACGGCGCGATGTAATCGGAGGTGGGCGCACCGCTGGTGAAGGCGGCGCGCGAGATGCCCAGCTTGTAGTGCTGGATCGCGTTGAAGATGCGCAGGCCGGTATCACCCGAGTTGCGCGACAGCAGGATGACCTCTACCGGGGGGACATTGCCGGACAGCGCGTTCAGGCCGAGCAGCTTCTGCACCAGCGGGAACGCCACGCCCGGTTGCAGCAGGTCGTCCTCGTGCTCGATCTGGAAGGCGCGGTAGGCATCCAGGCCGTCGCGCTCGAACAGGTCGTGGCTATCTTCCATGTCGAACAGCGCACGCGACGAGATGGCGACGACGAGGCGGTTGTCGCTTATGGCGCTGTCGGCGTGGGCGTTGGTGGCGTCTTGGGAGGGATGGGTCATAGTGGGTTTGGGGGGTGCATGATTTACGTGGGTCGGGCGCTGTGGCGCCTTGTTTTCGCGCACATCGTGCGCTCCCACCCTCGCGGTGCGGGTGGGGTCAAGGGGCGAATTGTTCGTCGAGGATGCGTTGCTGGAGGTTGTGTTCGGGGTCGAACAGCAGGCGCACCGCGTTGCGGCGGGATTGCTTTATCTCGACCGACTTCACGTCGCGCACCTCGTGGAAATCCGCCGTGGCGCTGATCGGGCGCTTGTTCGGGTCCTTGGTGTGCAGGGTGACGCGCGTGGCGTGCGGCAGGATGGCGCCGCGCCAGCGCCGTGGGCGGAACGGACTGATCGGCGTCATGGCCAGCACGTTGGCGTCCAGCGGCAGGATGGGACCGTGCGCGGACAGGTTGTACGCCGTGGAACCCGCCGGGGTGCAGACGAGCACGCCGTCACAGACGAGTTCATCGAGCTTCAGGTCGCCGTTGAGGCTGACCGTCAGGTGGGCCGCCTGGTTGCTCTGGCGCAACAGCGCCACTTCATTGAAGGCCAGGGCACGGTGCTCCGTGCCGTCGCAGCAGGTGGTATGCATCTCCAGCGGATGGAGCACGGCCGGGTGGGCCCGTTCGATACGCTCGGGCAACTGATCGAGGTCATGCTGGTTCATCAGGAAGCCCAGGCGACCGAGCTTCATGCCGTAGAACGGCAGGCCGAGGGTGCGATGGGCATGCAGCGTACGCAGCATGAAGCCGTCGCCCCCGAGTGAGACCACGATCTCGGCGTCTTCGGGCGCCACGCCCTTGTAGCGTTTGACCAGCGCCGCACGGGCGCGCTGGGCCACATCGGTTTCGCTGGCGACAAAGGCTAGACGCATGGGAAAAGGGGTTCCATATCCAGTGCGGAGCTTAGTCCCTAAATGCGGCGGACGGATAGGCCGGGGTGTTGCGGGGTGGATGGTGGGCGTTGGGGTGTGGCGGGATGGTTGGGTGCGGCGGATTGCCCGCGGACGCGGGATCGCCGACATCGTCGGCTCCTACAAGGCATCGCGGTGCCTGTGTAGGAGCCGACGATGTCGGCGACAAGGCACCACATTGCCCTGGTAGGAGCCGACGATGTCGGCGATAAGGCATCGCGGTGACTGGGTAGGAGCCGACGATGTCGGCGATGCGGCCGCCAGGCCGCTGGAGACGCCGCCACAGACCCGCGTGGTCGCCGGCCATGCGGCCGGCGACCACACCGTTTACACCGGAATCTGCGCCAGCTGGGCCAGGCGGCGGACGGCGACCGAGGCGATCGGGTAGTCGGCATTCTGGGTCAGGATCTCCGCCAGCATGGCGCGGGTGTATTTCAGCGTGGCATCGTCACGCTGCAGCCAGGCCTGCACCGGGCTGACATCCGTGCGATCGCCGGCGACCGAGAGCACCTGCAAGGCCAGGGCGCGATGCTGGGCGTTGAGCTCATCCAACAATGAGCCACGGGCCTGCGCGTGCCATGCGCCTTCGACCGGCAGCGCCTCGATCTGGCCGCGCAGCCATTCCAGGTCCAGCACCTCGGCCAGCTCGTAGAACACATGCGCCACGGCGGCCATGTCCTTGCCGCTCTGCTTGGATACCTCGACCATATCCAGCGCCGCACGCAGCACCGGCACCCGGGCCAGGCGTACCGCCAGGGTGTCGGGAACGCCCAGGCCTTCCCACTTCTCGCGGCTGGCGTCGAAATCGCCACGGCCGGTGTCGGTGAGCGCATCGGGCAGTGCCTTGCGCAGCACCGTCACCTCGTTGGCGAAGCGATCCACGTTGGCGGCGATATCCAGCGTGCCGCCCGGGCGGTTGAGCAGCCAGCGGGTCAGGTGACGCAGCAGCGACCAGATATGCAGGATCGCGTCGATCTGCGTGTCCTCGGCCACCGCGCCGTCCAGCTTCTCGATCTCGGCCCACAGCTCGCGCGCATCCAGGATCTCGCGGGCGGCGGTGTAGGCCTTGGCGATGGACGCCGGGCCGTGGCCCGTGTCTTCCTGCATCCGCATCATGAACGTGGCGCCCATGCGGTTGATCGTCGAGTTGGTCACCGCGGTGGCGATGATCTCGCGCTTCAGGCGATGCCGCTGCATGTGCTCGGCGTACTTCTCGTGCAGGGGCAGCGGGAAATAGCGCACCAACTCGCGCGACAGGTACGGGTCTTCAGGGACATCCGATTCCAGCAGCTGCTGGAACAGGCGGATCTTGTCGTACGACAGCAGCACCGACAGTTCAGGACGGGTGAGGCCCTGGCCACGCAGCTTGCGCTCGGCCAGCTCGGCCGCGGTGGGCAGCGACTCGACCGCGCGGTCGAGCATGCCTTCCGCTTCCAGCGTGCTGATGAAATGCGCCATCGAACCCAGGCGGCGCACCGACTGGTGCTCCATCACGGTGATCGCCTGGTTCTGCCGGTAGTTGTCCCACAGCACGAGGCGGCCCACTTCGTCGGTCATCTCGGCCAGCTGGCGGTTGCGGCCCTCGAAGGTCAGCTCGCCGCGCTGTACGGCATCGTTGAGCAGGATCTTGATGTTGACCTCGTGGTCCGAGGTATCCACACCGGCGGAGTTGTCGATGAAGTCGGTATTGAGCAGCACGCCGGCCTGGCTGGCTTCGATGCGGCCCTTCTGGGTCATGCCCAGGTTGCCGCCCTCGCCCACCACCTTGCAGCGCAGTTCGTTGCCGTTGACACGCAGTGCGTTGTTGGCGCGGTCGCCGACATCCGCATGCGTTTCGCTGGCCGCCTTGACGTAGGTGCCGATGCCGCCGTTCCAGAGCAGGTCCACCGGCGCCTTCAGGATCGCCGAAAGCAGGTCGGTCGGTGCCATGTGGGTGGCTTCGCTGCGAATGCCGAGCACCGCCTTGATCTCCGCCGACACGGGAATGGACTTGGCCGTGCGCGGCCAGACGCCGCCGCCCGCCGAGATCAGCGAGGTGTCGTAGTCGGCCCACGAGGAACGCGGCAGGGCGAACATGCGCTCGCGCTCGGCGAACGAGGTCGCGGCATCCGGATTCGGATCGAGGAAGATGTGGCGGTGATCGAAAGCGGCCAGCAGGCGAATCTTCCGCGACAGCAGCATGCCGTTGCCGAACACGTCGCCCGACATGTCGCCCACGCCGACCACGGTGAAATCCTCGGTCTGGCAATCACGACCCATGGCACGGAAGTGGCGCTTGACCGACTCCCACGCGCCCTTGGCCGTGATGCCCATGCCCTTGTGGTCGTAGCCGTTGGAACCGCCGGAGGCGAACGCGTCGTCCAGCCAGAAGCCGTGCTCCGTGGAAATGGCGTTGGCGATGTCCGAGAAGGTGGCCGTGCCCTTGTCCGCGGCGACTACCAGGTAGGGGTCGTCCTGGTCGTGGCGAACCACATCGTGCGGCGGCACCACGGCACCCTCGACGAGGTTGTCGGTGATGTCCAGCAGCCCGTTGATGAACATGCGATAGCAGGCGATACCCTCGGCCAGCTGCGCATCGCGATCGGCACTCGCCGGCGGCCGCTTGACGAAGAAACCGCCCTTGGAGCCGACGGGCACGATGACGGTGTTCTTCACCATCTGCGCCTTCACCAGGCCCAGCACCTCCGTGCGGAAATCCTCGCGGCGATCCGACCAGCGCAGGCCGCCACGCGCCACCGCACCGAAGCGCAGGTGGATGCCTTCCACGCGCGGCGCGTACACGAAGATCTCGCGGAACGGCACCGGCTTGGGCAGGTCGGGCACCTGGTGCGAATCGAACTTGAAGCTGATGTACGGACGGAACACGCCGTCCCACGACTGGAAGAAGCTGGTGCGCAGCGTGGCGTGGACCAGGGCCAGGTAGCTGCGCAGGATGCGGTCTTCGTCGAGGCTGGACACGTTGTCCAGCAGCGCGTTGATGGCCTCCTCGATACCGGCGACCTGCTCGTCTCGCGAGCGCGACAGCGACGCCACCAGCGTGTCGATCAGGCCGGGATGGGCGGACAGCGTGTCCTCGCCGATCAGCGTGTGCATCTCGTGCGAGAGCATCGCCTCGGCGGTGGCGCGCTCGGCGCCGTCGAGGTGCTCTCGACGTGGGTCGAAGCGCGCGTTGAACAGCTCGACGATCAGGCCGGCGATGGCCGGATACCGGTTGAGCGCATCCTCCATATAGGCCTGCGAGAACGCCACGCCTGTCTGCAGCAGGTACTTGGTGTAGCTGCGCAGCACGGCGACCTGGCGCCAGCCGAGCTTCGCGCCCAGCACCAGGCGGTTGAAGCCGTCGTTCTCGGCGTTGCCCCGCCAGATCTGCTCGAAGGCGTCCTCGAACAGCGTGCCCACTTGCGCCACGTCGAATGCCAGCCGGCCCACGGGCTGCACTTCGAAATCCTGGATGTACAACAGGCTGTCGCCGACCCGAACCTCGTACATGTGCTCGGTGAGTACGCGCAAGCCCAGGTTTTCCAGCTGCGGCAGTACCTCGGACAAGGCGATGTCGGAACCGGAGCGGTACACCTTGAAACGCAGTTCTTCCGGCCGATGCGGTGGGTGGTAGAACGACATGCTGATGGCGTCGGGGCCATCCAGCCCCGCCAGCGCGCGTACGTCGGCGGCGGCCACCTGCGGGGACACCTCGTCGACGTAACCGGCCGGCAGCAGCTTGCCGTAGCGATTGGCCAGGATGATGCCTTCCTGTTCGCTGGTCTTCTCGATCAGGCGATCGCGCAGGTCGTCGTGCCAGTTGCGCGCGATGGCCGTGATCTGCGCCTCGATACGCGCGGCATCGTAGACCGGGTGATCGCCGATGCGCGGGCGCACCACCACGTGCAGGCGCACCAGGGCGGCTTCGCCCATCAGTACTGCGGAGTCCACGTGCTCGCCGTGGAAGGCTTCGCGCAGCACGTTTTCCACGCGCTCGCGCACGCTGGTGTTGAAACGATCGCGCGGGACGAACACCAGGCACGAGAAGAAACGGCCGTAGCTGTCGCGGCGGATGAACAGGCGCGTACGCGTGCGCTGGGCCAGTTCGAGCAACCCGGTGGACAGGGCGTAGAGCTCATCGGTGCTGCACTGGAACAGTTCCTCGCGCGGCAGCGTGTCGAGGATGTGGCGCAGCGCCTTGCCCGAGTGGGAATCGCGCTTGAGGCCCGAACGGGTCATCACCGCTTCGCATTTGTCGCGCACCAGCGGCACGTGCTGCGGATGGGCCATGTACGCGTTGGACGAGAACAGGCCGAGGAAGCGCTGCTCCGCCACCGGGCGGCCCGCGTCGTCGAACTTGAGGACGCCGATGTAATCCATGTAGCCCGCGCGGTGGATGGGCGAGCGCGCGTTGGTCTTGGTCAGGATGATGGCGTCGGTGGCACCCGAGCGCGGCAGTTCGCTGGCCACCAGGGTGCGCAGCGAGCGCGGCGCCAGCGAGCGTTCCGCCGTGCGCAGGATGCCCAGGCCGGAGCCCTCGACGGTCTTGAGCACGTCGTCGCCCTGTCCCGGCGCCACCTCGTACTCGCGATAGCCCATGAAGGTGAAATGGTCGTCGGCGACCCAGCGCAGGAAATCGCTGGCCTCGCTCACTTCCTCGGCCGTGTACGGCAGGGAGCGACGGCCCAGGTCGTCGGCGATCTCGTTCATCTTGCCGCGCATGGCACGCCAGTCGTCCACCGATTCGCGCACATCGGACAGGGCCGATTCGACGTGGGACTTGAGCGTGTCCAGCTCGGTGTCGTCGATGCGGTCGATCTCGAAGCGCATGATCGACTCGGTGGTCGTGCCGCGGCCGATCGCCTCGAGCACGCCGGTGGCCGAACGCAGTACCGGCACCACGGGATGGATGATGGCGTGCACGTCGGCGTGCGTGGCGGCGACCATCGACACGGTATCGACCAGGAACGGCATGTCGTCGGTAACGACCTCGACCACGGCGCGCGTACCGGATAGCCCCGGGTTGTAGACACGGACCTTGGCCTTGCCCGGCGTGCGCTCACGCGCGAACGACAACAGGTCGGCGATCAGCGCGGCCCAGCGATCCGGCGCGTGCAGCGCATGGTCGGCCGGCGCGATGCGCTCGAAAAAGGCCTGGATAAAAAAGTGCGCCTCATCGAGGCGCTCCGCGGGGTAGTCGATCTTCTTCAGTTCAGCGAAGACGAGGGCTTCGAACTGGCCGCTTTCGGCGGTGCGAATCGCATTCATGGGCGGATATCGATGTGGGGACGGGAAGGAAATCCGTGAAAGCATAGCGCCCACGCAGGGGATGTAGCCACACCGCAGGTTTGCCTTGGCAAGGCGCTTTTTCACTGCATCGCGACATCCGGCGTGTGCAGCTTTCGGTCCGGCCGGCAACAGGGCCTCGTCCGCGTCGAGCTGCGATGCAGCAATTCGCCCGCGAATGGCACGGCTGCCCGTTGACGCTGGTCCGAAGCAGATACTAAACTGGACGGTATAGTCCAGCAGGTAATCGGTCGATGTCGCACCTGGAGTTACGCCCCGCGTCGGATCATCAGCAGCGGGTGCTTCAGGCGGCGTGCGCCCTGTTCCTGCGTGACGGTTACCGGGTCAGCATGGGGGCGGTGGCTCGCGAGGCCGGCGTATCCAAGCAGACCGTGTACGCCCATTTCGAAAACAAGGACACCCTGTTCCACGCCGCCGTCCAACAGCTCGCCCACCCCTTGCACGCGAGTCTTGCGCCTGAGAGTCGCGGTCTGGCCGACACCCTGTATGCGTTGGCACAGGCGCACCACACGTACGTGATGGACCACGAGCACGTCGCGCTGGGCCGAATGTTGATCGCCGAGGCGCCCCGTTTCCCGGCTGCCGCGAAGACCTTCTTCCGCACGGCGATCGGCACGGTCGCCGTGCGGCTGTCGCGCTGCATGGCCGAGGCCATGGACGCAGGCGGCATGCGCCGGGACGACCCGGAGGTGGCCGCCGAGCTGTTCCTGGCCATGCTTCACGGCCTGGAAGGCGACCGGCGGCTCTTCGGGATGCAGGCGCGGGGGCAGGAAGCGCAGGACGACTGGGCGCGACACGCGGTAACCGTATTTATGCACGCGTACGACATCCCCACGGATGACCGGCCGCGAAAGATCAAGAAACCTGGAATAGGAACGGAGTTTTCATGAATCCCCTGCCCCTGCGCACGTCCCTCATGGCCTTCGGCCTGACCGCGGCGCTCGCCGCCTGCCACAAGCAGGAGGCGCCTCAGCAGCCGCCTCCGCCCGAGGTGGGCGTCATCACCGCCCAGCCCCAGGATGTTCCCCTGGTCCAGGACCAGGTCGGCCGCGTCTCGGCCTTCCGCACCGCCGACGTGCGCGCCCGCGTACCCGGCATCCTGCTGCACCGCCTTTACGACGAAGGCACCGACGTGAAGGCCGGCCAGAAGCTGTTCAAGATCGACCCGCAGCCGCTGACCGCCGAGCTCGACGCCCAGCTGGCCGCGCTCTCGTCGGCCAAGGCCGCCGCGGCCAACTACAAGGCCACGGCGGATCGCTCGCGCGGGCTGATCGGCAAGAACTACATCTCGCGCCAGGACCTGGACACGGCCGAGGCCAACGAGCGCACCGGTAACGCCTCGGTGAAGCAGGCCGAGGCCAACGTCCAGTCCGCCCGGATCAACCTCGGCTTCACCGACGTGGTCTCGCCCATCGACGGCCGCGCCGGTCGCCAGCAGGTCACCGAGGGTGCCCTGGTGGGCCAGGGCGACACCACGCTGCTGACCCAGGTCGACCAGATCGACAAGGTCTACGTCAACTTCAACATGTCCGTAGGCGACCTTGACACCATGCGTGGCGCCGCCGCCAAGGGCAATGTCACCCTGAGCGACACCGACAAGTCCACCGTCAGCATCCAGCTGCCCGACGGCAGCGACTTCGGCGAGCAGGGCACGATGGATTTCTCTTCCGCCACGGTGAACCCGCAGACCGGCACGGTCGACCTCCGCGCCTTGCTCACCAACACGGGCACGCGCCTGCTGCCGGGCCAGTTCGTGACGGTGAAGGCCAACCTGGGCAGCCTGCACAACGTCTACCTGGTGCCCCAGGCCGCCGTGCTGCGCGACGCCAACTCGGCCTACGTGCTGGTCGTGGACAAGGCCACCAGCAAGGACCAGGCCGGCAAGGAGCAGACCATCGACTCCGCCGCTGTCCGCCGTCCCATCCAGACCGACCGCATCGCGGGCGGCAACTGGGTGGTCACGGGTGGCCTGAAGCCGGGTGACAAGATCATCGTGCAGGGCGTGCCCAAGGCCAAGGAGAACGCGCCCGTCAAGGCGTCTCCTGCCCAGCCGGCCGCCGATCCGGCGAAGGCGGGCTCGTCCGCCGCGCCGGCCGGTCAGCAGTAAGGGAGTTCCGTCATGCCGAGTTTCTTCATCGACCGCCCCATCTTCGCGTGGGTGCTGGCGATCCTGATCAGCCTTTGCGGCACGATCTCCCTGCTCAACATGGGTATCGAGTCGTATCCCAACATCGCTCCCCCCCAGGTCACCGTTACGGCGACCTACCCGGGTGCGAGCGCGGATACGACCGAAAAAACCGTGACGCAGGTGATCGAGCAGCAGCTGACGGGTATCGACCACCTGATCTACTTCAGCTCGCAGTCCAGCTCGTCGGGCCAGGCCACGATCACGCTGACCTTCGACACCGGTACCGACCCCGACATCGCTCAGGTGCAGGTGCAGAACAAGGTGTCGCTGGCCACGCCGCGCCTGCCTTCGGAGGTGACCCAGCAGGGCGTCGTGGTGGCGAAGGCCAACCCCGACTTCCTGATGTTCATCGCGCTCACCTCGTCCAACAAGGCGATCGACAGCAACGCGCTCACCGACCTGGTGTCCTCGCGCGTGCTCGACCAGGTGGCGCGTCTGCCCGGTGTGGGTAGCACCCGCCAGCTGGGCGCCGAGTACGGCATGCGCGTCTGGCTCAACCCGGACAAGCTGCGCGGCTACGGCCTCTCCGCCACCGACCTGCGCACCGCCCTGTCGGCGCAGAACGTGCAGTTCGCCGCGGGCTCGCTGGGTACCGACCCGGCCACCAACGGCCAGGGCTTCAGTGCCACGGTGTCCGCCGAAGGCCGCTTCACTTCGGCCGAGGAGTTCTCCAACGTCATCCTGCGTGCCAACAACGACGGCACCGTGGTTCGCCTGAAGGACGTGGCGCGCGTTGAGCTGGGCCCGCAGAACTACGGCTTCGCCACCGAGTACAACGGCATCCCCACCGGTGCCTTCGGTGTGCAGCTGCTGCCCGGCGCCAACGCGCTGGACGTGGCCAACTCCGTCCGTTCCAAGATGGACGAGCTGGCCAAGAGCTTCCCGGACGGCGTGACCTGGTTCGCCCCGTACGAGTCCACCAAGTTCGTGGTGATCTCGATCGAGGAAGTGGCGCACACGCTAGTGGAGGCGATCATCCTCGTCTTCCTGGTGATGCTGATCTTCCTGCAGAACTTCCGCGCGACCATCATCCCCACGCTGGTCATCCCGGTGGCCCTGCTGGGTACGTTCATCGGCCTGGCGCCGCTGGGCTTCACCATCAACCAGCTCACCCTGTTCGGCATGGTGCTGGCCATCGGTATCGTGGTCGACGACGCCATCGTGGTCATCGAGAACGTCGAGCGCATCATGTCGGAGGAGCACCTGCCTCCGAAGGAAGCCACGCGCAAGGCGATGGGCCAGATCACCGGCGCCATCGTGGCGATCACCGTGGTGCTGGCGGCGGTGTTCATCCCGTCCGCGCTGCAGCCGGGCGCCTCGGGCATCATCTACAAGCAGTTCGCGCTGACCATCGCCGTGTCCATGGGCTTCTCGGCGTTCCTCGCCGTGACCTTCACCCCGGCCTTGTGCGCCACCCTGCTCAAACACGAACCGGAAAAGCGGAAGAACGTCGTCTACCGCAAGTTCAACCAGATGTTCGACTGGACCACGCACAAGTACGGCGGTCATATCGACTCGGCCGTGCGCCATGGTCCACGCTGGATGATCGTGTTCGTGGCCGTCGCCGTACTCACGGGCTTCCTGTATACACGGCTGCCGTCCAGCTTCGTGCCGGACGAGGACCAGGGCTATGCGCTGGCCATCGTGCAGCTGCCGCCGGGCGCCAGCCTGGCCCGCACGCAGAAAGTGCAGGAGCAGATCCGCGGCATCCTGCTGAAGAATCCGGAAGTGGAAGGCGTCTTCCAGATTTCGGGCTTCAGCTTCGTCGGCCAGGGCGAAAACGTGGGCATGGACTTCATCCGCATGAAGGACTGGTCCGATCGCGACATCACCGTGCCCGAGTTTCTGGGCAAGGCCAACGGCCAGATGCAGGGCGTGCGCGATGCCACGGTGTTCGTGGTCAACCTGCCGACCATCCGCGGCCTGTCGCAGTTCGGCGGCGTGGACATGTACCTGCAGGCCCGCTCCGGCCAGGAACGCACCGAGCTGACCCAGGCGCGCAACCAGTTGCTCGGCGCCGCGGCGCAGGACAAGTCGCTGGTGGGCGTGCGTCCCAACACGCTCGAGGATGCTCCGCTGCTGCAGCTGAAGGTCGACCGGACCCAGGCGCAGACCATGGGCCTATCGGTCAGTGACATCTATACCGCCATCCAGCTCACCCTGGCGCCGGTATACATCAACGACTTCCAGTACGGCGGACGCGTGAAGCGCGTGATGATGCAGGCCGATGCCCCGTACCGCATGGGCACGGATGCGTTCGCGCACATCTTCACGCCGAGCACGCTCGCCGCCTCCAGCGCCAGCGGTTCCACGAGCACCACGTCCACCGTGGCCAGCGCGTCCACCGCCACGGACAGCAGCATGATCCCGCTGTCCACCGTGGTGCATTCGGACTGGACCATGGCGGCCCCGACCCTCACCCGTTACAACGGCTACTCGGCGGTGGAAATCGTGGGCAACAATGCGCCGGGCACGTCCACGGGCCAGGCCATGAGCACGATGGAGAGCATCGTCAACGACAAGCTGGGCAAGGGCTTCGGCTTCGACTGGACCGGCACCTCCTACCAGGAAGTGCTGGCGGGTAACTCGGCCACGGCGCTGATGGTGCTGTCCATCGTCATCGTGTTCCTGTGCCTTGCCGCGCTGTACGAGAGCTGGTCGATCCCGGTGGCGGTGCTGCTGGTGGTGCCGCTGGGCCTGCTGGGCGTGGTGGTGTTCTCCATGCTGCGCGGCCTGCCGAACGACATCTTCTTCAAGATCGGCATGATCACCGTCATCGGCCTGGCCGCGAAGAACGCGATCCTGATCGTGGAATTCGCGGTGGAGCAGCAGCAGGCAGGCAAGACACTGCGCGACAGCGTGGTCGAAGCCGCCCGCCTGCGACTGCGCCCCATCCTGATGACCTCCATGGCCTTCATCCTCGGCGTGCTGCCGCTGGCGATCTCCACGGGTGCGGGTGCGAATTCCCGCCACGCCATCGGTACCGGCGTGATCGGCGGCATGCTGTTCGCCACGATCCTCGGCCTGCTGCTCATCCCGGTGTTCTACACCTCGGTGCGACGCATGCTGGGCGACAAGCTGGACGAGGTGTCGCACAACATGCCGCACGTGGGCCATGACGGCGACCACGATCCGGACGGTGGCGGCCATGACGGCAACGGTGGCGGCAACGGCCCGAACGGCCCGACCAACCTCCACCCGCACGCCCCCAACGTCGGTGATGTCCGGGCGTTCGACTCGGACCCCCGGCGCGGCACCGACCGACCGTAACCCCCGGTCGATTGCAAACGAAAAAGCCCGGCAATGCCGGGCTTTTTCTTTATCCGCGGATGATCCCGCCGGCTACCTTTCCGTGTCGGCCATGCATCCGTGCCGGCCATGCTTCACGTAGGAGCGCACGATGTGCGCGATGTGCGCGATCCGGAAAAACCGAACGCTTACCGCAACCCCGTCTCCGCCCGCGCAATCACCAACCGCTGGATCTCGCTCGTGCCCTCGTAGATCTCGGTGATCTTCGCATCGCGGAAGTATCGCTCCAGCGGCATCTCCTTCGAGTAACCCATGCCGCCATGGATCTGCACGGCCTGGTGGGTGATCCACATCGCCGATTCCGAAGCTACCAGCTTGGCCATCGAGGCCTCGGTGCCGAATCGGCCACCGTTCTTGTCGGCCTGTGCCTTGGTCCAGGCGGCGCGCAGCGTGAGCAGCAGCGACGTGTCCAGCTTGCACTTCATGTCGGCGATCTTGGATTGCGTCATCTGGAACGTGCCGATGGGCTGGCCGAACGCCTTGCGGTCGCGCGACCACTGCAACGTGGCCTCGTAGGCGGCGCGGGAAATACCCACCGCCTGGGACGCGATGCCGATGCGACCGGCGTCCAGCACGCCCATGGCGATGCCGAAGCCCTTGCCCTCCGCGCCCAGCATGTCTTCCTGCGGGCAGATGTAGTCGTGGAACTCAATCTCGCAGGTGGCCGACGCGCGGATGCCCAGCTTCGGCTCCGTCTTGCCGGCCAGGAAGCCGGGGCGCTGGGTATCGATGACGAAGGCGGACACGCCACGCGCACCCATGCCCGGCGTGGTGACCGCGAACAGCACGATGTAACGGGCCACGGGGCCGGAGGTGATCCAGCTCTTCTTGCCGTTGATGACCCAGTCGCCCTCGGCGTTCTTCACCGCACGCGTATGCATGTTGGAAGCGTCGGAGCCCGACTGTGGCTCCGTCAGCGCGTAGGCGCCGATGGCCTCGCCCGACGCGATGGCGCGCACGTACTTCTGCTTCTGTTCTTCCGTGCCGTTCTTCAGGATGCCGTTGCAGAACAGCGAGTTGTTCACCGACATGATCGTGGAGGTGGCGGCGTCGGCCGCGGCAATCTCCACCATGGCCAGCACGTAGGACACCGGGTCCATGCCCGCGCCACCGTATTCCTCCGGCACCTCGATGCCCATCAGGCCCAGCTGGCCCATCTCCTGGATGTTCTCCAGTGGGAACTCCCCCTTGGCGTCCAGTTCGGCCGCAACGGGAACGATGCGCTTCTGGGCGAAGTCGCGGGCAATGGCCTGGATCGACAGCTGGTCGTCGGTAAAGCGAAAATCCATGGGGGTTCCTCGCGCCGGCCTTCACGGGCGGCAGATCGTGGGGGTGGAGGTGGTAATCCGGTCATTCTAACGGTCGTTCGAGCGGTTGCCGCCCTGCACTGCAACATGTGGCCTTGACGCTGGCCGGGTCGGGCCCCATTCTTAGGCATCTTTCTATCGCGATATAAGGATGCAGGATGGACCTGTCGACGGCCTCCGCGGTGCTGCGACTCCTGGCCGACCCGACGCGCGTCCGCCTGCTCGCCCTGCTGGACCGCGAGGAACTGACCGTGGCCGAGTTGGCCGCGGTGCTGCACCTGGCCCAGCCACGCGTGTCCACGCACCTGGCCAAGCTCAAGGAAGCCGAGCTGGTGCGGGATCGCCGCGCCGGCGTCTCGGCGTATTACCGGGCCAACGCCGAAGCCGACCCCACCCTGGCCGCCCTGGTCGCGTCGTTGCGCGACACGCTGAGCGACGCCCTGCTCCGCGAGGACGCGGAGCGACTGCCCGCCGTGCTGGCGCAGCGCGCGCGTGCCGAAGGCTGGGCCGATACGGTGGCCGGCGACATGGAGCGCCATTACTCACCCGGGCGCACCTGGGAAACCCTGGCCCGCTCGCTGTTGCAGCTGCTGGCCACCGGCGACGTGCTGGACATCGCCTCCGGCGACGGCGTCACCGCCGAACTGCTGGCCCCGCACGCCCATTCCATCGTGTGCATCGACAGCTCCGACCGCGTGGTGGATGCGGCGCGCCAGCGCCTGAGCACCTTCGGCAACGTGGACGTGCGCACCGGCGACATGCACGCGCTGGACCTGGCCGACGAACGCTTCGACCTGGCCCTGCTGCTGCACGCCCTTACCTATTCCGAACGCCCCGACGCGGTATTCGCGGAGGTGACCCGTGTGCTCAAGCCCGGCGGGCGCGTGCTGGCCTCCACGCTGGGCGAGCACGATCACCGCGCCGTGGTGGAGCCGTTCGACCACCGCAACCTGGGCTTCACCTGCGAATCGCTCACGGCGCTCGCCCTGGGTGCCGGCCTGGAAGTGGTCAGTTGCGAGCGCCTGAGCCGCGAGCGCCGCGCGCCGCATTTCGAAGTCATCAGCCTGCTCGCCCGCAAGCCCGATACCCGGAGAACCGCATGAGCGCCCTTCCCTGGCTGCACCCCGATCGCGTCGCCCTGATCCACAAGGGGCTGGCCGAACGCATCATGATCCTCGACGGTGGCATGGGCACCATGCTGCAGGGCCATCGGCTGGACGAAGCGGGCTATCGCGGCGACCGCTTCGCCGGCGGCCTGGACAGCGCGCATACGCACCACCATGACCACCCCGGCGAGTGCGATCTGAAGGGCAACAACGACCTGCTGTTGCTGACCCAGCCCGAGATCATCCGCGGCGTGCACATGGCTTACCTCGAGGCCGGTGCGGACTTCGTCGAGACCAACACGTTCAACGCCACGCGGGTCAGCCAGGCCGATTACCACCTCGAGCACCTCGTGCCGGAACTGAACCGCGAGGGCGCCCGCATCGCCCGCGAAGCCTGCGACGCCATGACCGCGCGTACCCCGGACCGGCCGCGCTTCGTCATCGGCGTGCTCGGCCCCACCAGCCGCACGGCGTCCATCTCGCCGGACGTGAACGACCCGGGCTTCCGTAACATCGACTTCGATTCGCTCAAGGCGAACTACGTCGAGGCCGCGCGCGCACTGATCGAAGGCGGCGCCGACACCATCATGGTCGAGACCATCTTCGATACGCTGAATGCGAAAGCCGCGCTGTTCGCCCTGAGCGAACTGTTCGACGAACTGGGTGCCCGCCTGCCCGTAATGATCTCCGGCACCATCACCGATCGTTCCGGCCGCACGCTGTCGGGCCAGACCGCCGAGGCGTTCTTCTATTCGGTGGAGCACATCCAGCCGTTGTCCGTCGGCCTCAACTGCGCGCTGGGCGCGGAGGATCTGCGCCCCCATGTGCAGATGCTCTCGCGCATCGCCGGCAGCGCCATCAGCACACACCCTAATGCGGGGCTGCCCAACGCCTTCGGTGAATACGACGAAAGTCCCGAAGCCATGGCCGAGACCATCCGCGGCTTTGCCGAGGAAGGCCTGATCAACATCGTAGGCGGCTGTTGCGGCACCACGCCGGCGCATATCGCCGCCATCGCCGCCGCCGTCGCGCCTTACCCGCCACGCCAGACCAGGGACATCGCGCAAGCCGCATGAGCATCCGATACACCCGCCTCTCCGGCCTCGAGCCGCTGGTCCTCACCCCGGACCTGAACTTCATCAATGTCGGTGAACGGACCAACGTCACCGGCTCGGCGCAGTTCCGCAAGCTGATCAAGGAAGGCCGCTACGAAGAAGCGGTGGACGTCGCGCGCCAGCAGGTGGAAAACGGCGCGCAGATCATCGACATCAATATGGACGAGGGCCTGATCGATTCCGAGGCGGCCATGACCCGCTTCGTCAACCTGATCTCGTCCGAGCCCGACATCGCGCGCGTGCCGATCATGGTCGACTCCTCCAAGTGGAGCGTGATCGAGGCGGGCCTGCGCTGCATGCAGGGCAAGGGCATCGTCAACTCCATCTCGATGAAGGAAGGCGAGGCGCCGTTCCTGCAGCAAGCACGCAAGGTGCGCCAGTACGGCGCGGCGGTGGTCGTGATGGCCTTCGACGAGGTGGGCCAGGCCGACACGAAAGAGCGCAAGGTCGAGATCTGCTCGCGCGCGTTCGAGCTGCTGGTGAACGAGGTGAACTTCC
Organism: Luteibacter sp. PvP120; assembly: GCF_054055715.1. Lineage (NCBI taxonomy): Bacteria > Pseudomonadati > Pseudomonadota > Gammaproteobacteria > Lysobacterales > Rhodanobacteraceae > Luteibacter > Luteibacter sp. PvP120. The sequence goes on along the minus strand of NZ_JBSRXP010000005.1, from coordinate 217,928 downwards.
CGCCGGAAGACATCATCTTCGATCCCAACATCTTCGCGATCGCCACGGGCATCGAGGAACACAACAACTACGCCGTGGACTTCATTGAGGCCACGCGCGAGCTGAAACGGCGGTTCCCGTCGTCGCACATCTCCGGCGGCGTGTCCAACGTGTCGTTCTCGTTCCGCGGCAACAACCCGGTGCGTGAGGCGATCCACTCCGTGTTCCTGTACCACGCCATCGCGGCGGGCATGGACATGGGCATCGTCAATGCCGGCGGTTTGTCCATCTACGACGACCTGCCCGAGGAACTGCGCGAGCGTGTCGAGGACGTGGTGCTCAACCGCCGCGACGACGCTACCGAACGCCTGCTGGAAGTGGCCGACCGCTACAAGGGCGGCAAGGCCGAGGCCGTGGTGGAGACCGCGGCCTGGCGCGAGAAACCCGTGATCGAGCGCCTCACCCACGCCTTGGTGCACGGCATCGACCAGTACGTGGTGGAAGACACCGAAGAGGCCCGCCAGCTGTCCACGCGTCCGCTCGACGTCATCGAGGGCCCACTGATGACCGGCATGAACGTGGTCGGCGACCTGTTCGGCGCCGGCAAGATGTTCCTGCCGCAGGTGGTCAAGTCCGCGCGCGTGATGAAGCGCGCCGTGGCCCACCTGATTCCCTTCATCGAGGAAGAGAAGAAGATCTCCGGCAACGTCACCAAGAACAACGGCAAGATCATCATGGCGACGGTCAAGGGCGATGTCCACGACATCGGCAAGAACATCGTCGGCGTCGTGCTCCAGTGCAACAACTTCGAGGTGATCGATCTCGGCGTGATGGTGCCGACGCAGAAGATCCTCGACGTGGCCCGCGCCGAGAACGCCGACATCATCGGCCTGTCCGGCCTGATCACGCCCTCGCTGGAAGAGATGAGCCAGGTCGCACGCGAGATGCAGCGGCAGAATTTCCACGTACCGCTGATGATCGGCGGCGCCACGACGTCACGCGCGCACACGGCACTGCGCATCGAGCCGCACTACACGTCGCCAACGGTGTGGGTGAAGGATGCCTCGCGCGCCGTCGGCGTGGCGCAGTCCCTGGTCAGCAAGGACCTGGTCGACGACTTCATGCTGAAGGTGCGCGCGGAGTATGCCGAGGTGCGCGAGCGCCACAAGGGCCGTGGCACCGGCAAGCAGCTGGTGCCGCTGACCAAGGCACGGGCGCAGCGTTACCAGGGCGACTGGGCCGCGTATACGCCGCCCGAGCCAAGGCAACCCGGCATCACCGTGTTCGACGACTACGACCTGGCGGAACTGCGCCGCTACATCGACTGGTCGCCCTTCTTCAACGCCTGGGAGCTGGCCGGAAAATTCCCGGCGATCCTCACCGACGAAGTGGTCGGCACGCAGGCCTCGGAACTGTATACCGACGCGCAGGCCATGCTGGACCGGTTGATCGCCGAAAAATGGCTGACCGCCAAGGGCGTGATCGGCTTCTGGCCCGCGGCCCAGGTGGGCGACAGCATCGAGGTGTACGCCGAGCCCGGCACGGGCAAGCGCAAGCCGATGGCCATGTTGCATCACCTGCGCCAGCAGGTGGACAAGCCCGCGGAGCGGCCGGACTTCTGCCTGGCCGACTTCATCGCGCCGAAGGACAGCGGCGTGCAGGACTGGGTGGGTGGCTTCGCGGTCACCGCCGGCATCGGCATCGATGAGCACGTGGCGCGCTTCGAGGCAGACCACGACGATTATTCGTCGATCCTGCTCAAGGCCCTGGCCGACCGCCTGGCCGAGGCGTTCGCCGAGCGCCTGCACGAGCGGGTCCGCAAGGAGTTCTGGGGCTACCAGCCGCAGGAGTCGCTGGACAACGATTCGCTGATCGCCGAGGCCTATCGCGGCATCCGTCCGGCGCCGGGCTATCCCGCCTGCCCCGAGCACAGCGAGAAGCGCACCCTGTTCGATCTGCTCGATGCCACCACGCACACCACGGTGCAGCTCACCGACAACTTCGCCATGTACCCCACGGCGGCGGTGTCCGGCTGGTACTTCTCGCACCCGGACAGCCAGTATTTCGTCGTGGGCCGCATGACCCGCGAACAGGTGGACGACTATGCCCGCCGCAAGGGCTGGGAGCGGACCGAAGCCGAGCGCTGGCTGGCGCCCTACCTGGACTACGACCCGGACTGAGCCGGGATCAGGTGTCTTCCGGACCGCCCGGCTTGACCTCTTCCTTCGCGTTTCGCTGCTTCAGGTGCGCGAACACGTTGTAGAACGAGACCAGCATCGGGAAAGCGGTCTGGATGATGCCCACCGAATCGTTCTTGCCCCAGATGAAATACGCCAGCGTGAGGACGCTGCCGCAGACCGAGAGGTACCAGAAGGACATCGGCACGGTTACCTGCTTGTTCTTCTTCGTGGCATAGAACTGCACGAACCAGCGCGCGGTGAACAGGATGGTGCCGAGGAGGCCGATCAGCTTCCAGGGCGTCAGGGTGAGCATGTAAAGGTCGGCGAGCGCTTGGTGCATGGCGGTATCCGGGGGCGGCGACCGGCGCATTGTACCGGCGGGGAGCGGAGGGGTGACCAAAAGAAAACCCGGCGCTAGGCCGGGTTTTCAGGGTATCGAGTGGTGGGCGGTACAAGGATCGAACTTGTGACACCTGCCGTGTGAAGGCAGTGCTCTACCGCTGAGCTAACCGCCCATCGAGCGGGGCATTTTACGAGACACCCTGCCCCTCGTCAATCCTCTCCACCGACCTAATTCAGGATCTCTCGCCAGTTGGTTCGGGTCACGCCGTTGATCGCACTGCCGCTTTGAATATTCGCTGTGGCCGGCAAGCCCGAGGTCTGGCCGTAGAGGAGCACGAACTGTCCCGTGGGGAGCTGTACCGCCTGAAGATTCGTAATGGCGCTGTCAGTCGTTATAGACGGCATCGGCTTACCGTCAGTGCCCAGCAAGTTACTCTGCCCGGAGGCAAACGTCGATGAGTAGACCGAACCCTTGAGCGAACACGGATCGCTAGTAGGGATCAATGTGCCCCAGTTGATGGCAAAGATACCCGCTACGGCATCCGGATCGACAACAATTCGCTCCGTCGCGCCACCCGTGCCGGCCGCACTTCCTGTCAGGTCATACACCCAACCGCTACTTGCATCCTGAAGGTTCAGATTGGTAGTCAGATCGTTCTTCGCCAGCGTCGCGCGCGTCAACGGCAACCCCGTCGTGCGTGGTGCGGAACCCGAACCGTCGCGCAATGCGTACATCGATTGCACCTGCGTATCGGTGAGGTCGCTCGTATCGAGGAACTTGCCGGTACCCACGAACACCCAGCGACGCGTATCGAGGCCCGATGCCGAGAAGTCGGTTTCAATGCGCGGCGCCGTAGTGATGGGCTGCACGACACCGGCGCTATCCTTGAGCGTGGCAAGAACAACCGGCGCAGGATAGCTACCGTCTCCGCTCATGGAAAGATCGAAACGCCATACATTACCCTGCAGATCGCCTGCATAGACCTGCTCGATAGTGTTGTCAGAGATGTCCTGTGTGAACGCAGAGGGTCTGGCCAGCCCGATCGGGGAGGTGGTACTACCGATCGCCGTGTTCATCGTTTCCAGCAACTGACCCGTCTTTGCGTTGATTATGAAAAGATAACCCTTGCCATCTGCGTTGTTATAACCCGACGTCACCAATACCACCCAACCGTACTTGCGTGTCTTCACCACCAGGGGCCGCGCATAGGTATAGCCAAGATTGGGATCGGTGAACTCCCAAAGCACCTTGCTCTTTATATCGTCCATCGACGGGGCAGTATTACCGATAACTGAGGGCACCTGCGTTACATCGAGAGCGTACAAACCCTTGCCACCCTTGCCCACACCACCGACGAGCAGCGTGCGCCAGTCCGGTGTGGTTCCGCGGGCGCCTTGCTTGGCCGGGGCAGTGGAAGTCCAGGCAAAGTCGACGTCGGCTACCTGCGGCGTCTGATCGACATAAAAATGGTGGGAATAAGAGTTGGCCGTCACGCCTTTCAGATTGCTGAGCGCGGCAAGTCCGTCGACATCAGCATTGCTCGGACCATTGAACAGAAAGGAGGGCACATACGCCCAAAGCTCCTGCCCGCCGCCACCAAACGTGACACCTGTAGGCGTTGACGAAAAATCCGCGGCGAATGCATGCATCATGCCGTCGTTGGCGCCCACATAGGTAACCGGCGCACGATTACTGACCGATGCGACGAAGGCTCGATAACCAGGGTTGGACGAATCGACATACTGATTGCTCAGCGCCGCCTGCACCAACGTCGCCTGCGAGTTGACGATGTCACCGAGAAGACCACTGCGAACTCGGAACTTTGTCCCTTCATTGCTGCGGTCACCGCGAAGATAGTCGAGAAGGCTTGAATCGTTACGCAAGGCTGTCTTCTGACCATTCGACAAATCGTTCCAAGTGAAGGAGATGCCAGCCCCAGCCTTTGTCGTTGCGATACGACGAAGATCACGCCACCCCTTCACCGTACCATCCGAACTCACGTAGCTCGCCATTAGCAAAAGCTGCCCTGCAGCACTCCACTGGTTGCCATTGGCAACCGGTGAGACATTGGCTCCAACGGCAGCGGAAGCGACGTAGCCATTGACGTCGCCTGTCCAGACGCCGGGCAAATAGCTGGTGTTGTAGGTAGGAAAGCCCGCCTGCGGTGAATTATAAGGGGCCGTATTGGCGGCGACATTGGAAAGTACGCGCGTAGGCGAAACGCTCGGACCTGCGGCACTCAGTGACTTTGTCGAAGAAATATTACTGAAGATGGACGACAGGCCCGCCACGATGAGGTCCGGCCGATTACCAATAAAGTAATTGTCCGGACGCAGATCCTTGGCTTTCTGAGTCGACGTATTGGTGTGCCAGGTCAAAAAATTAGCGGGGCGCCCATCGCCGTTGATGTCGTTGAAACCACCGTATTTGGCAGCGAGCCAGTACATGTTCGGGCCGTGGTTTCCCGCAGCACTAGCTACGCTAAAAATCTCGTAATTCGTCGCGCCGGAATACGTATTAGGCTCCATAACGTCGACCACGTATGTATCTACCGTCTGCTTACCGGTAAACGTGCCATCGGTGCGAATATCCTGCGTATGTGCGAAGTACGCCAGGCCCGCCATGTTATAGGTGGAATCCGTGCCGGCACCCGGCTCGGCGATCGATGCCAGTGAGGTGGTTCCCTGCAACTGAGCCATCGTCTTGCTGGCAGCCGTACTGGTTGACGGGTCTGCCTCGACAAGCGGCAGATTGCCGAGTGCATTGACGTACTTCCCGGCGTCGGCACCATTGACCACAGGAAGCGTGGTGCGATTGACGGTACCGCAAGTGCTGTTGCTACCGATGGCGCCTGTAGAGGTAGGAACACCCGAATCGCAATGCGTGTGGGAGTCACCGATCATTAGGATCGCATTACTCTGGCACGTATATGCCATGGGATCGTTCGTATCCCATACCCCACTTGAATCCGGCCGACCCTTGAAAACAGGAAATGTCGTGTCAAGCGAGTTGGCCGATGTAACAGAAGAAGTATAGGCGTCGGCCAGGGGCACATGCATATAGTAAGCGAGCGTCGCCCAATACAGATCGGCGATGGTGTCATATCGCTCGTAGTTGTTCGTGTTACCGAACTTGTTGAGATAATTGATGACGCCGGAATCCGTAGGCGCTGAGCCCGCCGCTGTCAAACCTTCGGTGGACGTCGGGTTGCTATAGAACGTTCCATCGACCGAGCTCCATTCCGCCTTGGTATTAGCCTGCCGCGCCCCGTTTCCGTTGTAGGTCGTCGGTCCGTTATCGTGCAGCAACGCGCGAATCGCACCGTTTGGATAGTCCGCATTGCTCGAAGTGAATTTGTAAGCATACGCTGATGCACCGACGCGTATACGCTCAAAATTCTGCTGAATAAGACCCTCTGGCTTGTAATTACTGCCATAGGCCTTGCAGTTGGCCTCTAGCAGCGTCGGCACGCAAACCTTCACTTGCGCGTTGAAAACCTTCTGCTTCGTGGCATCTTTCTGAGAAAAGTCAGAAGCGGTCGACACTATGAACTGTGTTCCCTGATTGTAAGAACGAATATACAGCGTCGATTGCCCACTGAGGTCCGAATCACCGACCACTGTCGACGGAGAAACGTTGGATTTCGCGTTGAGCTGACGATCAGGGAAGTTACCCGCACTGCTTTGACTACCCAGCTTCGAGCGCACAAGTACCGTCGTACCGACGGTATCTACGGAACGCGCGCCGCCCGTCAGCGCCTGACGAAACTCGTCCAGGGACGTCATCAGTGACCAGTTGAGCATGTTGCCGCTCCAGTACCCCGTACAGTCCGAGGCGACCTTTACAGGCGTGAAGTAGCCATTCAAACCATCGTATGAATAGCACTTTGCATTGTCGAAGTAGCCCAGATATCGCATCGCGGGGTAATAGCAAATGCCGCCACCATTGCAGCTGGTGATGGACTGCACCACGCCATTACTGTCGGTATAGACGTAAGGAATGCCTTGCGCATCCTTGTAAGCCGCGACGACGGCCGTCGGGTACTCGACCGACAAGGCCAGCATCAGGTTCGCTGGCACGTTGGATGCGCTGTACAGGGGCATATCGGACAATGTAGTGCCACTGGATGTCGCGGCAGAGGCAATGCCACCAATCAGAGTCGCAAAGGACAGGACTGACGCCAAAAACAGGCGAAGATCGGGAATGAATCGCTTCGAGGTCTGCATAGCTGTTCCGTAGGGCGCACGGCCCGAAGTTTTTACAAAGGCCGACAGACGTCGGATACCATCACAGCCTGTCACTACCTGCCCTTTTTACCGTCGAACGCGTTGTCCGCGCGCGGCTGGCTCAGCGCAGGATCGTCTGCACGAACGCCACCGAATTCTTCCCGCTTTCCACCCGCACACTCAATCTATACGCCGCAGCGGAACCCGTCGTGTTGAATGGGATACCTGGGTCGCTCGTCGTATTGGAACTGGTGCCACCCGTCAATGCTTTTCCGGGAACCACGCATGTCGTGAGAGTGGCAGGGCCTGTGGTGGGGCACAGGCGCTCGATCATGTAGTAAACATGATTACCTGAACTCACCGCCCCATAAGTCACTTCATGGATCTTCGAGTAGTCCGGATCATAAATTGCCTTGGGCAAGTCCGGACGAACCTCGGAAGCCGTCTGCACCGATGAGTAATAACCAATCGTCGGATCGTTCTGATCACTGCTCGGAGGCGCATAGACCGTCAGCGACTTGACCTCACCATAGGCTCGCTCGGCTTCCTGCAGCGCGGATTGCCGAAATGCCAGTGTGCCCGCCACCGAGTTCGATGTATCGACCGAATGCATGAGAGCGACTACGGCAAGCAATGTCACGATGAGCACAATCAGAGCGATGAGCGTAGCGACCATGCCGCGCTGTCGCGAAGGACCACCGTGGAAGACCTTCAATCTGCGCATGATCACCTCAAAAATACTGCTTGATGTAATTGTTGCGAATGGGGATGACCATGTCGTAGACCTTGTAGCGATAGCTCGACGATGTGGTAATCGTGTACTGGTTGGCCGTGGCCTGGTCGGGAAACAGCGTAAGCGTGGTCGGGCCGGTATACCCGATGTAACCCGCACCCTGCACCGACGCCGCGGTGGCCGGAGCCGCACGCTCCATCTGCCGGCTTTGCACGACGATGGCGACACGTACGGCGAGAATCTGCGCGCGCGCCAGAACAGCTGCCGGTGTGTCCGTTGCAGGACTCAGTGCGGCAATACCCCACGTTGCACCTATCGGCTGCACCCACTCGTCAATGATGCCATCGCCCGCTAAATGACCTGTACCCGCCCCATCGTCGACTCCATACAGCGTTTTCATGTTAACGACGCTGTCGGCAACAGCAATTCCCGGCACGGCAGTTGCACTGGTCGCGGATTTCTGAAGAAGGTCGTAGGAAAGCAGCGAGTTGGTCGTGGTATCGACCCCAAAAAGGCTGACCGCGGGATCAAGACCCCAGTCCATGAGATAGGCTGCGCCGGTGTATGTACCGTCAAAGCTGCCCGAAGGCGCGTCACCAGCGGTCAACAGGATCGTGCCCGTGCCTGAGCCGATCGTTACACTCTGCGTCTTGCCCAGAGTGCAAGAACCGCTCTTGTCGGAAATCAGGACATACTCGCCCGCTGCGAAGCCAAAAGCGTTGTCTACAACCACGTTCGCCCCCGAAGTGGAGGTCACGTTGGTTTTGAAAACTCGCAAGGAAGGATTGCCACGAACGATACCGATGACGTCGGGGCTGATGGCCCCTCCACTTGCGACGAGCACGGGGGTAGCTCGGGTTACCAACGGCCAGTTGGCGAAGGGTGCTGCCAAGGCACTTGCACGCGGAAGACGCTTGGTTGATTGCGAATAGGCCGTAATCGCGCAACCCCAAACCCCATAGTTCTTACCTTGTACGAGAGCGCTTCCCGCAGTACGTATCTCACGCTCCAGAGCAACAGCCGCAAAGCTACCGCTCTGCTGCGCATCGCTACCAGCGGTGGTTGTTCGCTTCTGCGACTCAAAAGCAGCGAATGCCGACATGATGCCAAGCGTGCAGATGATGCTGATCACGATGCCGACCATAAGTTCTACCAGCGAAAAGCCAGCAACGTTTTTTGCTCTGCGCTCGTATACCGAGGCTCCATGCGACCTGTGCATACACCTTAGCCTCTCTGTCACGTACGATCGATCTGAGTAATAGTGACGTACTGGTGTGCCGGGTCGGCATTTGCGGCGTTAGGACTCTTCCACCGCACGGTGATCGTAACTAGGCCAGCCGCAGTGATGGCAACCGTCGGAGGGTAGGCAGCGACGCCTGGAAGGCAATTCGTGGAAGCCTTCGCCTGACTGCAGTCAAGCTGATTCAACCATGCAGCATACGCGGGCGCAGTGAGCGTGTTGGGGTCGCCCTGAAAGTTTGCAACGAGCGTAGCCGTATCGGACGTCCACATCTGTGCCACGAGGCGATCCGCCTGCAAGGCGGCATCGGTGCGGTATTTCGCCTCGGCCGCCAGCAGCGTTGCATTCGCCTGCACAGCCAGCAAACCCATCACGCCTACCGAAAAAATGAGGATGGCTATCAAGGCGTCGATCATCACGAAGCCAGACCGGTGGCTAGCGCGCAACCTGAGACGTTTCATGAGCACACCTTTAGAGACAACCGTTTGCCGCAGTGCTTCGGGAAAGACCCGCGTCGCACATCTGGATAGATCCGCCTGCACTTATGGTGGTGGCAAGCCTTCGTGTACCCGCCGCGCTCGAAGAGGTATCGATGCGAATAAGCGCATTGCTGCCGAAGTCTGAACTTAGTGGGCGTGCGAGCGGCGTAAAGGTTATCCCGCCAGGGGGGCTACCCGTAACAGGAGAAAAATTGGTCAATGCAGCGACCGTCTTGTCCGTGGATACGATTACCCCGGCGGTTTCACCGGCGGCGTGGACCTCGATGATGCTGGCGGGGACGCTGGGATCGCACGCGGTAGCCGTTACGGCCAGCTGGCAGACCTGCCAGGTCGTATCGGTGGACGTCAGCTCGAACCGGACATTGACGCCTCGCTGAGTCGCTTCGTTACGTGCAAGCCTGATGCCATTTTGAATGGACTCGGCCGCACCACGCACGCGCGTATTGGCTGTCCAAACACGGTAGTTCGGTACAGCGAGCGCCACGAGAATCGCCACGATGGTGATCGTGATCAATAATTCGACCAAGCTGAACCCGCTCATCCGCTTCATGTGCAGTCGCCGGACTTTCGCACCACCCAGCAAGAACTCGTCGGCGCAGTCCATTTTGGCGGCAGGCCTGCCGTTTTCCGCGTATTCGTCTGGTCGATGGTGAAAACGAAGCTATCCGCACCTTTACCTGCAATGCCCGTTGCCATTGCGAGGTAGGTCGATTGGGTTCCGGTGCACGTGTACGTAAAGAAATTGGTTGCGGCCGCGGGAAGCGGAGCGCCACAGGCTGCTCCATTCACATAGGAACGATTGTCCTGGTAATACTGCTCCATCTTCGTTCGATAATCGGACAGTAGATTCTGCGCCTCGGTCAACTTGGACCTAGTCAGATAGTCGCGATACATCGGAATCGCGATCGCCGCGAGAATGGCAATAATCGCCACCACAATCATGAGTTCGATCAGGGTAAAACCCGACGACGCGCGAGTGTCGCGCGACAGGATGCGTTGCTTCACGATGCCCCCAAAAACAGATAAATCCGTTAGCCCAACGTACCCTCGGCCTACAAGCAAGCCAAGTACCGCTAGACGAACGGGAGTATTTCGCCGACAAGCGGCTTGGACCGTTCCCGTCATGGGCCGGCGACGCGCCGGGTACGGCGAGTTCACGCCATGTGCCCTCACATAGCGCCGAACCCTATTGAGGAAATTCGCCATGACCCACGACCGCCAGGACGTCACCCACCCCGACCACGGCCAGCCCACGCACCCCGAGACCGAGGCCGAGAAGCAGTCCCGCAAGGACAAGGCCAGCGAGAACCTCGACCATGCGCTGGAAGAAAGCATGGACGGCAGCGACCCGGTGTCGCCCTTCGTGCCCGCCAAGGCCCCCTGAGTAAGCCGGGGCCGCAACGTCATAACGCCACCCGCCGACATCGTGCCGTAGCGTTGGGATAACGAAGCGGTCACGGATCGGCGGAGACAATAGCGGGGTTAAGTAGGAGTGCCCCAGTGCTAGCGCAATACGTTTTCACAGCCGCCAACGCCATTTTTCGCATCGTCCGCCATGGCCATCGCTGGCGCGCCCTGCGCGATACCATCGAGCTGGGCCGGTTCGAGACGGCGGAGGCTGCCATGATCGGCTTGCGCGAAATGTGCCGCGATGTTCGCCTGCCGCGCCGCCTCACTGACTGGCGTTTCCTGCCGCCCGCCGCCCTGGGTCATCTCGCGCCGCCCAGCCCGGCCGTGCTCGCCCGCCTGTCGGCCGCCTGATGCGTTGGACCACCGCAGGTGGTTGAAGGATCTGCCGTTCCGGCTGCCGATTCGGCGCAAGAGTCCGACGCCTCCACCGATAGAAAGGTAACCGAGCGACCCGACCGCCTGTCCGAGGCTTCCGAGGGCTCGCCGGGAGGCGGTGTGCGAGGCGTAGTGATGTGGTACCACCCCGAGTTGAAGATGGCCCTGGTGGAAATCGAAGACGGGTTCGCCGTAGGGGCCGTCGAGGAAGGTTCGTGCACCATCGGCGATATCCTCAGTGGCCAGTTCCGCCGTGACGAGGTCGAGCACCTCTGCAACCTGAGCACCGGCGGCTCCGTGATGTTCCACGTCGAGGCGGATCACGTCTCCGAAGGCGAAGCCAACGACCTGCTCGGCCTCCTGCGGGACTGAGTAGGGGGAGTCAGTCGTCCGCCTGCCGCGCCTTGAATGCGGCACGCGACGCGACGATGGCGTCGTGGTGCTCTTCCGCCCATAGCCACACCCCGCAGAATGCCGCGCCCAGGCTCAGTCCGATCGGCGTCAGCTCGTATTCCACACGCGGCGGAACCACGGGATACACCGTGCGGGTGACCAGCCCATCGGCCTCCATCTGGCGCAGCGTCTTGGTCAGCATCTTCTGGCTGACGTCACCGATGAGCTGGGCCAGGCGGCCGAAACGCAAGCGACCGTGGTCCGCCAATACCTCAAGGCAAAGCATCGTCCACTGATCGGCGATACGCCCGATGATGTCGCGCACCAGCGCATCCAGCGCGGAGTCGGTGCGCTGCTCTCCCAGGGCGCGACAGGGCTCGTCGTAGTGAGGCTTGCGCGGTGATGGAGACGACATGAGCGAACCCGTGGTTACCGATCGGTAAGTATGGAACATTTCGGAGCCTACTTTCCATGGGAGAGTGATGGTTCTAGCCTTGGCCTTACCTGTTCACTACGAGGCGACCCTATGGACATTCAGGGCAATACCATTCTCATCACGGGCGGCGGTTCCGGCATCGGTCGCGCGTTAGCCGAGGCCTTCCATACGCACGGCAACCGCGTCGTGATCGCGGGACGTCGCCAGGCCGCGCTGGACGAAACGACCGCCGCCAACCCTGGCATGGCCTCCGCCCTGCTCGACATCGAGGACCCCTCGTCCATCGGCCCGTTCGCGGAGCAGCTCACCCGTGACCATCCCACGCTCAACGTGGTGATCCACAACGCCGGCATCATGCGGCCCGAGGACATAAAGGACGGCGCCACGGATGCCGCCGAGGCCACTATCGCCACCAACCTGCTGGGCCCCATCCGCCTCAACGCCGCGCTGATCGGCCATTTGCTGGCGCAGCCGAAGGCAACGGTGATGACGGTGTCCTCCGGCCTGGCATTCACCCCGCTCTCGCTCACGCCGACCTACTGCGCCACCAAGGCGGCGATCCACTCGTACTCGAACGCGCTGCGCTACCAGCTCCGGAACAGCAACGTGCAGGTGATGGAGCTGGTGCCCCCTTACGTGCAGACCGAGCTGATGGGCGAACGCCAGAAGAGCGACCCGAATGCCATGCCATTGGACGTGTTCATCACGGAAGTGATGGGGCTGATCGAATCGCAGCCGGATGCCCACGAGATCCTGGTCGAGCGGGTCAAGCCGTTGCGCTTCGCCGAAGCCAGCGGCAACTTCGAGGCGTTCTTCCAGCAGTTCAACGACCAGATGGCCAGGCACGCGCCCTGACGGCATCTTTTACGACAGCGTTACCCGGAAAGCGCCCGGGTAGCGCAGCGTTTTTACGCATCGCCGCCGGATACTGGACTCCCTTTCATGGAGTCACCGGCAATGTCGATCGTCGTGATCACGGGCCCGCGCCACGGCGCGGCACACGCCACTTTGGCCGACGAGGCCATGTGTCGCCTGTGGGACCGCGCGCAGGCCGCCGGCACGGACCTCCTCTGGCGTCCGTGCAGTGACTTCCACGACGTGGTGATGCAACTGGATCACTCGCCCGCCGACCACGCGCAGCTGGTGCTGCTGGATGTCGATGCCGACGAGGTGCCCGCCTGTGACGTAGGGCCGCTACGCGATGCGCTGGCGGCGTTGCATGTGCCCTACATCGAGATGCACGACGACAGCGACGCCTCCGACGCGTCGGCACTGGTGCCGTCGCATCCGTCGCTGGTGAGCGTGGTGGTGCCGGGCGACACGATGGCCGGGTATGACATGGCGCTGTCGATCGGGTTGCGGTATCTGGCGTGCGATGTGCGAATGGCGGCTTGAGTGGGCGTTGCCGGCGGCGATAACTCACATCGCATACTCGGCGTGGCTATCATGGACCTGCGCGCAGGACCACCTGATGGACCGCACTCCGAGAGTATTCATCGTGAAAATTATTCGCAGCAAAGACTTTGTAGCGTCGAAAGCCTGGGGAGCCCTGGATATCGCCAATATGCGAGGCATCACTACCAGGCTTCACTGGGCGGATCAGCCCTATAAATGGCACGTCAACGATGGTGAAGAAGTCTTCGCCTTGCTGGATGGTCGCGTCCGGATGCTCTATCGGGAGCACGGGCTAGAAAAGTCAGTCACCCTCGAAACAGGCGACGTGTTCTATGCGTCGGTTGGTACAGAACATGTAGCTCACCCGATCGGCGAGGCGCGCATCCTAGTCATAGAGACCGCCGGTAGCGTGTAGTTAATATCGGGGGCCATGGTTCCGGAGTTCCTTACTCTGCCTCTATGGGCGACGCCATCTTTACCGGCGAATACTATGGGGGCGCGGTTCCGTGCCCAGCCAGTCGTAAACAAGACTGATGCTGCTGGTCAGCAGGACGTCGCCCGGGCAGTCTTTGCCACCGGGACACTCCGCGTGACCGAAGCCCTGAACGCCATCGGGCACGACCGTACGTAAGGGCCAGCCTACGCCGAGTGCACCTGTGGCCAGCTGTCCAGGAATGCCTTCACATCCTCCGCATCGTTGCCCACTTGGTGGGTCGCATCGAGTAACGCCTGTGGAACGACGCCAAGGACAAGAGACCACAGCTGAACATCGTTCGGGTCGTCAAGCCGGATGCGCCTGTCAATCGTGTAACCCATTTCGTTGTCTTTAGTGTCCACGGCGATGCTCGATGGTTGAGTATTACGAATTAATCGGGGCGGTCGAAAACCCGAGTTTCTATGAGTTTTTCGACGTAGATACGTAGCTGATCAAGCCGTCCCGTACCATGATCCGGACCGCGTATGAGCATGCGCGCTGAACGGACGCAGCGTCGCAACGTTCGCTCCGTAGCAATGCAGCTTGCAGCTCCTCTATCGCTTCGCGCGTTTCACCAAACCCTCGATCTGCTGCCATCTCGCGCAATGCGAACGAGTGGGCCCTGGCTTGGCTAACGTCTTCGGATTTAAGAGCAAGGAAGAGCTCAAAGGCTCTCCGCGATAGCGCGTGATGACGCCCCACCGGCGATAGACGGCCAAACAGAGCCACCCATACGTCGTCGGCAGCGCCATCGGATATCTGGAGCGCATCGTCGAACGCCCTGCCGGCGTTTATTCGTTGCTGAAATTGTTGGCGGAGCATGTGCCTTCCCCCCTTAGGAACCCACTGAATATCGGGAAGCATCACGCGTGCCAAGTCCAAAGCCTTTGATTTCACGGCTAACTTATTCAGCCCTTGCCGAAAAAGGGCCACTTTTCGCCGAGCCTGGACACAAGGTGGCAAAGGCGACGCGCTCGTCAGGTGCGCCTCGGATCGGGCGAGTCGAGCCTCTCCCGCCGCATCCATCCAGAAAATGGCGACCACCGTATCTATCGATATGCCCATGCAAACTGCCCGCCGTGCCAACCTCAAAGCCTTGATAGGGCAGCTGGAGGCTGATGACGTATCCACTCGGCAGGCACAAGCGGTGCACCTCGGGCGAGCACGTGCTTTTAAAGCCAATGGGCTGGATGAGCGATCCACGCACGTGCGAAGAGATTCGGATGGCGGGGCGAATGGCCTCGAACCGTTCCGGACGGTTGTTCTTCTGCGATGTCATGGCCTTCGACATGGGGTGATAGACCATGCCATGGGTGACCGAAGGCTGGGCACAAAAAAACCCGCTGTGAGGCGGGTTCAGATGCATTCCATGGAGTCTTGTGGACGGCCCTGGATAGATACTTGGTGCCGGAAATAGGAATCGAACCTACGACCTCATCATTACGAATGACGCGCTCTACCAACTGAGCTATTCCGGCGAGAAGCGGAATTCTAGGGAAGCTTGGCCTCCGGTGCAAGTCCTCAACCGGCCAGGCGGAGTTCCTTCGGCAGCGCGAAGGTGATGTTCTCGGCCTCGCCGTCCAGTTCGCGGACGGTGCCCGCGCCCCACGATTGCAGCCGGGCGATCACTTCCTGGACCAGTTTCTCCGGTGCAGAGGCGCCCGCGGTGACACCGATACGGGTGCGACCCTCCAGCCATTCGCGCTGGATGTACTCGGCGCCGTCGATCAGATAGGCGGTAACGCCCTGCTTCTCGGCCAGCTCCTTCAGGCGGTTGGAGTTGGAGCTGTTGATCGAGCCCACCACCAGCACCAGGTCTACGGCGTCGGCCAGGCGGCGCACGGCGTCCTGCCGGTTCTGGGTGGCGTAGCAGATGTCGTCCTTGCGCGGCCCCTCGATGGCGGCGAAACGCGCCCGGAGCGCCGCGATGATGGCGATGGTGTCGTCCACGGACAACGTGGTCTGGGTGACGAAGGCCAGCTTGTCGGGCTGCGACGGCGTCAGCTCGGCGACATCTTCCACGGACTCGACCAGGTAGATGCGGCCCTCGTTGGCCCGGTTCCACTGACCCATCGTGCCCTGCACCTCGGGATGCCCGGCATGGCCGATGAGAATGACGTCGTGGCCGGCGCGGCCCAGGCGCGCCACTTCCATGTGCACCTTGGTGACCAGCGGGCAGGTGGCGTCGAACACGTTGAGGCCGCGGCGGTCGGCTTCCTCGCGGACGGCCTTGGGCACGCCGTGGGCGCTGAAGATCACGGTGGAGCCGTCGGGTACGTCGTCCAGTTCCTCGACGAACACGGCGCCATCGGCGCGCAGGCGCTCGACGACGAAGCGGTTGTGGACCACTTCATGACGGACGTAGATCGGGGCGCCGTACGACTCCAGGGCGCGCTCCACGATCGCGATGGCGCGGTCGACGCCGGCGCAGAAACCACGGGGATTGGCGAGCAGGATGTCCAAGGGGACCTCGGTAGGAGCGATGGCCGCCGGGCGGCCGGACACCGCGATTATCGCACGGTCGGCTTATCGGGGCCGCTGAACAGGCTGAACACGATCAGGGCCACGGCGCCGACGCTGATGGCGGAATCGGCCACGTTGAACACCGGGAACGGGTAGCTGCCCAGGAACACCTGGATGAAATCGGTGACCTTGGCCGCATGCACGCGGTCGATCACGTTGCCCAGCGCACCGCCGACGATCAGCGCCAGCGGCAGCGCCGTCCGCCAGTCGCGTCGCGGCGTACGCGCCAGCCAGACCGTCAGCGTCACGCTGATGACGGCGGCCAGCAGCACGAAGAACCAGCGCTGCCAGCCCGCGCTATCGGCCAGGAAGCTGAAGGCCGCGCCGGTGTTGAAGGTCAGCGTCCAGTTGAGGATGCCGGGTATCACCGGGTGCGGCGTCTCGGCCGGCTGCAGGGCGGCCAGCGCCCACCACTTGGTGAGCTGGTCGAGCACGATCATCGCCGCGGCGAGCCACAGCCAGGACAGGGCATTGGGTTGGGGGCGTGCGGTCATGCGTAAGGCCAGTCAGCGAAGGCGAAGCGGTCCGCGCCGCCGGCACGGCGACGCGGGTGGTGCGTGCGGGGCAAGGACGCCCTCAGAACCAGCGGCGATCCTCGCCCTGCCCCGTCACGTTGTCCACGCAGCGACCGCAGATCTCCGGGTGCGCCGGATCGACCCCGACATCGGGGCGGTGGTGCCAGCAACGGATGCACTTGGCTGCATCGCTGACAGCGGCGGACACGTAGACCTCCGCGCCGTCCAGCTCTACCCGCTCCGCCGAGGCCGGGCGACTTTCCAGGTCCGCCAGCGCCACGTCCGAGGTGATGAAGAAGAAGCGCAATTCGCTCGCCGACGCCGCCAGCGCGACCTGGGTGGCCTTGTCGGCGTGGATCGTCAGCGTGGCATCCAGCGAGGCACCGATCTGGCCAACCTTGCGCATGCCCTCGAGCACGCGGGACGCCGTCTCGCGGATGGCCAGCAGGTGGCTCCACCAGCCGCGCGTCTCGGCATCCTGGCGCGCGTCCAAGCCCTCGTACCACGTCTCGAACAGCGGCGATTCCTCGCGCGTGCCCGGCAGCTGAGCCCAGGCCTCTTCGGCTGTGAAGGTGACGATCGGCGTCAGCCAGCGCAGCATGGCCTCGGCGATGCGGTACATCGCGCTCTGCGCGCTGCGGCGGCCACGGCTGTCGGTCGGCATCGTGTAGAGCCGGTCCTTGGTGATATCCAGGTACAGCGCGCCCAGTTCGTTGGTGCAGAAGTTCTGCACACGCTGCACGATCTCCGGGAAGTCGTAGCGCTCGTAGGCCGCGACGATCGCAGCCTGCGTGTCGGCGGCCTGCTGCACGGCCCAGCGGTCCAGGTCGAGGCAGGCGTCCGTGGCGAGCAAGTGCTTGTCCGGATCGAAGCCGTCGAGGTTGCCGAGCAGGAAGCGCACCGTGTTGCGGATGCGCCGGTAGGTATCGGCCACGCGCTTGAGGATCTCGTCCGACAGCGACATCTCGTTACGGTAATCGGTCGAGCAGATCCACAGGCGCAGGATGTCCGCGCCGAGGGTCTTCATGATGTCCTGCGGCTCGATGCCGTTGCCCAGCGACTTGGACATCTTGCGGCCCTGCGCGTCCACCGTGAACCCGTGGGTCAGCACGTGGTCGTACGGCGCGCGGCCGTGGATGGCGGCCGAGGTAAGCAGCGAGGACTGGAACCACCCGCGATGCTGGTCCGAGCCCTCGAGGTACATCACCTTGTATTCGCTGGCGTTGCCGGCCTGCAGCTCCGGGCGCGCACCGACCACGGCGAAGTGGCTGGTGCCCGAATCGAACCACACGTCCAGGACGTCGGTGACTTTCTCGTAGGTGTCGGCGTCGTCGCCGATCAGCTCGCGCGGGTCCAGCGTGAACCAGCAGTCGATGCCCTCCTGGGCCACCTTCTGCGCCACTTTCTCCATCAGGGCAACGGAGTCCGGATGCGGCTCGTGCGTGTTCTTGTCGATGAACAGGGTGATCGGCACGCCCCAGGTGCGCTGGCGCGAGATGCACCAGTCCGGGCGACCTTCCACCATGCCGCCGATGCGCTCTTCACCCCAGCCCGGCACCCAGCGCACGGAGCCGATCGCATCGAGCGCGGTGCGGCGCAGGCCGGCGGTCTCCATGCCGATGAACCACTGCGGCGTGGCGCGGTAGATCACCGGGGTCTTGTGACGCCAGCAATGCGGGTAGCTGTGGGTGAGCTTGGCGAAGGCCAGCAGCACGCCACGACCACGCAGCAGGTCGACCAGCTGGTCGTTGGCCTTCCAGATGTGCGTGCCGGCCAGTGAGACATCGCCCGCAAGCGGCAGGTCCGAACGATAGACGCCGCGGCCGTCGACATAGTTGAGCGTGCCGATGCCGTAGTGCTGCCCGACCGCGAAGTCTTCCGCGCCGTGGTCCGGCGAGGTGTGCACGGCACCGGTGCCGTCTTCGTCCGACACGTGGTCGCCGAGGATCAGCGGCACCTGCCGGTCGTAGAACGGATGGCGCAGCGGCTTGTTTTCCAGCACGGCGCCCTGCACGCGGCCGAGCACACCGCCGGTGGTTTCCACGCCGTAACGGGCCAGCGCCTTCTCCACGAGGGCCGAGGCGATCACCAGCAGCACCCGCTTGCCGTCGCGCGACGGGCCCTCGACGAGTGCGTAGTCGATCTCGCCACCCAGCGACACCGCCTGGCTGGACGGCAGCGTCCACGGCGTGGTGGTCCAGATGGGCACGGCGACGATGGCATCGCCCACATCCACGCCGAACTCGGCACCGAGGTCCTTCGGGTACACGGCGTCGTAGGCCACGTCCACCGCCGGCGAGGTGCGCTCGGCATACTCGATCTCGGCCTCGGCCAGCGCCGAGCCGCAGTCGAAACACCAGTACACCGGCTTGGCGCCGCGGACCACGTGGCCGTTGTCGACGATGCGCGCCAGCGCGCGAATCATGTCGGCCTCGTAGGTGAAATCGAGCGTGCGGTACGGCTTTTCCCAGTCGCCCAGCACGCCCAGGCGCTTGAAGTCGGCGCGCTGCAGGTCGATCTGCGCCATCGCGTACTCGCGGCACTTCTGCCGGAATTCAGCGGCATTGAGCTTGTCGCCCGCCTTGCCGAACTTCTTCTCGATCGCGATCTCGATCGGCAGGCCGTGGCAATCCCAGCCGGGCACGTAAGGCGCGCGGTAGCCGGCCATCAGCCTGGACTTGACCACGACGTCCTTCAGCACCTTGTTGACCGCGTGGCCCAGGTGGATGGCGCCGTTGGCGTACGGCGGGCCGTCGTGCAGCACGAACACCTTGTCGCGACCGGCGGCCTTGGCCTGGATCTGCGCGTAGCGGCCCACGCGCTCCCACGTGGCCAGCCAGCCCGGCTCACGCTTGGGCAGGTCGCCGCGCATCGGGAAAGCCGTCTGCGGCAGGTTGATGGTGTTCTTGTAATCCTGGGTCATCGCTGGCAACCGTGGGTTTCGGGGCGGACGCGCGGTGCGCGCGTTCCGTCATGCATCGACAAGTATGGGGTTCATGCCAAGGGCCTGCCGGGCGGCGATCTCGTCCTGGCGCATCTGCGCGGTCAGGGCGTCAAGGCCGTCGAATTTTTCTTCGTCACGCAGTTTCCGGACGAATTCCACGGCGATGCGCATGCCGTAGAGGTCGCCGGAGAAGTCGAACAGGTGGGCTTCCAGCAGGGGCTCGGCCACTTCGTTCACGGTGGGCCGGACACCCAGGCTGGCCACGCCGGGCCAGCTGCACGGGCCCTCGCCCACACCGATGCGCACCGCGAAGATGCCGCGCACGGGGCTGACCCGCTCCGGCAGGTGCACGTTGGCGGTGGGATAGCCCAGGGTGCGGCCCAGCTGCTTGCCGTACTCCACGTGTCCGTCGATGACGAACGGGCGGCCCAGCAGGGTGGCGGCATCGGCGAAACGGCTTTCGCCCAGCAACTGGCGCACCCGCGTGGACGACACGCGCTCGCCATCCACAAGCACCGGCGCCACGGCATGGGCCGTGAAGCCCAGCTCGGCGCCCATCGACTGCAGCAGGGCGAAATCCCCACCGCGACGATGGCCGAAACGGAAGTCCTCGCCCACCCACACCTCACGGGCGGCCAGACGCCCGACGATGACGCGACGGACGAAGTCCTCGGCGGACATCTGCGTCAGGGCTTCGTCGAAGCGCAGGGATAGCAATTGATCGATGCCGGCCGCCGTCATGCCTTCCGCCTTCTCGCGCATGCCCGACAGGCGCGGCACCGGCTCCTTCGAGAAGAAAGCGCGGGGCAGCGGCTCGAAGGTGATGACCGCAGGAACCAGGTCCTGGGCTTCGGCACGCTGGCGCACTTCGGCAAGGATGGCCTGGTGGCCCAGGTGGAGCCCGTCGAAGGCGCCGATCGCCACGACGCTGCCCTGGGGGGCGAGGCACGGGCCGTCGACGTCGCGGTGCAGTTGCAACGTCATGCGTGGTCGCCCTGGAATCGATGCGGAATAAAAGCCATCGGGCCAGTATAGCGGCCCCATTGCGCCGCACAATGCGACGCGGCAACGGTAGCCGGGCCCGTCAGCGCGCGCGGAGGTCGCGCAGGCGGAATCCGAGGGCGAACAACGCCGTGACGTAGGCACCCCCACCGGCGGCGACCAGGATGGCGAGGTGGCCGACGCGCTCCCACTTTTCCACGTCGCTCCACTCCGGCCAGACGTGCAGGCCGGCCAGCAGTACCACGATCATCGCGGCGCAGGCCACCGCCAGGCGGACCAGATGCCGGCCCCATCCGGGCTGCCGCGTATACACACCGGCGTTGCCCAGCCAGCGCCACAGCAACAGCAGGTTGATGTAGCTGGCCAGGGCGCTGGCCATGCCCAATGCCATGTGCAGCCCCGGAATGGTCGCCAGCGCCGCCATCCAGGAGCCCGCTTTCTGCGCCGGGGTGGCCCAGAGGAAGAACAGCAGGCCCAGGAAAGCGACGTTGAACACCATGTTGGCCACCAGCGAGGCCACGCCCGCGCGGACGGGCGTGCGGGTGTCCTTGCGGGCGTAGAAGGCCGGCAACACCACCTTGACCAGGGCGAACGCCGGCAGGCCGAAGCTCAGCGCGGAAATCGACATCGACGCCATCTTCGTGTCGAACGCCGTGAAACGGCCGTGCTGGAAGATGGTCGCCACCAGGGGAAACGACAGGATCATCAGGGCGAACATGGCCGGCACCGCGATCAGCAGCGTGGTGCGCAGGCCCCAGTCCAGGGCGCGGGAGAAGCCGTCCTTGTCGGTGGCCACATGGTGTCGCGACAGCGAAGGCAGGATCACCGTGCCCAGCGCAACCCCGAACACGCCCAGCGGCAGTTCGAGGAAGCGATCGGCCTGGGACAGCCAGCTCTGCGAGCCGGCGATCAGCAGCGAAGCGATCACCGTATCCAGCAGCAGGTTGATCTGCGCCACGGACGAGCCGAACAGGGTCGGCACCATTAGCGTCATGATCCGGCGCACCTCCGGCGAGTGCCAGCCCCAGCGCGGCAGCGCCAGCAGATCCAGCCGCTTCAGCGTGGGCAGCTGGAACACCAGTTGCAGGAAACCGGCGACCAGGATCGCCCAGCCCATCGCCATGATCGGCGTCTGCAGACGCGGCGCGAGCCACAAGGCGCCGGCGATCATGCACAGGTTGAGGATCACCGGGGTGAGCGCCGGCAGGCCGAAGCGGTGGAAGCTGTTGAGCGCGCCACCGCTCAGCGCGGTGAGCGAGACGAACAGCAGGAAGGGGAAGGTCAGGCGCAGCAGGTCCACCGTGAGGTCGAATTTGCCCGCGGAGTCCACCGCGCCCGGCGAAAACAGCGCGGTGACCTGCGGCGCGAAGATCACCCCCAGCGCCACGACCACCAGCAGCACGCCACCCAACGTGCCGGAGGTGCGCGCCATCAGGTCCTTCAGGTCCGCGTGCGGCCGGGTTTCCTTGACCTCGGTGAACACCGGCACGAAGGCGGTGGAGAACGAGCCCTCGGCGAACAGGCGGCGCATGAAGTTGGGGATGCGAAAGGCCACCCAGAACGCATCCGTGGCGGCGTTGGCACCGAACGACGCGTTGATCGCCATGTCGCGTACCAGGCCGAGCACGCGAGAGATCATGGTCATGCCGCTGAAGGACAGCATGCCGCGAAGGAGACTGGGGGTTTTCATCCGTGCCGGGGGTTGCCTAAACGCGTAGTTTGACAGCGGCGACCGGGCGGAGGACAGTCCACCTTCTGGAAATTTCCGGGCGGTCACCGCCGGATCGCCCGACGGGCCTGCCCGCGCGGGCCCTAAGCTATTGACGCGCCCCGGCTTTGGCCTCAAAATGGGCGTCTTTCTTAAAACCAACCGAACTCTGGAGCTTCACCTTGGCCAACATCAAGTCCGCGAAGAAGCGTGCGCGTCAGTCGGAGCAGCGCCGTCTGCGCAACGTCAGCGCGCGTTCCATGGTGCGTTCCGCACTGAAGAAGGTCGTCAAGGCGATCGACGCCAAGGACAAGGCCAGCGCAGTCAGCGCGTACGCCATCGCCGTGCCGGTGATGGATCGTTACGCTGCCCGCGGCCTGATCCACAAGAACAAGGCCGCTCGTCACAAGAGCCGCCTGAACGCGAAGATCCGCGACCTGGCGTAAGCCTGCGCGACATCGCTGTTTACGGAAAAGCCGGCGCAAGCCGGCTTTTTTGTGTGCGTTTTTTCAGGGAGATCGCGTGGATCGTGGATCGTGGATCGCGGATCGTGGATCGTGGATCGCGCACATCGTGCGCTCCTATACGGGTAGGCGGTGCGTCACGCTTTGTAGGAGCGCACGATGTGCGCGATAGGCCGGCACGACGCAAAACGACGCCCCGGCATACCGCACCCCACCCCACTACGCCACCCCGCGTTAATCGCCCCGCATACGTACGTCGTTGGACACTTCCTTCTGGTCGCGGTGCTTCTCGCGCTCGGCGTCGAAGAACTGCTGCACCTTCAGGCAGACATCCCACGTGCCGATCTCCGATGCGGCCGACACCAGGAACCAGGGCTCCTTCCATTCCAGTCGGGCAACGATGTCGTCGGCAACCTGCTTCAGCTCGTCCTCGTCGGAATAGACGTCGGACTTGTTGATGACCAGCCAGCGCG
The DNA here is from genome assembly GCF_054055715.1 of Luteibacter sp. PvP120. Classification (NCBI taxonomy): domain Bacteria; kingdom Pseudomonadati; phylum Pseudomonadota; class Gammaproteobacteria; order Lysobacterales; family Rhodanobacteraceae; genus Luteibacter; species Luteibacter sp. PvP120. Next base: position 194,614 of record NZ_JBSRXP010000005.1, on the reverse strand, counting down.
GACGCTCAACCAACTCGGCATCGAAGTTCTTCAGCTCGTGCTCGATCGTACGCACCTGCTCCACCGGGTCCGAGCCGTCGATGGGCCGGATGTCCACCACGTGCAGTAGCAGGCTGGTACGCGACACATGGCGCAGGAACTGGATACCCAGGCCCGCACCCTCGGCCGCACCCTCGATGATGCCGGGGATATCGGCAACGACGAAACTCTGGTCGGTGCCGATGCGCACGACACCCAGGTTCGGATGCAGCGTGGTAAACGGGTAATCCGCCACGCGCGGCGTGGCCGCCGACACGGCACGGATGAACGTGCTCTTGCCTGCGTTGGGAAAGCCCAGCAAGCCGACATCCGCCAGCAGGCGCAGCTCCATCTTGATGTCGCGAACCTCACCGGGCGTACCCGGGGTGAACTTGCGCGGCGCGCGGTTCACCGAGCTCTTGAAATGAATGTTGCCGAGGCCGCCACGACCGCCCTGCGCCACCTTCAGGCGCTGGCCGTGAGCCGTGAGGTCGCCAATCACCTCATCGGTATCGACGTTGGTGATCACCGTGCCGACGGGCACGCGGATCTCGACATCGTCGGCGCCCTTGCCGTACATCTGGCTACCCATGCCGGCCTGGCCGCGCTTGGCCTTGAACGAGCGCATGTGGCGGAAGTCGACCAGCGTGTTCAGGCCCTCGTCCGCCACCAGCCAGACCGAGCCGCCGCTGCCGCCGTCGCCACCGTCCGGCCCACCGAAGGGGATGAATTTCTCTCGACGGAAGCTGACGCAGCCGTTGCCGCCGTCACCGGCCGAGACTCTGATTTGCGCTTCGTCGACGAATTTCATGGATAGGAACCTGGATAAAAAGTGATGCCGCTTTACAAACGAAAAGCCCCGCCGTGGGCGGGGCCTTCGTTATCGCGTCGGAAAGGCTTACGCCTGGACGACGTCGACGAACTTGCGACCCTTGTCGCCGCGGGTCTTGAAGGCAACCGTGCCATCGACCAGCGCGAACAGGGTGTGGTCGCGGCCGAGGCCGACGCCCACGCCAGCGTGGAACTTGGTGCCACGCTGACGAACGATGATGTTGCCGGCTTCGACAGCCTGGCCGCCATAGATCTTCACACCGAGATACTTCGGGTTCGAATCGCGACCGTTACGGCTGGAACCTACGCCTTTCTTATGTGCCATGACTCATATCCTCCGGCAGATCAGGCGTTGATGCCCGTGATCTCGATTTCGGTGTAATGCTGACGATGTCCCTGCGTGCGCTTGTAGTGCTTGCGACGACGGAACTTGACGATGCGGATCTTATCCGCGCGGCCGTGGGCGCGAATCTTCGCGCTGACGGTGGCACCGGCGACCAGCGGGGCGCCGACGGTGATCGACTCGCCTTCGCCCACCAGGAGGACCTGGTCGAACTGGACGGTGGAATCGACTTCAGCGGTGAGCAGCTCGACGCGCAGGACTTCGCCTGCCATCACACGATACTGCTTGCCACCGGTCTTGATGACTGCGTAGCTCATGGTTATTTCCTGTTGCTGATTATGTAGTTCTTTTTAGGTGTTACGGGTCGTGCGAACTGCCAATTATAGCCAGTGGGAAAAGGGCAGGTCAATCAGAGGCGTAGGAGCGCACGATGTGCGCGAAAAGCCAACAAAGCGGCGACGAGGCACCCTCCAGCGCCCACGCCCTGGGCCCCAGGCATCAGCACCGAACCATGGGGCAATCCCAGGCCCCACGCGGCCCCATCGCGCACATCGTGCGCTCCTACCCCTCCCGTCGGGCCGTTACTTCTTCTTGGTGGGGGTCGGTGCCGGCGCGGGCACCGGCTTGGCGGCCGCTCCAGCCGCCGGGCACTGGCCCTGGGCGTTGAGGGTACCCTGGGTCTGCAGCTGGGCGATCATCTGCTGGCCGCGTTCCTGGCCCCACTGCTTGCCGATCTGCATGCCCTCGGCCATGGTCGCGGGCATCTGGGTGATGACCTTCTGGCCCAGGGGCGAGCGATAGAACTTCAGCAGGCCGTCGATATCCTCGGCGGTGAAATGCTTCTGGTAGACGGGGACCATCCGGCCGATCAGCTGGTTGGTGGCGTTGGCGTCCACGAAGCCCTGCCAGTAGCTGGCCGGCACGCAGGGCAGCGCGTTCTGCATCACGCCTGCCATCTGGCTGTTCATCTGGCTGAGCATCCGCCCCATGCCCACGGCGTCCATCAGCTGGCGCACCTGCTGCTCGCTCGGCGCGGCGGCCATCGCCTGGCCCGTACAAACCGCCAGCACCAGGCCGGCCGCGATCCCTGTCCACTTACGCATGGGTATGTTCCTCTTCGGATGGATGGTCACCCCTCCCCGGGGTAGCGGCCATGGTAGCCGAGTCGGGCCGCCCGCCTGCGCCCGCCTTCGGCAGGGCTCACGAAACCCACCGCAGCGGCCCCGACCATCCCCGCACAACTGCTGTGATGAACCGTCAAAAGTCGACGCTGAATGAAGGCGGAAAACCCTTGGTATAGTCCGGGGCTTCCCCCATTTATGTAGGCACATGGACAGCATTCGCATCCGCGGCGCCCGCACGCACAATCTCAAGAATATCGACCTCGACCTGCCCCGGGACAAGCTCATTGTCATCACGGGGCTGTCTGGTTCGGGCAAATCCTCGCTGGCTTTTGACACGATCTATGCCGAAGGCCAGCGTCGCTACGTCGAGTCGCTGTCCGCCTATGCGCGGCAGTTCCTCTCGATGATGGAAAAGCCCGACGTGGACACGATCGAAGGCCTCTCGCCGGCCATCTCGATCGAGCAGAAGTCGACCTCCCACAACCCCCGCTCCACCGTCGGCACGATCACCGAGGTGTACGACTACCTGCGCCTGCTCTACGCGCGTGTCGGCACCCCGCGTTGCCCGACCCACGCGATTCCACTGGAGGCCCAGACGGTCAGCCAGATGGTGGACACGGCGATGGCGCTGGACCCGGAGAAGCGCTGGATGCTGCTGGCGCCGGTCATCCGCGAGCGCAAGGGCGAGCATGTCCAGGTGTTCGACCAGCTGCGGGCCCAGGGCTTCGTCCGCGCGCGCGTGGACGGCGAGGTCTACGACCTGGATGCCGTGCCGCCCCTGACGCTGCGCCAGAAGCACACCATCGAGGCGGTGATCGACCGCTTCCGCCCGCGCGACGACATCAAGCAGCGCCTGGCTGAGTCGTTCGAGACCGCCTTGCGCCTGGGCGACGGCATCGTGGTGCTGGTGGACATGGACGACCGCAAGGCCGACGAGCAGCTGTTCTCGTCACGCTACTCGTGCCCCCTGTGCGACTACTCGCTGCCGGAGCTCGAGCCGCGCCTGTTCTCGTTCAACTCCCCGGTGGGTGCCTGCCCGACCTGCGACGGCCTGGGCGTGACCCAGGTGTTCGATGGCGCGCGCGTGGTCGGCCACCCCGAGCTCAGCCTGGCCGGCGGTGCCGTGCGCGGCTGGGATCGCCGTAATGCGCACTATTTCCAGCTGATCGTATCGCTGGCCAAGTACTACGGCTTCGACCCGGAAACGCCCTGGCGCGAGCTGCCCAAGTCGGTGCAGAACGCCGTGCTCAACGGCTCGGGCAAGGACGTCATCCCGTTCCGCTATATCACCGAGCGTGGTGGCAAGGTCACCCGCGAGCACAAGTTCGAAGGCATCCTGCCCAATCTCGAGCGCCGCTACCGTGAAACCGAATCCAACGCCGTCCGCGAGGAGCTGGCCCGCTACATTGCCGATCATCCCTGCCCCGACTGCGGCGGCCAGCGGCTGAACCCGTCAGCGCGCAACGTCTTCGTCGCCGACCAGGCCATCCCCTCGCTGACCTCGCTGGCCATCGACCGCGCCCTGGCCTTCTTCGACGGGCTGAAGCTGCCCGGCTGGCGCGGCGAGATCGCGGTCAAGATCGTCAAGGAAATCCGCGAGCGGCTGACCTTCCTCAACGACGTGGGGCTCAACTACCTCACGCTGGATCGCCAGGCCGACTCGCTCTCGGGCGGCGAGGCCCAGCGTATCCGCCTGGCCAGCCAGATCGGCGCCGGCCTGGTCGGCGTGATGTACGTGCTGGACGAGCCGTCCATCGGCCTGCACCAGCGCGACAACGAACGCCTGCTGGGCACGCTTACCCGACTGCGCGACCTGGGCAACACGGTGATCGTGGTCGAGCACGACGAGGACGCGATCCGTGCCGCTGACCACATCCTGGACATCGGCCCCGGCGCCGGCGTGCATGGCGGCCATATCGTGGCCGAGGGCACGCTGGCGCAGGTGCTGGCCACGCCGGCTTCGGTCACCGCCAAGTACCTCACCGGTGAGCGCGGCATCGTCGTGCCCAAGGTGCGGCGTCCGGCCCGCAATGACCAGTGGCTGGAGTTGAAGGGTGCCACCGGCAACAACCTGAAGGACGTGGATGTGCGCATCCCCGTCGGTACGTTCACCTGCGTGACTGGCGTCTCGGGTTCGGGCAAGTCCACCCTGATCAACGACACGCTCTACCGCCTTGCCGCGATGGAACTCAACGGTGCCGGCGAACAGCCGGCCGCTTACGAGTCGATCGAAGGCCTGTCGCTGTTCGACAAGGTGGTGGACATCGACCAGTCGCCGATCGGACGTACCCCACGCTCCAACCCCGCGACCTACACGGGGCTGTTCACCCCGCTCCGCGAGCTCTACGCGCAGGTGCCCGAGTCGCGCCAGCGCGGCTACCTGGCGGGACGCTTCAGCTTCAACGTGCGCGGCGGTCGCTGCGAAGCCTGCGAAGGCGACGGCATGATCAAGGTGGAGATGCACTTCCTCCCGGACGTGTATGTGCCTTGCGATGTCTGCCACGGCAAGCGCTACAACCGCGAAACGCTGGAAGTGCTCTACAAGGGCCACACCATCGCCGACGTGCTGAACATGACGGTGGAAGATGCGTTCAAGCTGTTCGAGAACGTGCCGGTGATCGCCCGCAAGCTGGAAACGCTGCGCGCGGTCGGCCTGGATTACATCAAGCTCGGCCAGAGCGCCACCACGCTGTCCGGTGGTGAAGCCCAACGCGTGAAACTGTCGAAGGAGCTGTCCAAGCGTGACACGGGCAGCACGCTCTATATCCTCGACGAGCCGACGACCGGCCTGCACTTCCACGACATCGAACAGCTGCTCGAGGTGCTTCATAAACTCGTCGAGCACGGCAACACCGTGGTGGTGATCGAGCACAACCTCGACGTGATCAAGACAGCCGACTGGCTGGTGGACCTGGGTCCCGAAGGCGGCGCCGGTGGCGGACGCATCCTCGTCAGCGGCACGCCCGAGACGGTGGCCGCCACGGCGGAGTCGCATACAGGCAGGTTCCTGAAGACCCACCTGAAACCGGTGCGTGCGCCGGTGCCGAAGACCGCTCTCAAGGCGACCGGCAAGACGCCCGCGAAATCCGCCGCTCCCGCCAAACCGGCCGCGCCGGTGAAGACGCCCGCGGTGAAGAAAACGGCCGCCGCGACGAAAACGAGCGCTGCGACGAAGAAGACCGCCACGAAGAAGAAAGCCAAGGCATGACGACCGAGACTCCGAACACCGCCACCCCCGTCTTCATCACCCCGATGGAGGTTCGCTGGCAGGACCTGGACGCCTACAACCACGTCAATAACGCCAACTACCTCGTGTACCTGCAGGAAGCCCGGATCAAGTGGCTGCAGCAGTTGCCGGACAAGTGGTACGGCGAGGACGGTGCACCGGTCATGGCGCACAGCGAACTCAACTACCGGCTGCCCATCGAGTGGCCGGCGGACATCCAGATCGAGCTCTACATCAACCGCATCGGCAACAGCTCCATGACGATCGGCCACCGCATCGTGACCAGCGACGACGCGACGAAGATCCACTGCGACGGCAGCGTCACGATGGTCTGGATCAGCCCGAAGACCGGCCGCCCGGTACCGATCCCGCAGGCGATCCGCGATGCGGCGGGCACCATGCCCGCCTGAGCTCGGGGCGCGGCGATTCGCAAGATCACGCGCATTCACAAAGGCTATGTATGATTCGGCAGGGTCATCATGGAGAGAGTGAATCATGTCGCGTCGTATCCTTGCCCTTGCGATAGCCAGCGCCGTCGCCCTGCCCGCCCTCGCGGCCGGTGAGCGCACATCGCTCACCCTGTACCGCGCCGACGGCGACCAGCTGTTCGCCACCAACGGCGATGCCGTCTCCGCCGAGGGCTACGCCGTCGTCCACGAGCGCCGATCCTTCGACCTCAAGGGTGGCACCCAGGACCTGTCGATCGACGGCCTGCCGTCCGCCCTGGACAGCGAGGCACTATCGCTGCGCTTCCCCGGCAAGGACACCCGCGTGCTGTCGCAGCGCCTGCTGCTCGGCCAGGGTTTCGACGGTGCGGTGGCCGGCCTGGTGGGCCGCAACGTCACCGTGATCGGCGACGGCGGCCAGCCGATCGCCAGCGGCACGCTGGTGCGCGGTGGCGATGCGCTGGTGGTCCGCGACACCGGCGGCCAGGCCACGCTGATCCGCAACTACTCGGCCCTGCGCGCCACGGACGCGGCGGACTTCGCCCGCGGATCGACGCTGCAGGTACGCGTAGCCGGCTCGGGAGCGGGCAGCACGTCCGCCCAGCTCGACTACCCCACCTCGGGCATCGGCTGGCGCGGCGCCTACGTCGCCACGCTGGCACCCGGCGACACGTGCTCGATGAATTTCACCGCCGCGGCAAGCATCGCCAACCGCAGCGGACGCGACTGGAAGGATGTTTCGCTCAAGCTGGTCGCCGGCGATGCCAACCGGGCGAAGGCCGCACCGCAGCCCAAGATGTTCATGGCACGCGCCGTCGCCGCGCCCGCCCCCATGGCGATGGAAGATGCCGCACCCGAGCAGGCCACGCTGGGCGACCTGCGCACCTACACCCTGCCAGCCGCCGTGGACCTTCCCGACGGCAGCGTGACGCAGACGCCGCTGTACGAAAGCCGCACCCTGTCGTGCGAGCGCCAGGCGGTCTACGACACCGGCATGCGTTACTACAACTCGCGGCCGCGGACGGAACCCGACATCGGCCAGCCGGCGGAAGGCACACCCATCGTCTCCACGGTCGGCTTCAAGGCGTTCGATGCCCTGCCCGCCGGCTACGTACGTGTGCTGACGGTGGATCGCGACGGCAATGCCGAACTGCTGGGCGAAGGCCGCCTGGACGACACGCCGAAGAACAAGGACGCGACGATCACCCTCGGCAACGCCTTCGACCTCACCGCCAAGCGCGAGCAGACCTCGTTCACCGCCAACGAAGCCCAGCATCGCATCGACGAAGGCACGCGCATCGTGCTGAGCAACGCCAGCGACGTGAAGCGCACGGTCACCCTGCGCGAGCATCCGGCGCGCTGGCGTGCCTGGACGGTGGTGTCGTCGTCGGTGAAACCGACGAAGAGCACGCCCGACGTCCTGGAATTCAACGTCGAGGTGCCGGCCAACGGCTCCGCCACGCTGGATTACGCGCTGCGCTACACGTGGTCGCCCGGCGACATCAAATAAGGAACCGCGCCATGCTCGACATCCTTCCGCACGAGGGCGGCATCCACGAAATCCGTCTGGCCCGCGCGCCGGTCAACGCGCTCGACATGGACCTGGTCACGGCATTGCGTGAGGCCATCGTCGATGCACCCCGCAACGGCGCCCGGGCCATCGTGCTGTCGGGTGCGCAGGGCATGTTCTCGGCGGGCGTCGACGTTCCCTCCCTGATGCAGCGCGATCGCGACGGCGTGGGCGAGTTCTGGACAGGGTTCTTCGCCCTGTGCGGCGCCATCGCCGCGTCGCCGGTGCCCACCGTCGCCGCCATCACCGGGCACAGCCCGGCCGGTGGCGCGGTGCTCACTTTGTTCTGCGATTACCGGGTCATGGCCCATGGCGTCTACAAGATCGGCCTGAACGAGGTCCAGGTAGGTCTGTCGGTGCCCGAGCCGATCCAGTTCGCCCTGCGCCGCATCGTCGGCGCCTGGCGCGCCGAGCGGCTGCTGGTGGCCGGGGCGCTGATCGATGCCGAACAGGCCCACGCCATCGGTCTGGTCGACGAGTTGGATACGGTGGAACAGGTGGTCACGCGCGCTGTGCTGTGGGCCGGCGAACTGCTCAAGGCACCGCCGGGCGCCATGCTCCGTACGCGCGCCATCGCCCGGGCCGACCTGCTCGCCGTCTGGGGAAACACCGACGGGCTGCTGGGTGCGGACTTCATCGACGGCTTTTTCAGCGACGAGACCCAGGCCACCCTGCGCGCGCTGGTCGCCCGGCTGAAAAGCAAATAAGCCAAAACGTTTCAGAAAAACCCAGTGATACCCGCCACGCCCTGTGCGGCGTGCAACCGCGCTTCCGCCACATCGTCAGGGCCGAGTCCACCCAGCGCGTAGACCGGTAGGGATGCCGCTTCCGCAAGCCGGGCAAAGCGCGGCCAGCCCATCGGCTCGGCGTCCGGATGGCTGCGCGTCGGCTGCACCGGCGAGAGCGTGGCGAAATCGCAGCCCAGCCGGGATGCCAGCGCTAGCTCGTCGGTGTCGTGACACGAGGCGCCGACCCTTTGCGCGAACGGTAGCGGGCGCGCGCTCAACGCATGCAACTGCGCGGCACCCAGGTGCACGCCGAAGCCCTCGCCCAGCGCCAGCGCACCTTCGATATCCCGGTTGAGCAGCAACGTCGCTCCGAAGCGATGCAGCTCGTCCTTCATCGATGCCGCGATCTGGCGCGTCACCGCGCAGGGCTGCCCCGGAAGACGCAGCTGCAGGAGCCGCTCTCCCCGCGCCAGCGCCACGCGCAAGACGCTGGCCACGCGATCCGGTGCTTCGTCGGCGGGCGTGATCGGGTAATGGGCCGGCAGGCGCATCGCGGCGAGGATGGGGCGATCGGCCGGCGCCAGCTGCGCCGCATCGATGTGCCGCGGGTCCTTCCATGCCAGCGCCGTGGCTTCGAGCGCCCGGGGTTCGCCGCTCCAGGCGCGGATGCAGATCGCCTCGAGCAGCATCGTGCGCTCGCCGTAGGTCCACGGAATGCGGATCAGCGCCTCGAACGAGAGTGGATCGGCAGCGATGCCCAGTTCCTCGTCCAGCTCGCGCAGCAGCGCCTCCACCGGGGTTTCTCCGGCTTCCCGCTTGCCGCCCGGGAACTCCCACAGCCCGGCCAGGTGCTTGCCGGGCGGCCGCTGGGCGATGAGCAGCCTGCCGGCGCCGTCGACAAGGACGCCGGCCAGCACGTGCATCAGACGTTCCGGACATATTCGACCATGTCGAACGAGAAGGCGTGCTCCTTGTCCGCCGCGTGGTGCACGCGCGACACCTCGGACCACTCCTTGAAATCGATGCCCGGGAAGAACACGTCGGCCCCATCGACCGCGGCATACACCCAGGTCAGGTAGAGGGTGCGCGCATAGGGCAGCGCCTCGCGGAAGACTTCACCGCCGCCGATCACCATCAGCCCCGAGTAGCTGCAGCTGGCCTGGGCCTCCTGCACCGAACGCACCGTGACCTGCCCCGGGAAAGGGGCCTCGCCCTTGCGCGACAGCACGTAGTTGGTGCGGTCCGGCAGCGCCCTGCCGATCGATTCGGCGGTCTTGCGGCCCATCAGCACCGACTTGCCGGTGGTCAGTTTCTTGAAGTAACGCAGGTCGTCGGGGAGGTTCCAGGGAAGGCCTCCCTGCTTGCCGATGGCAAAGTTTTCGTCGAGCGCGGCAACCAGGTGTACGGCCATGGAACATCCTTCAACAAGGGAAAAGAGATCGGGCGGCGTGCGCCCGTGCGGTGCGAATGGTAGTCCTCCCCGGCCGGCGGGGAAACTAACGACCGTTTGATTTTGCCGTGCTAGCGGCGCCGCGAGGTGGCACGGGGCCGTAAATCGTCGAGTGCGCGGGCATTGTCGCGGGCCCACCCATAGATCATCTCGATCGGCTCGACCAGCCGTTGCCCGAGCGGGGTCAGGGCATACAGGACACTCGGTGGCACCGCGCCGTCCTCGACACGGCGCTGGACCAGCCCGCTGTCCGCCAGCTCGCGCAGGGTCTGGGTAAGCATCTTCTTCGAGATACCGGGCAGACTGCGCAACAGCACGCCGGAGCGGGCCTCGCCCCCGTGGCGCGCGTGCAGGGTATGCAGGATCATGCTGGTCCACTTCGTGGCGAACAGTTCCAGCACGCGGCGCGGCGCGCAGTCTTCCAGCCAGTCGTCGTCGGGGGAACCGGGTTTCATGCGTGGGTACCTTTTGGTGCCTTCTTGGAACGGGCTGCCAGCGTCTTTATGGTGAGGGGATGTCCCCATAAGAGTAACCCCATGAACCATGCACTCGTCGTCGGCGCCAGCGGCATTATCGGCAGCGCCCTCACCGAACGCCTCGTGGCGAGCGACTGGCAGGTCTCCGCGCTGGCCCGCCGACCCGGCGAACGCGCCGGCGTGACTGGCATCGCCGCGGACCTCACCGACGCCCAGGCCACCCGCGATGCGCTGGCCGGCATCGCGCCCACCCACGTCTACATCGCTACATGGTCGCGCCAGGCGAACGAGAAGGAAAACATCCGGGTCAACAGCGCGATGGTTCGCCACCTGCTGGACGGCCTGCGCGAGGCCGGCAGCGTGCGGCACGTGGCACTCGTGACCGGCCTGAAGCATTACCTCGGCCCCTTCGAGGCCTATGGACAGGGCGCGTTGCCCGAAACCCCGTTCCGCGAGGAGCAGGGGCGACTGGACGTTGACAACTTCTATTACGCCCAGGAAGACGAGGTGTTCGCGGCGGCAAAACGCGACGGCTTCCACTGGAGCGTGCACCGCCCGCATACGGTGATCGGCGTGGCGGTGGGCAACGCCATGAACATGGCGACCACGCTCGCGGTATACGCCTCGATCTGCAAGGCCACCGGCCGGCCGTTCCGCTTTCCGGGGTCCGACGCACAATGGCGCAGCCTTACCGACATGACCGATGCACGCCAGATGGCGCGGCACCTGGCCTGGGCATCGACCACGCCTGTCGCGGCGGACGAGGCGTTCAACGTCGTCAATGGCGACGTGTTCCGCTGGAGCTGGATGTGGTCGCGCATCGCGCAGTGGTTCGGCCTGGAGGCCGCGCCGTTCGACGGCAACGTGCTGCCACTCGAACGACAGATGGAAGCGGACGCGCCGGTATGGGAACGTATCGTCGCCGAGCATGGCCTGGCCGAACCCGACATGCACCGCCTGGTCTCCGCATGGCACAGCGACGCCGACCTCGGCCGCCCCATCGAGGTCGTCACCGACATGTCGAAGAGCCGCCGCATGGGCTTCCTCGATTACCAGCCCACGGACGACGCGTTCTTCGACGCCTTCGCCCGCCTTCGCGCGGAACGCATCATCCCGTAATCGGGATGATGCCATCGGGTCAGGCGCCCCGGTCCTTCTTCAGGGCGCCTGCCTTGTGCGCGGCCTTCGCGCCCGTCTTCTCGCTGACGACCAGGTATTCAGGGTTGTCAGGCGACGCGGCCACCTCGTGGCCCTTGATCTTCGTGGGTGCGGTGAGCTTGCGCTCTACCGTGCCCTTCGTCGTGCCTTGCGACGTCTTCCACGTCACCTTTTCGCCACGCTTGGGGTTATCCATCGGTCACCTCCGCGTCAAAACGCGACCGTAGACCGCTCCATGTCGACACGACGTCTCGTCAAGCCCACGTCGACGTAAACGCGCGGAACGTCATTACCACTCGCCCGTGCCCTCGCCGCGACCCGCCCCTCGTAGGAGCCCACGATGTGGGCGAAACCTCATCGTTTTCTGAGGCGAATGAGGCAGAAGGTTAGGAAAAGCGACGGCTTCGTTTGGCGGTCGGAAACGCCTACAGGCATGAGGGGCGCGGCATCGGTCGCGCTAGCTACGTTGAGGGTTCGCGCACGTACGTGCGCTCCTACATTGAGGGTTCGCGCACGTACGTGCGCTCCTACATTGAGGGTTCGCGCACGCGCGTGCGCTCCTACACGGCAACCGGCGCCCGAATGGCCGCATGCGGCTCATAACCTTCGATGGCGACATCCTCGAAGCGGAAATCGAACACCGAGGTCACCGCCGGATTCAATACCAGGCGCGGCAACGCACGGGGCGTCCGCGCCAGCTGTGTCGTCGCCTGTTCGACATGGTTCGCGTACAAATGCGCATCGCCCAGGGTGTGTACGAAGTCACCGACGCCCAGCCCGGTCGCCTGCGCGATCATGTGGGTCAGCAAGGCGTAGCTGGCGATGTTGAACGGCACACCGAGGAAGATGTCACCGGAACGCTGGTACAACTGGCACGACAGTTTCCCGTCCGCCACGTAGAACTGGAACAGGGTGTGGCACGGCATCAGCGCCATCCGCGGCAGTTCGCCCACGTTCCAGGCGGAAACGATGAGCCGTCGCGAATCCGGGTTGCGCTTGATCTCGTCCACCACCCAGGCGATCTGGTCGACGGTCTTGCCGTCCGCGGTGGGCCAGGCCCGCCATTGGCGGCCATAGACCGGACCGAGATCACCGTTGGCGTCGGCCCACTCGTCCCAGATGCGGACGCCGTGTTCCTTCAGATATGCGATGTTGGTGTCGCCCTGGAGGAACCAGATCAACTCATGGACGATCGACTTCAGGTGAAGTTTTTTCGTCGTGACCAGCGGGAAACCTTTGGACAGGTCGTAACGCATCTGCCAGCCGAATACGCTGCGTGTACCGGTGCCGGTACGGTCGGCCTTGGTCGCGCCATGGTCGAGCACGTGGCGCAGGAGTTCGAGATAGGGTTGCATGATGGCTGTCGTCGTCAGGGCGCCGGGGCGGTAGCCGCCGACGTCGCGGGAGCCGCCAGCGGCGCATAGGGTGCGCGCCGGGACAGGGCCAGCAGCAGGATGCCCAGCGCAATGAGCGGCAGCGACAGCACCTGGCCCATGGTGACCCAGCCGAAGGCGAGGTAACCCAACTGGGCATCGGGCACCCGCACGAATTCGATCAGGAACCGGAAGCACCCGTAGAGCAGCCCGAACAGGCCGGACACCGCGTAACGGCGGCGCGGCTTCATCGAGAAGATCCACAGCACGATGAACATCACCACGCCCTCGAGCGCGAACTCGTACAGCGGATTGGGATGGCGCGGCAGCGCATCCGGCGCGTGCGGGAAGATCATGCCGATGGGCAGGTCGGTGGGCTTGCCCCACAGCTCGCCGTTGATGAAATTGCCCAGTCGACCCAGGCCGAGGCCCAGGGGCACCAGCGGTGCGACGAAGTCGATCGTGTCGAACAGCTTGATACCGTTGCGCCGCGACCAGAACAGGCCAGCCAGCACCACGCCCATCAGGCCACCATGGAACGACATGCCGCCGTCCCAGACGCGGAACAGCGCCAGCGGGTCGGTCCAGATCCAGTTGATCGGCGTGTAGAACAGCATGTAGCCGACGCGACCGCCCAGCACCACGCCCATCATCAGGTAGAACATGAGGTCGCCCAGGCGCTCCGAGCTGACCGGCAGGCGGCCCTGCCGGCGGCGGTATTCGCCGAGGGCCCAACCACCGAGGAAACCGCCCAGGTACATCAAGCCATACCAGTGGACCTGGAGGGGCCCGAGCGACAGGGCGACGGGATCGAAATGGACGACGAACGGAGTGCTCATGGAAGACCTGGGGCGAACGCAGGCGCCCAGTGTAACGCCCCACCCCCGGTGTCGGGGACTGCCGGCGGCGAGGCCACCGGCGCCGGGCCCGATTCGATGCCTCGCCTTGCCAAGGTCTTGCCGTCACGCCTTGCCGTATCCGCACGAATCGGCTATATCCCGGCGCTGGGTGCCGTCCGGGGGACGGTGCCGTCATGGATGCCGAACCACCAGGGGAGTTGAGGATGAACCATCGTCTTGTCCGGCCGTTACTGGCCGCGCTGTGCCTTGCCACGACCGCCGCCGCTGCCGCGGACCTGATTCCGGTCGCCGATTTCGCCCGCCGCATGCCGCTGACCGACCCCAAGCTTTCCCCGGACGGGCAATACGTCTCCATGGCGTTCCACGACCCTGACGGCAAGACGCACGGGTTGTCGATCTACCGCGTGAGCGACCTGAACAAGCCGGTGACGCTGATCCGCATGCCCACCTACGAGATGCCGGCGGACATGGTCTGGGCCAGCAATACGCGACTGGTGGTGGCGCGCGGCAAGGTGGACGGTTCCATTGGCGCCGCCTCCTATACCGGCGAACTGATGGCCATCGACGTCGACGGCAAGAACGCCGACTACCTCTACGGTTTCGAGAGCGTCGGCAAGCGTGCGTCCACGCGCGCCCTCGACCGCGGATGGGGCACGATCGAGGGTGCGCCGGTGACCGCCAACGGCCACTTCTACATGCGCGCCACGCCGTGGGACAACCAGGACCAGAGCACGCTTTACGACGTGGACGCCCAGTCCAGTGCCCGGCGGCAGATGGCCGACATCGCGCAGGGCGGTCTCAGTTTCATGATCGCCCCCGATGGCACGCCCCGCTTCGCCTTCGGCACGGACGACAATTTCAAGTGGGTGGTGCTGCGCCACGACGGCAGCGGCTGGACCAAGCTGCCGGGCAACGCGGACCACCAGAACTTCACGCCGATCGCCAAGGTGGCCGGCAGCGAGCGCATCTACGCGCGATACAGCCCCAACGGCCGCGGCGGCGAGTACGTCGAGCAGGACGAGGACGGCGGTAACACGAAGGTGATCCGCAAGGACGACTTCAGCATGGTGAGCTCCGCCGGCCTGTGGACGCCGGCACCGCTGCGTCCGTTCGGCACGATCGCCGACACGGGCGTGCCGAAGGCCGAGTACATCGACCCGCAGGCACCGATCGCCAAGCTGCACCTGGCGCTGTCGCAGAAATTCCCGGGCGCCTTCGTCAGCTTCATCGGCTTCAGCCAGGACGGCGGGCAGCTGATGTTCAAGGTGGCCAGCGACCGCGAGCCGGGCCGCTACATGCTGATCGACACCAAGACGTACAAGGTGTCCAAGCTGTTCGACGCACAGCCCTGGATCGATCCGGCGAAAATGGCCGAGCGTCGGCCGATGCGCTTCAAGGCCAGCGACGGTCTTGAACTGGAAGCCATCCTCACCTTTCCCAAGGGCGCCTCGCAAGCCAACCTGCCGATGGTGCTGCTGCCCCACGGCGGACCGCACGGCATCGCCGACGACTGGTACTACGACACGGACGCGCAGTTCCTGGCCAGCCGGGGCTACCTCGTGCTGCAGGTCAACTACCGCGGCTCAGGCGGTCGCGGCAGCGCCTTCGAGCAGGCGGGCTACCTCAAGTGGGGCACGCGCATCCAGGACGACCTGATCGACGGGGTGAAGTGGGCCATTGCCCAGAACTTCGCCGACCCCAAGCGGGTCTGCGTGTTCGGCGCCAGCTTCGGCGGTTACTCGGCGCTGATGGTGCCGGTGCGTGCGCCCGGTGTGTTCAAGTGTGCGGTGGCCTACGACGGCATCTACGACCTGAACATGATGTACGCCAAGGGCGACATCAAGCAGTCCAAGAGCGGTCGCAGCTACCTCACTACGGTGATCGGCCGCGACGAGGCCGACCTCGCCGCCAACTCGCCGACGCACCTGGCCGACAAGATCGACGTGCCGGTGTTCCTCGTTCACGGCGAAGACGACCAGCGCGCGCCCTTCGCGCAGTTCAAGGCGATGCGCGCGGCGCTGGACGCCGCCCACAAGCCCTACGAGACGCTGACCAAGCCGGACGAGCGCCACGGCTTCGTCAAGCCGGCCAACGTCGAGGAGTTCTACAACCGCTTGCAGGCCTTCCTCGAGAAGAACATCGGTTCCGGCCAGGCGACGACCGCGTCCGTGCCCTGACCGACCCATGACCTTCGCCGGTTGCCCCGGTCACGTCGCACGCGTTATCTTCGCGTGATCGTCGTGGCCGGGTGGATCGCGGCGGGTTTGGGAGGTTTCAGGGTATGCACGTCAGTTCCGGGCAGAAGCGCCACGTTGCAGGTCGACGTGCGGCGCTCGCCGTCGCGCTCGGGGGCTGCCTGCTCGGCTCCGTGGCACGCGCCCAGCAGACCGCGCCGTCGTCGGCGGAGACACTCTCGCCCGTCAATGTGACCGTCACCGGTTCGCGCATCCGCGGCACCGATGTGGAAACCGCCCAGCCGGTGGTCGTCATGGATCGCCAGGCCATCAAGGCCACGGGCCTTACCCGCCTGGACGACATCATCGCGAGGATGCCCTCCGCGGGCACACCCGAAGTCACGCCACAGGACACCCTGTCCTCCAGCCGCGATGCCGGTGGACGCTATGCCAACCTGCGCAACCTGGGCGCGGTACGCACCCTGGTACTGGTCAACGGCCGGCGCTGGACCACCAGCCTCGGTGGCCTCACCGATCTCTCCACCCTCCCCGTCGCCCTCGTGGAGCGCATCGAGGTGCTCAAGGACGGTGCCTCGTCGATCTATGGTTCCGATGCCATCGGCGGCGTGGTCAACATCATCACTACCGATCGCTTCGAGGGTGCCTCGGCGGACGTGCTGTACGGCGTCAACGGCCGCGGCGACGGCGCACAGAAGAACGGCAGCTTCACCTGGGGCAAAAGCACGCAGGACGCCTCGCTCATCCTGGGCGCCAACTACGAAGACGGCGACGACCTGAGCGATGCCAAGCGGGCACTGACGCGGTTGCCCAGCGGCCCGCGCCATCCGGACAGCGGTTTCGGGATGGGACCCTACGGCGGCGTCTACGATCCACGCCAGTCGGGGCGAGCCTACGTGCTGAACCACGGCCCCGGCGTCGCCGCGGACAGCGCCGACCTGGCCGACTACCATCCCTACGACCCCAACAGCACCGCGGACAAGTACGCGACCACACGCGACATGACCTTCCGCGCGGGCAGCAAGCTGCGCAACCTGTTCGCCACGGGCCGCTACAACCTCACCGACGACATCGCGCTGCGCGGCATGGCCAGCTACGGCGTGCGCGACACCTCGTGGCAGGCCGCGGGTTACCCTCTGCAAAGCGGCGCGGGTCGCGGCACACCGCTGCTGATCGACGCCAACAATGCCTACAACCCGTTCCCCGGTGACGACACCGCATTCTTCCGGCGCACCACCGAGTTTCCGCGTGTCACGTGGGCGAAGAGCAAGACGTTCCATATCGACGGTGGTGCCGAAGGCAACTTCAACTGGGGCGACCACGTCTGGAACTGGGACGTCACCTACGCGTACTCCGAGGCGCGCGGCAGCACCACCACTAGCGGCAACATCGACCTGGACCACGCGCGCAAGGCGCTCGGCCCCACGACTCCGATCGACGGGCAACCGACCTGCGCCGATGCCGCCGACCGTGCGGCCGGCTGCCTGCCGTGGAATATCCTCGCCGGTCCGGGCGCTACCCCCGCTTCGGTGTGGCGCTATGTCTCCTCGACCGGCACCTCGCGACAGACCACGCGCAGCAACGACATCATCGCCAACCTGACCGGCGGCGTGGTCGACCTGCCCGCTGGTGTCCTGCGCGTGGCGGGCGGCGTCGAGCACCGCGACGAGCGCGGCCGCTATGCGCCGTACGCCGCGGATGCCGCCGGGCTGACCACGCAACTGGCCAGCGCGCCCACCGATGGCGGCTACGTGGCGAACGAAGCCTACGTGGAGCTGGACATACCGCTGCTGGCCGACCTGCCGCTGGCACGCGAGCTGGCCGTCAACGTATCGACACGCTATTCGCACTACTCCGCCTTCGGCGGCCGCAGCGCGCGCAAGTACAGCTTCCGCTGGAAGCCGTTCGACGACCTGCTGCTGCGCGGCACATACGCGGAGGGCTTCCGGGCGCCGACGGTGGCCGACCTCTATGCCGGCACCAGCGAAAGCTTCGAGAGCTTCCTCGACCCCTGCGACACCGCCTACGGTGCCGCAGCCGGCCACGCCGACGTGGCCGCACGCTGTGCCGCCGCCGGTCTGCCGCCAGGTTACCGCCAGGTCGCGCAATCCGGTGCGCAGATCGCCTCGGCGACGGGTGGGCAGAACCCCGTCGCCTTCACCACGGGCGCCAATCCGGCGCTCAAGCCGGAGTCGTCCATCACGCGCACCGCCGGCCTGGTTTACAGCCCCAGCCGGCTCGATGGCCTGGACGTCACGCTCGACTACTACAAGGTGGCCATCCGGGACGTCATCACCCCGATCCTCGCGGGCGACATCCTCGACTTCTGCTACGTCGCCAACGACCCGACCTACTGCGGACGCTTCACGCGCAATGCCGCCGGGGCCATCACCTCGCTGGACGAGAGCCTGGCCAACCTTGGCTCGCTGCGCACCGAAGGTTACGACCTGGGCGTGCATTACCGCTTCCCGGTGACGCGATGGGGCGAGTTCGCCCTGCTCTCGGACAGCACCTATCTGCAGGACTACGCGCAGACCAGCGCCACGGGCGCCACGCCACGCCAACTGGCCGGCTACATGAACGGCGCGCAGGGACTGTATCGCGTGCGTTCCAACCTTTCCCTGGACTGGGCGCGCGAGCGCTTCGGCGCCACATGGACGGTACGTTATTTCTCCGGCCTGAACGATGCGTGCTGGTCGCCCGGCGTCGAGTGCAATCGACCCACGCAGACCAACGCGCTAACTGGCGTCACCGGCATCAGCCGCAAGGGCGGTGTCGCCTTCCACGACGCCCAACTCCGCTGGCAGGCGCCCTGGAACGGCAGCTTCCGCATCGGCATCAACAACGTGTTCGCACGCAAGGGCCCGCTGTTCTACAACGTGTCCTCATCCGGCGGCGGCAGCCCGCCCTACAACCCCGCCTACGACATCGACCGCTACTTCTACGTCGGCTACCAGCAAAAGTTCTGACCGCCCAACGTACGCCGCACACGCGTACCTCATGCTGCATACCCCGTGTAGGAGCCCACGATGTGGGCGATCCACCCCGCCGCACCCCTCACTGAACCATCGACGCACCTTGCTGCTGCGCCTGCGCCATCTGCTGCGTCATCTGCTCCCTCTGCCGATCAACATCACCGATCTGCTGTATCGACTGACCTGCCTCGGGCGGCGGCCGACTCAGATCGATCTTTGCCGGTGTCGACATCGGATCGTTGGAATCCACAACCAGCCGCATGCGCTCACCATCGAGGTGGACATAGTCCAGGCCGCCGGCGGCAATGCGGTTCTGGTGGCAGGCGGCGGTGAACTGAAGTAGGCGATCTTCCGACGCTTCCGGCAGCCGCTGCTGCAACTCGTTATAAAGAGCGTGCTGCGCACTATCAGGATGACGGGGGTCGTTGCGGGAAGGTGATGCTTGCGGTGAAGCGATCACGGCTCGATCCATCGGATGCGCCGCAGGGCCGTCACGCTCCGCGTTACTTCGCGAGTGCTGCATGGGCTCGACGACGCGGTTCTCCGTTCCGATGCCTACGTGCCCCGCCGATCTCAGTTCTGCGATGAAGGCCTGCCCTTGCACCATCGATTGCGTCGCGTCATCCGCCCTCCCGGTGACCGGCAAGGCATGAGCGGACTGGAAGCGAGCGACCGCCGTCTGTGTCGCCATGTCGAGTTCACCGTGGGTGGCCAGCGGCTTGCCTGCCATGTCGCGGATGCCGAGGGTGTTGAGGTTCTGCTGGAGGCTGCGGATGGCGTCCGAGCCTTGGCGCTCAGGCTGTACCTCGTGGGATTGTGCGCCGTGGGGCTGTGCAACATCGGGCAGGACAAAGGCGGCGTTCCCGCGCTCGGCGTTGGCGGCACGAGCCATGAGTTGCGGCTCTTCATGGTCCATCGACCGGGAACGCATTGGCTCCGGTGTCGCCTCCGGCAGCGGCGCCATCGACGGAACGTCACTATCCCGCTGCCGAACCGCTGCATCTCGCGCCGTATCCAGCGCCTGCAAGGCATCGATACTGGCCGACCGCGAAACCGGGACGCCCAGCGTGTCAGATGACGTCTGTATGGCTTGCAAGCTCGGCCGACCCGGACCGATCTCCCCGCCGAAGCGCACATCCGTGATCTCGGTCATGCCCTGACGCTTCGCCTCGTCGACGAGCCCGGCCGCCAGACGCTCCACCTGACCCGGATCGAGATCGAAGCCGGAGCGCACATGCAACTCCAGGATCTGCACGCTGGCCGATTGATACATGGCATGGTCGGGATGAGAAGGTTCGCTCAGCTTGGCAGGTCGGTCGACAACCGCAGCGCCGACGCCATCACCATGCACGCCGACGGGATAGCGCGGACCGACCTGCGACGCGAGGCTTGGATCGAAAGGATCGGGTGGTGCGCACGCAATGACCTCGCGAACATCCACGCAATGCGGCGGCGAAGCCTGCGAGCCCATGATGTCGCGGTGACCGTGCTGCCTGAACTCCGACGTGCCGTAGAACCACATGTGGTCCTCGGAGTGGTGAATCACGTACATGCTGGGGTCGGTCGGCTCCGGTAGCCGGCTCACCAGTGGTACGTCGCTGTGCGCGTTCAGGAAATCGGCAGCCATGTTGAAGTTGAGCGTCGACAGGCCGTTCTGGTGATAGCTTCCGCCAATGTCGGAGTGAGCGCCGGGGACGGTCACACCTACGAATCGCCCATCCGCCGAACGGCCAGGCGGCAGGATTTGCGTAGACGGGAAAGCGTTACGACGCTCGTCGCGTGCCGTGATCTGCAAGCCGGATACTGTCGACGAGGTAGGCTGTCGATCGTGGTCGTTTGGCGCTCCCGTCCCCACTGGATCGAACAGGATTTCGCTCATCAGCGTCTTGCCGGGCTCTCGAACGGCCCGGCGGGTCCACTTGATGCTGTCATAGCCGAGAGAGTCGCTGACTTCTTTATAATCGCTGTAGTCCTGAATGCCTCGTTCGTGAACCATGCGGACAAAGCCAGCGGCTTGCTCTGCACCTCGACTAAAACCTGTAGCCATCACGCGTATGTCAGCGTCGGGATCGTCGACAAGCCATTCGCTCGCCTGAATCGCGAACTTCTGATACATCCATTCGATCCGCTCGTCGTATGACCGACCTGTGAGTCCATCAACCGTTCTGGAAACCAGATTATCTTGGGTACCAGCACCTTTTATATAATCCGAAACGATACGAGGATCACGACGATGCGCCATTTCCAGCTTATCGTGAAGCACCGCGACATTTGTCGTGTGCTCTGGATCTTCTTCCTTGTCGTTCCCCGTACCGTCAAAATTTGCTACGTATAACCGGGCATGAGGGTTGGAAGCCTCGAACATCCGCGGCACTTCCATTGCCCGCATTTCACTTGAGGCTCGTTCATACGCCAAATAGTCATACCGATTCATCGAATCGACTCTTACATCATCTACCAGACGACCCTGCGTGTTTCGCTTGTGCTTCTCACTCACTTCCATGTCCTCGTCTTAAAGCGTCTTCGTGTACGCCATGACCATTTCGATACGAGCGTTGCTATGTATATTTCTTGGATCGACTGGCTTAATTAGAGGAATCAGGGTCTTGAGGTATACGTAAATCGATCTGTTCTCAATAACTAGAATGATGTCGGGCGTCCTGTAGTAGGCATGAAGATTTACATCACGCACATCCAGTTCAGGCGAATAAAGAACCAACTTTGATTTAAAAATTTCTTCAAGGTCAATATCTTCTTCGTGCGCCTCACCATCTTTCGAGGTCCATGCGACATGCGCTTTCGAAGGAAAGTCGAGACTACCCCAACCACCTCTGAGGTTCTTACGAATCACAGGCGTGAGAGGGCCAGACGGCTCTTCCTCATTAACGACATAAGAATTCTCATACAGAACACGACAGGCAAGTGTGTCGTAGCAACTAGCAGAAAAGCTGTGGTCAAAGAAAGGCATGATCAATTTGCCATTTTTTATGGTGGGCGGAATGTATCTACGATCGATTCGCGGACCATCGAAAACATGACGACCTGCCTCATGACCTCTCCTTGGATTTTCATGACCATCAGAAGCACAGCCAGTCGCAACGCATAGCGCCACTGCCGTAGCGAGTTTTTGATAACTACTCATTTCTCCACCCTCCCTTTCCCTGTCTTTCGGTTTTTCCAGAGTTACCGAGTCAGCTATGCAAGGCTTCCGCTTCGGATCTCCAGCCACGCAACCTCCCGCAGCACCCAACTCGATTCGCGTACGCGCATTGGCTATTTCCAATTCCCGCTGCAAACGCAAGTCGTACAGAGGATCGGGCGTTCCCAACTTGTGTACCGCACGAAGCGACGATGATCGCGTCTGCCCCGGCAAGGATTCATCATTTGTCATTTCTACCTCGATCCCGTCCCACTACGCCCCGCTGGACGTCTGCCGCAACGCATCCAACACCGGCCCAGTTCCTCGTTCACCAGCCGGACGACCAGGTTCAGGCAGCGGAGCGCTCTTCTCCCTACGCACGCGCACAGGCGCCACCCCCGCCCGCTCGCGGAACATCTTGTCCTTGAAGAACCAGTTCTTCCGCGCACGAATCGGCTTGCAGCCTTCGTAGAAGATCAGCTCCTCATCACCCGGAAGCTCCTTGATCTCCTGCGGCAACAACAACGCCCGGCGTTCCTCGCTGTGACTGGTCGACACCTGATGCGACCCACTGCCGCGACTGGTATTGCGGTGCTCCTTGCGAACGGTCTTGTAACCGAGCATCTCGCTGTATTGATTGGCGTCGGCCTGCTCGCGCGGTGCGAACACCACCTGCGCACCGTGGTTCGTAATGAAGTTCTCCGCGTCGTGATCGCCATACGCCGCCCGTAGCTGCGCCCGACTCTGCACGATGCACAGGTCACGTACGCCATAGCTGGCGGAGATGGAAATGCGCTTGGCCCATACATCGACCCGGCCCATGGCGGTGAACTCGTCCATGAGCATCAGCATCTGGTACCGAAGTTCGGGGTCTTCACCAAGCTGCCTGCCGAGGTTGTTGCCGATCACGGTGCTGAAGAAGATGTTCAGCAGCTTCGCGCTCTCGTCCAGCTTGTTGGTCGGAATGATGACGTAGAGCGTGGTCAGCCTCTTGCGCAGGCTGGTCACGTCAATGTCGCTGGCATTGGTGGCCGCCGCGAGGATGGGGCTCAGGAACTGCTGCAGCGGTGCCTGCATGGACGCGATAACCGACGAGAACGTCTGCTCGGCGAGGCCCACGAGGTTGCCGAACACCGTGCGTGTCTGCGGGCTGATGTAATCGTAGGAGGGATCTTTCAGCAGGTTTTCCAGCGTCTCCTTGGTACCACCGTGCCGTGATCCGCTGGAGAAGCGCAGCACCCGTTCGAAGCTGGGGAATACCGGCGCGTCGTCCTTGTCGCCCGCCGCGCTGCCGGGCACGAGGCGATCCGCCGTTTTCCGCTCCCACGCTTCGAACAGGTACGACGTGAACGCCGTAAAGGCGGCACGACTCTGCGACGTCCAGAAGGGATCGCCGCCCGGCTGGTCGGGATACAGGATGGCGGCGATCGTCTGGATTTCACCGATGCGCTTGTCCGGGCTCATGCCCTCGAGCGTGGTCATGGGATTGAAGCGATGCGTGTCGCCGTTCTCGTCGTAGGGCGCCCACACGCGGATGAGCTGGCCCTGTTGCTCGCGCCAGCCGCTGGTGGCCTTGTGCAGCTCACCCTTGAGGTCGAGCACCACCATCGACTGCTGGTAGGAAAGCAGCACGGGAATGGCGATGCTCGTGGTCTTGCCCGAACGGGTCGGACTGATCGTGATGACGTGCTGCGCACCGCCCAGCCAGAGGTAGCGCCCCCTGAACTTGCCGAGCAGGATGCTCTGCGGTGTCTGCTTGAGCAGGCCCGCCTTCTTCAGGTCCGATAGCTTCGCGAAGCGTGCCTCGCCGTGCATGGACTCGGCACGCCCGCGCAGCAACGTAACGAGGACGAGCAGCCACGCGAGCAGCGGCACGCCGAAGCCCGCCGCACCGCACAGCTTGATCTTCATGGCATACGGCGCGACCTGCGGTAGCTCCAGCGCACGCACATACTGCCAGTAGGTAACCGCCTCCAGCGGCACCTGGTCCAGCTGCAGGGCCCACAAGGTAAGAAACCCCGCCAGGTATTCCCCGCCCGCTGCGCCGAGCACTGCGAGGATGGCGAGCGTCGTCGCCTTGGTCGTGCCACTCATCGTCCGGTGATCCGTCACTGAAAAATCGGATCGCAAGGATGCGCCAGCGGCACGCCGAATCAGAGCGTCCCGGGCAAGAAAGTCCTATTTTTCAGATTTATTCTATGCCGGTGAACTTTCTCATCGGCTAGGTGCCCGGGGGATCAGAGCACCAGCGGACGATCGGGCAACTGGTTCTCACGCGGCCGGCCGTCGCCCGGAAAATGCCGTGACAGCAAGGCTCCCGCTTCGGCCACGCCCGTCTGCACCGCTTCGCGGAAACGGCCGCGGGCGAACTCGTCGCGCATGTGGGCCGTGATGGCATCCCACTCCGGTGAGGAGACCAGGCGCGAGATGCCCCGATCGGCGACGATCTCGATGCGGTGCTCGGCGAGCAGGACATACAGCAGCACACCCGAGTTGTCCTCGGTGTCCCACACGCGCAGGTGCGAGAACAGCATGGCGGCGCGATCGCGTGCAGTAACGCCGACGAGTACCGACGACAGCGGCAAGCGCGACTCGATCACCACACGCAACTCGCCTCGGTGGGTGACCTCCCCCGCCGCGACGGTTTTCGCGATGGCATCCAGCGTGGCGGCCGGGAATTGCCGGTTCATTTGGAACCAGGCGCCAAACAGGTTGCTGACGATCCGTTGCATCACCATCACCAGCTCCCCGACGAACCGCCACCACCAAAGCTGCCGCCGCCTCCGCTGAAGCCGCCACCGCCACCACCGCCGAAACCTCCACCACCACCGCCGAAGCCACCGCCACCAAACCCGCCGCCACCAAACCCGCCGAAGCCGCCCCAGCCACCGCCGCCGATATCGCGACCGCTGCCGAGCGGGATAGCCATGAACAGCGCACCCGCCACCAGGCCCACCACCCCGCCAAGCAGCGAATGCAGGAACAGCCAGCCCAGGCCGCCCGTCACCAGGCCGCCGAGCGGTGCACGAACCCCCAGCGGGGCGCGACCGAGCACACCGCGCAGCATCAGCACGCCGAAGATCAGAGGAAGCAGCAGGCTGCCGCCGCCACGACGTCGCTCATGGCTCTCGTCCGGAGCGACGGGCGCCGGTAACGCCTCGCCCTGCACGATCTGGGTGATCGCATTGAGCGCCTCGGTGATGCCGCCGTAGTAATCGTTGGTGCGTAGTTTGGGCGCCATGTACTCGCGGATGATCCGCGAGGCGATGGCGTCGGGAAGCGCACCCTCGAGCCCGTAGCCGACCTCGATGCGTACGCGACGGTCGTCCTTGGCCAGCAGAAGCAACACGCCGTCGTCCGAGCCCTTGCGGCCCACCTTGTTGGCCTCGGCCACCTTCAGCGAGTAGTCCTCCAGGTCGTCCGGCTGGGTGGTCGGCACCATCAGCACGACCACTTGCGCTCCCTTGGTCTTTTCCAGGTCGACCAGGCGGGCATCCAGCTGGGCTACCTGGTCGGTGGACAGCGTGCCCGTCAGGTCGGTGACATGCCGCGACAGCGTCGGCACGACCGCATCGTCCGCCGACACCGCCAGGGGCGGCGCCAGCAGGGCAACGGCAAGCAACAGCCGTGCGGCCAGCCGCCGCATCAGTGAGCGGCCGACGCCGCCGGGGCCGGAGCCTGGCCGGGTGCCGGCGCCGGGGTCGAGCCGAAGTCGACGGTGGGCGCGGTGGAGATGGCCTTCTCGTTCTCGACGCTGAAGTTCGGCTTCACCTGGTAGCCCATGACCTTGGCCGTCAGGTTGTTGGGGAACGAGCGGATCAGCACGTTATAGGACTGCACGGCCTGCACGTACCGGTTGCGCGCCACGGTGATGCGGTTCTCAGTACCTTCCAGCTGGGCCTGCAGGTCGCGGAACGAGCCGTCGGCCTTCAGCTGCGGGTAGTTCTCGCTGACCACCATCAGCCGCGACAAGGCGCCGGTGAGCTGGCCCTGGGCCGCCTGGAACTTGGCCAGGGCTGCCGGATCATTGGCCAGCTCGGGGGTGATCTGCGTGGAGCCGACGCGGGCGCGGGCGTTGGTCACCTCGGTGAGCACGCGCTCCTCGTGCTGGGCGTAGCCCTTCACGGTATTGACGAGGTTGGGAACCAGGTCGGCGCGGCGCTGGTACTGGTTGAGCACCTCGGACCAGGCGGCCTTGACCCCTTCGTCCTCGCGCTGGATGGCGTTATAGCCACACCCGGACAGGAAACCCGCCAGGGCGACGAGGGCAAAAGCACGAAGAACGTTTTTCATGGCGCGGATTCCTTTGGGTGTGCGGGGCACAACTTAACCCAAAGGCGGTGAAAGCGGACGATACGTCGACGACGCGGCTCAACCCAGCCAGCGCGGCACCAGGATAAGGCCCCAGCTGATCATGACCATCACCAGCAGCAGGAACACCGCGGCGGAACCCATGTCCTTGGCCCGGCCGGCCAGTTCGTGGAACTCCGGACTGACCTTGTCGACCACGGCCTCGATGGCGGAGTTGAGCAGTTCGGCCGACAGCACCAGGATCGGGAAGGTGATCAGGACGATTTTCTCGACGCCGCCGTGCCCCAGCCAGAGCCCCAGCGGAACGACGACCACGGCGAGAAATACCTCAAGCCGGAAGGACGCCTCATGGAGATACGCCGCTTTCAGGCCCTTCATGGACCACTGGAAGGCCGCGAAGATCTGCCGCGGGCCGCGGGGGACGGTGGTGGCCATGAGGGATCAGGCGCCGGAAGCGGACGGGGGAAACGGGATCGGGAACATGGCGCCGGCCTGGGAGGTCACGAAACAGCCTCGCATCATGCCATAGGCCGCCTGCCCGGCGTCTGGCCGGGTCGCCCACGGCCTGCCGTGGTGAATCGCCGCGCCCCTCTGGCGCTGCAGCACAACCCGGCGGAGCATTTGTATTACGCTTGAAAAGCTGTGGCCCCGTTCAGGGTCGCCGCGATGGGAGCGGGCCTGCGGGCCCGTTCGCTGTTTCCAATGCGTCCGGAAAATACATGGCAACCCAGAACCCGCCCATTTCACAGACCAAGTCCTTCAGCACGGTCTTCCTCATCGAGATGTGGGAGCGCTTCGGCTTCTACGGCATGCAGGTGCTGATGGTCACCTATATGGTGAAGAAGCTCGGCTTTCCCGATGTCGACGCCAACCTCGTCTGGGGCGCGGCCGCCGCCCTGATCTATGCCACCCCGGCCATCGGCGGCTGGATCGGCGACCGGTTCCTGGGTACCCGCCGCACCATGCTCACCGGTGCCGTGGTGCTCATGGTCGGCTACGCGCTGCTGTGGATTCCGACCGAGAACACCTCGTTCCTGTATATCGCGCTGGGCGTGATCATCCTCGGCAATGGCCTGTTCAAGCCCAACGCCGGCAACCTGGTGCGCAAGATCTACGAAGGCGACGAGGTCAAGATCGACAGCGCGTTCACCATCTACTACATGGCAGTGAACGTCGGCTCGACCATCTCGATGCTGCTCACGCCCTGGATCCGCGACTACGTCGGCGCCCATTACGGCGACGCACTGGGCTGGCACACGGCCTTCGGCGTCTGCTCCATCGGCCTGATCCTTGGCCTGGTCAACTACTTCTTCATGCGTCGCACACTGGCCCACGTCGGCTCGACGCCCGACGAGGTGCCGCCGGTGATGAAGAACGTGCTGGGCATCATCGGTGCCGGCATCCTGATCATCGCCGCCTCGGCCTACATCCTCCAGAACCAGGGCGTGGCACAAGCCTGCGTGTATATCGCCGGCGTGGTCATCCTGGGCATCTTCGCGCACCTGATCCGCTCCAGCCAGCAGGGCGAGCGGGCCGGCCTGATCGCCGCGCTGGTGCTCACGGTACAGACGATCTTCTTCTTCATCTTCTACCAGCAGATGTCGACCTCGCTGAACCTGTTCGCGCAGCGCAACGTCGACCTGGACTTCAGCCTGTTCGGCTGGCACATCCTCACGTGGATTCCCGAGCAGTTCCAGTCGCTCAACGCGATCTGGATCGTGATCCTCTCGCCGATCCTGGTCTGGATCTACAACGCGCTGGGCCGTCGCGGCAAGGATTTCCCGGTCGCGGCCAAGTTCGCCCTCGGCTTCGTCGCCGTGGCCGTGGGCTTCTTCATGTATGGCCTGGGCGCGACCACCGCGGTCGCCGGCAAGATCTCGTCCTGGTACATGGTCTGGGGCTACGGCTTCTACTCGCTGGGCGAGGTGCTGGTCAGCGGCCTGGGGCTGGCGATGATCGCCCGCTACGTGCCCGCGCGCATGGGCGGCTTCATGATGGGCGCCTACTACGTCGCCTCCGGCGTGGCCCAGTACATGGGCAGCGTGGTCGCCAACTATGCGGCCATCCCGGACAACATCACCGATCCGCTGGAATCCCTGCGGATCTACACCAGCCTGTTCAACAAGCTGGGCTTCGTCGGCGTGGGCTGCGTCCTCATCGCCGTGGCGATGCTGCCGCTGATGAAGAAGCTGTCGCTCAACCATGCCCTGGCCAACGTGCCGCCGGTACCCCCGGTACACAACGAAGACCTGTGACGCGACGAGGGCCGCCCTAGCGGGCGGCCCTCGTGACTTCAACGAGATCCTGCCACCGTGAGCGACACCCTGCACTCGCCATCGTCACGCTCCGGTCCCTTCGCACTCGCGCGCACGCTCGCCTGGCTTCGCCTCTGCGCGATCGCCGGCCAGAGCGTGGCCATCCTCTCCTGCGTCGCCCTGCTCCGGCTCGACATCCCGCTGCTGCCGCTGATGATCGGCGTATGCGTGCTGGCCGTGTTCGCAGCCGCCGCGGCGTTCCGGCTGGGCATGCCGTGGAAGGTGAGCGAGGGTGAGGCCATCGTGCATATCGCCGCCGACACGCTGGTGCTGGGCTACCTGCTGTATTTCACCGGCGGCGCGGCCAATCCCTTCGTCGCCCTGCTCCTGGTACCGATCGCGCTGTCCGCCGCCGCGCTGTCCATCGCCGGGGTATCGCTGGTCGCCATCCTCACCGGCGTGGCATACGTGCTGCTGGTGCCCTACCACCTGCCGCTGCCCACCCTGGGCGACAAGAGCCAGGATTTCGACCTGTACGTGGCCGGCATGGGCGTCAACTTCGTCATCATGGCCGTGCTGCTGGGCGTGTTCATCAGCAACCTGGCCAAGGCGATCCGCCTGCAACAGGGCGAGGTGCAGCGGGTGCGCGAGCGCGCCCTGCGCGATGAGGGCATCCTGGCCATTGCCACGCAGGCGGCGGGCGCGGCGCATGAGCTCAACACGCCGCTGTCCACCATGCGCACCCTGCTCCCGGAGATCCGCCGCGAGCACGCCGGCGATAACGCGCTGGGCGACGATCTCGACCTGCTCGACGGCCAGGTGGAGCGCTGCCGCACCATCCTGCGCGAGATGGTGGCCTTCGGCCAGGCACAGCTGTCGCAGGTGCCGGAGCGCGTTACCCTGGACCAGTTCATCCATGGCTGCCTGGAACGCTTCCAGTTGCTGCGGCCTGAGGCCGAGGTAGCCCTTTCCGTGGAACCCGGCGCCGGTCGCGTCGCCCTGCGCTCACCACCCGGGCTACGCCACGCATTGATCAACCTGCTCAACAACGCCGCCGACGCGTCCGCGATGAACGACAGCACGGCCGTGTCGCTGTCCATCGGTATCGTCGGTGCCTGGCTCGAGCTGGTCGTGACGGACGAAGGCCCGGGGTTCGACGAGTTCGACGAACTGGGCACGCTTGGCCTGTCGCAGAAGGACACCGGCCTGGGCATCGGCCTGGCGCTGGCCGAGGCCACGGCCGAGCGACTCGACGGCGAGCTTGCCGCCAGCAATACAGGGCACGGCGCCAGAATGCGCCTGCGCCTCCCCCTTTCGGTCATTGGAGATCACACATGAACGAGCTGGTTCCGCCGGGCGGACGCCCGCTGCTGATCGTCGATGACGACACAACGTTTGCCCGCGTGCTCGGTCGCGCCCTCACCTCCCGCGGCTTCGAGGTGATCACGACGCATACGGCCGACGACGCGCGTGCCCTGACCCGCCGTCACCAGCCGCGTTACTGCGTGCTCGACCTGAAACTGGGCGACGAGAACGGCCTGCGCCTGATCCCGGAACTGCAGTCGCTGGTGCCGGACATGCGCGTATTGCTGCTGACGGGTTACGCCTCGATCGCCACGGCCGTCGAAGCGATCAAGCGCGGTGCGCACGACTACCTGGCCAAGCCCGTGGATGCGGATGCCGTGGTCCGCGCCCTGCTCGACGGCGATTCCGGCCCACTGGATTCCGACGACTTCGCCGACGCACCGGATGCCCCGCTGCCGCTGCGGCGCCTTGAGTGGGAACACATCCAGCGCGTGCTGACCGAATGCGAAGGCAATATCTCGGAAACGGCGCGTCGCCTCGGCATGCATCGGCGCACGTTGCAACGCAAGCTCAGCAAGCACCCCGTGCGCGAGCGGCCGGACGAGACCTGACGGCGCCTTGCGTGACAGCGCTCGGCACGCTGCAGTCGGGAATCAGGCCTCGACGGGCTGTGGATGCGGGAAGCGGACGCTGGACACGCGGTTGGCACCCGGAAGCGAACGGGTCTCCAACGGCCACTGGAAGCGATCCGACAGTCGCCGCGCGATGGCCAGGTCGAATCCATGTGGATTGACCGACGCATGCCGACGCGTGCCCGGTTCCGGCGCGTCCACCGCGGGATTGATGACACTGACGCTGCCGGG
Organism: Luteibacter sp. PvP120; assembly: GCF_054055715.1. Classification (NCBI taxonomy): domain Bacteria; kingdom Pseudomonadati; phylum Pseudomonadota; class Gammaproteobacteria; order Lysobacterales; family Rhodanobacteraceae; genus Luteibacter; species Luteibacter sp. PvP120. The sequence continues at coordinate 163,971 of NZ_JBSRXP010000005.1, read as the reverse complement.
CATGACGGTGACCACCACCGTGCCCTGATCGGTCTGCTGCAAGGCATGCCGGATCAGCTGGCCGCATAGCACCGCGAACACACGCGGCGACGCATGCAAGGCAAACGTGGCCGGCTCGTCCAGCACCAGTTCGACGGGGCGGCCCGCGATCAACTCGCGTGCGTAATCCACTTCCTGGCGCAACACCTTGTTGACCACGAAGTCTTCCTCGGCAAGCCCCTGGTCGGACTCGCGGGAAAGAATCAGGAAGGCCTCGACCAGCGCCTCGAGTTCGCGTGTGGAGCGCCGGATGCGTTCCAGTGAGCGATGCCCGAATTCGGAGAGGTCTGCTTCGTCGGCCAGCATGTCAGACGACATCTTGATGACCGTGAGCGGGCTGCGCAGTTCGTGGCTGGCGTCACGCGTGAAGTTGCGCTCGCGCTCGCTGTAACCTTCGATGCGCGACGCAAGGCCGTGCAGTCCACGCACCAGCCGCGACACATCGCCGTCCGACTTGCGTCCGCTTTGCTCGTGCAGGCCCGCCATGTCCGGGCGATCGGGGTCCCAGCCTTCCAGCAGGCGTGCCAGTGCCTGGACGGGCATCCACTCACGGGACACGGCCAGCCAGGCCAGGCCGCCCGATGAAAGCATGATGGCGATCGCGGCGCTGATCGGCGCCACGTTGTTCGCCGCCATCAGCGATGCGATGACGACGACGAGGGTCTGCAGGACGAAAACCACCGCGATACGGGCTTTGAACGAGCCCCGCCGGATGGTTCCCCGCGTTTTGCTGCCTTCCATCGACTATGCCCGGTCCTGCACGTTCCTCATGCCGTCTGCGACGCGGCGACTTCGGAATCCAGGTCCGCCAGGCGGTAGCCGGCCGAATGGATCGTGTGCAGCAGCGGACGCTCGAACGGCTTGTCGATCACGCGACGCAGGTTGTACAGGTGCGAGCGCAGCGTGTCGGAATCGGGCAACGTATCGCCCCAGATCTCGCGCTCGATATCGCGGCGGCTGACCACGCGCGGGGATTCGCGCATGAGGATGGCCAGAAGCTTCAGGCCAATCGGCGAAACGGTGAGTTCCTGCCCACCGCGCGTCAGGCGCAGCGTGGCGGTGTCGAGCGTCATGTCGCCGACGTTGAGCACCTCGGAGGAGACCTGGCGGCGGTCGCGGCGGATCAGGGCGCGCAGGCGCGCTTCCAGCTCACGCACTTCGAACGGCTTGACCAGGTAATCGTCGGCACCGGCCTCGAGGCCGACCAGCTTGTCTTCCAGCGTGTCGCGCGCCGTGAGCATCAGCACCGGCGTGGACTTCTTGCCGTCCTTGCGGAGCTTGCGGCACACGTCCAGACCGTCCATGCCAGGAAGCATGAGGTCGAGCACGATCACGTCATAGCTGTTGGATACGGCCAGGTGGAGACCACTGACGCCATCGGCGGCATAGTCGACCGAATAGCCCCTGCGCTCGAGGAACTCGCCGACCATCTCGGCAATCTGGCGGTTGTCTTCGACCAGAAGGATCAGGCCTGCCTGTTCATCGCGGTTGCTCATCGCTCCACTCCTTCGCTGATTCACAAATGTGAAGAGTTAACGGCCGAACCGGTGAGCACAGCGTGAAGACCGGAAACCAACGTTTATTCTGGGTACGACGACGTGCACGCGGCGTCGTCTACCTAAGTAAAGGGCTTAGCGTTTTCCACACATTCTCCGCGACACGCGGCTCGCCCTTGGCCTTCGGATGGAGGCCGTCGTCCTGCATGAGCGACGGGTCGAGTGCCACGCCGTCGAGCAGGAACGGCACCAGCGGCACGCCGTGGCGGGCAGCGGCATCCGCGTAGACCTTGCGTAGCCCGTCGCGGTACTGCGGGCCGTAATTGACCGGCAGTTCGATGCCCAGCAGCAGCACCTTGGCGCCGGAGGCCTTCGCGGCGGCGACCATCGCATCCAGGTTGGCCGTCAGCTGCGTCAACGGCAGGCCTTGCAGGCCATCGTTCGCGCCCAGTTCGATCACCACGACGGCGGGATGCTGTGCCTTGAGCAAGGCAGGCAGGCGATTCTTCCCGCTGAGCGAGGTCTCGCCGCTGATGCTGGCATTGACCATCGTCCACGGCGTCGCCATGTTCGACATGCGAGCCTCGAGCAGGCGAACCCATCCCGCGTCCACGGGGATGTTGTGCGCCGCCGACAGCGAGTCCCCGAGCACCAGCACCTTGCGTGGCGCATCCGCCGCGGAGGCGATGGCGCAGCAAACCCATAGCAACAGGACCAGGCAACGACGCATGAGCGATTCTTCCCGTGTTCTTCTCGAAGTGACCGATGTTACCAAGTCGGTCTTCGGCCCGGAGGGACGACTCGACATCCTCTCGGGCGTGAACCTGCAAGTGGCCGCGGGCGAGAGTTTCGCCATCGTCGGCGCCTCCGGCTCCGGCAAGACCACGTTGCTGGGACTGCTTGCCGGGCTGGACGTCGCTACCTCGGGCAGCGTGCGGATCGACGGCCAGGCGCTGGAAGCGGTGGACGAGGAAGCCCGCGCGGCGATCCGGCGGCGGTTGGTCGGCTTCGTCTTCCAGTCGTTCCACCTGCTGCCCGCGCTCACTGCGGAGGAAAACGTGATGCTGCCCCTGGAGCTGGAAGGCGACGACGGTGCGCGCGAACGTGCGCACGCCGCGCTCGACGCGGTGGGGCTGACGGCGCGGCGCCGCCATTATCCCGCCCAGCTGTCCGGCGGCGAGCAACAGCGCGTGGCCCTGGCGCGCGCCTTCGTACACCGGCCACGCGTGCTCTTCGCCGACGAGCCCACGGGCAACCTCGACCAGCACACCGGCGAACAGGTGGGCGACCTGCTGTTCGCGATGAATCGCCAGCATGCGACCACCCTGATCCTGGTGACCCACGATCCGCGCCTGGCCGCTCGCTGCGCACGCTCGGCCACGCTGCACGAGGGCCGTCTCGAGGTTGCCGCGTGAACGTCACACGACTGGCCCTGCGTACCCTGCGCCGCGAGTGGCATCTGGTCGAGCTGCGTACGCTGGCCGCGTCGCTGGTGCTGGCGGTCATCGCACTCGGCGTGGTGGCCACGCTGTCCACGCGGATCGAGCGCGGCATCCTCGCCAGCGCGGCCGAGTTGATCGGCGGCGACCTCGGCGTGACCGCCCCGGCACCTTTGCCCGAGCCGTTGTTCCGTGCCGCGCAGGATGACGGCCTGACCGTGTCGCGCGGCGCCTCGTTCCGTAGCGTGGCGTTCGTCGGCGAGCGCAGCCAGCTGGTCGAGGTGCAGGCCACCGATGCCACCTATCCGTTGCGTGGCACGCTGGAAGTGCGCGGTGCGGACGGGCGCAGCCGAGTGGCGCACGGGCCCGGCCGCGGCGAGTTGTTCCTCGATCACCGCGCCATGGTCGGGCTGGGCATCCGGCCGGGGCAGACCGTGCAGGTGGGCGGCAAGGACCTGCACGTCACGGGCGAGCTGCTCCGCCAGCCAGACGGCGGCGAGCTGTTCGCCCTGGCGCCGCGTGCCCTGATGAACCTCGACGACGCCAGCGAGGCCGGCCTGCTCTCCGTCGGCAGTCGCGCCCGTCATCGCCTGCTGGTGTCCGGCCCCGCCGGCGCCGTGGCGACCTGGCGAGGCACGCTGGAAGCCTCGCCGCTGCCCCAGGGCGCCGAGCTGGTCACGCCGGAGAAGATGCAGGAGCGCATGCGCTCGGCGTTCGACCGGGCCAGCGCCTTCCTGCGCCTGACCGCCCTGCTTTCCGCCCTGCTTGCTGGCGTGGCGATCGCGCTCGCGGCGTCGCGCTATGCACGGCGCAAGGCCTCCGAAGTGGCCTTGCTGCGCGCGCTCGGCGTCCCCCGTCGACGGGTGGCCGCCCTGCTGGTCGGCACCCTCGCGGCGCTGGCGCTGCCCGCCGCCGCGCTGGGCATGGTGATTGCCCTCGCGCTGGCCCAGGGCGCGTGGTATTTCGCGCAGCAACTGTTCGACAACATACCGACCACGCTGCCGCTCGGCCCCGCGTTCGCAGCCGCCGCCATGGGCCTGGCCGTGCTCGCGGGCTTTGCGTTGCCGCCCCTGGTCCGTCTCGCGGAGGTGCCGCCCGTGGCGGTGTTCCGCGAGTCCATGCAGCGTCGCGTGCGCCGTTTCGACATGCTGTACCTGATCCCGTTGCTGACCGCCATCGCGCTGGTCTGGGTACAGAGCGACTCGGCCAAGCTGGCCGGCATCCTTGCCGCCAGCCTGGCCGGCGTGGCCGTAGTCGCGGCCCTGCTGTCCGCCCTGCTGCTGGTGATCGCCCGTCGCGTGGCGCCGGGTGCGCATCCCGCTCTGCGACTCGGCCTGGCCGCGCTCGCCCGCCGCCGCGGCCTGTCGCTGGTGCAGGCCACGGCGCTGTCTCTCGGCCTGTGCGCGCTGCTCCTTCTGGCGGTGATCGCACCGTCGCTGCTGGACGGCTGGCGACGCGAGCTTCCTGCCGACACGCCGAACTGGTTCGCGCTCAACCTGCAGGACGACCAGCGCCAGGGTTTCACCGATGCCCTGGCGAAGATGGGCGCCACGCGCAGCAACATGATGCCGCTGGCCGTGGGCAAGCTCACGGCGATCAACGGCCACGCCGTGGATACGCTGACGTTCGCCGACCCACAGGCGCGCGATGCCGCGGACCAACAGCTGCGCCTGTCGTGGAGCGCGGACCTGCCGCCGTCCAACCAGGTGATCGCCGGTGCGTGGCCAGGCCCCGCACCCGCGCAGGCGGAGGTGTCGCTGGATACGTCCTGGCGCGACCGGTTCCAGCTCAAGCTGGGCGACACCCTGCGTTTCGAGGTGGGTGAAGGCAGCATCGACGCTCGCGTGACCAGCATCCGCAAGGTTGACTGGAGTTCGTTCCGGGTCAACTTCTTCCTGATGCTCGATCCGGCCCACGCGTCCGACCTTCCACACACGTGGCTGACCAGCTTCTACCTGCCACGTGGCCATGCGGACGAGCTGGCGCGCCTGTCGCGCGATTACGGCAACCTCAGCCTGATCGATGTCGATGCCCTGCTCGATCGCGTGCGCGACATCGTCGACCGGGTGGGTGGCGCGGTGCGCTGGGTGCTCGGATTCAGCCTGCTCGCAGGCGCCCTGGTGCTCACCGCGGCGCTGGCCGCCAGCGCGCAGGAACGCCGCAAGGAAGCCGCCCTGCTGCGCACGCTGGGCGCCACGCGCACGCAGTTGCGCGCGGCGGCGGCCTGCGAGTTCGCGCTGTTGGGGCTGGTCGCGGGGCTGACGGCGGCACTGGGCGCGGCGGGGGCGGGGCTATGGATGGGCCAGGCGGTGTTCCGCATCGAGCACTTCGTTCCTCCGCTGTGGCCGCTGATCGGCACGGCGGCCGGGGCGGCGGTCGTGGTGATGCTGATCGGGCTGTTCGGCACGCGACGGGTGCTGAACACCTCGCCGATGGCCCTGCTGCGCGAGGGCTGAGCCTTCGACTAGGCGGGGCGCTGCATGTCGAAGGCCATGACGATGGCTTCTTCGCGGCCGCCTTCCGCGGGGTAGTAGCCCGGCCGGCGGCCGATCTCGTGGAAACCCAGCGAGTCGTACAAGGCCTTGGCGGCGGGATTGGACGGGCGCACCTCGAGGAACACCCGCTCCACGCCATACCACCGGGCCAGATCGATCAGCCGGCGCATCATGCGCCTTCCGTAGCCCAGGCCGCGCCAGGCGTCGCCGATGCAGATGTTGAGTACATGGGCCTCGCCCGCGGCCACCGACAGGATGCCGTAGCCGGCCACCTGGTCGTCGTGCACGAGCACCCAGCAGTTGTGCCCGGCCTGCAGGCAGTCGCGGAAGATGCCCGCTGTCCAAGGGAAGGGATAGGACGCATGTTCGATGGCGACCACGGCATCGAGGTCTTCGCGGCGCATCACGCGGACTTCGGTGGACGGGCGGGTGACGGCAGCCATGGCGGATCAGTTCCGTGCGAACGCGCGGCCCAGGGCGCGCAGGCCGTTCCAGAGGCGGCGCTTGGCGGCGGCATCGGTCAGGATGAGCGAGGGCGTGTCCACGAGCACGATCTGCGCTGCGCCCTGCTGTGCGGCGGAAAGCTGGTGGCCGAGGGCGCGCGCCTGGGCATCGCCGAAGACCAGGTACGTGGCCGCCGCGGGTACGTGCCCCAGGCCGGCGGCGCCAACCTCCAGGCGTGCTGCGCGAGCCGTGACCGCACCGAAGGCGCGCAACGCATGCCCGACCACGTCCCGCTCGCGCTCGGTGCATCCCGCGGGCAGGATGACGACGCAGGTGGCACGCTCTCCCGTGGTCGCCGGACCCTCACCCTCGATGGCATCGACGGAACGCGATGCCATCTCACCCGCCCGAAGACGCCACGGCGTGACGCCCATGACCTTCAGCAAGCGCGCATGGCGGACGGGCACGGCCGACATCAGGGAGCCCCCGTCGTCCTGGCGTGGCGACGCACACGACGACGGTGCGCGGCGCGGCCCCACAACGTCATGACCGGACCGGACACCGTGTAGAACACGGCCACCGCGAACAGCACGCGGGCGGTGTCGATCACCAGCAGCACGACGACCAGCACGGCGGCGATGAGCCAGATAAAGGGCACGCGGTCGCCCTGGGGCCACGCCTTGAAGCTGTAGTAGCGCACGTTGCTGACCATCAACAGCCCGGCGATGACGGCCAGCGGCAAGGCGAAGAAGGCCACCGACGGACCCGATACGTCGAACTTGGCCATCGTCCAGACGAACGACATGCACAGACCCGCCGCAGCGGGACTGGCCAGCCCCTGGAAATAGCGCTTGTCGGCCACGCCCACCTGCGTGTTGAAACGGGCAAGCCGAAGGGCGGCACACACCGCGTAGATGAACGCCCCCGCCCAGCCGATCTTGCCCCAGACGGGGCCGTAATCCGCCAGCGACGACAACGCCCACGTGTAGAGCACCAGCGCGGGGGCCAGGCCGAAGCTGACCAGGTCGGACAGCGAGTCGTACTGCACGCCGAATTCGCTCTGGGTGTTGGTCATCCGAGCGACGCGGCCGTCCATGCCGTCGAGGATGGCGGCGACGAACACCGCCAGGGCGGCCGTCTGGTAGTGGCCGGCGATCGCCGAGACGATCGCGTAGAACCCCGAGAACATCGCGCCCGTGGTGAACAGGTTCGGCAGCAGATAGATGCCGCGGTGTCGCGGCCCCCGGGGTTGGATCGAATCGCTCATAGCCAAAGCCGTAACGTGGGCCATCAGTGTAGCCCAGGCGTCGTCGCTTGCACGCGCGCGGGCCCGGTGATACTTGTTGCGCCACCCTTCCCCTGCCGGAACCACGCATGCGCCGCTGCCTCGCTCTCGCGATCCTCGTCACGGCCTGCCCCCTGGCGATGGCCCAGGCCTACAAGTGGAAGGACGCCCAGGGCGTCACGCACTACGCCGACACGCCGCCCCCGGGCAAGGTGAAGTACGAGACCGTGAAGACCAGCGGCACCGCGGCAGCGCCCGCACCCTCAACCGCACCGGCCGCACCCGCGAAAGCTGCCAGCACGCCTCCGCCGCCGGGTAGCCCGGTGGCCGACAACCCGGCCAACCGGGCCAGGCTGTGCGACCAGTTGCGCAAGAACATGGACGTGCTGGGCAAGGACCAGGTCGTCTCCGTGGACGACGGCAAGGGCGGCACCCAGCCACTCGACGACGCCGGCAAGAAGCGCCAGGTGGAAACCACCCAGGCCCAGATGACCCTGTACTGCAAATAGATGCCCGGCGCGGGGCCGGGCTTGCACCTATAATCGTCCGTTCACTCCCGACGAATCGCCCGCATGCGCCTCAGCCAGTTCCATCTCGCCACCGTCAAGGAAGTTCCCGCCGACGCGGAAATCGCCAGCCACCAGCTGATGCTGCGCGCCGGCATGATCCGCAAGCTGGCGTCCGGCCTGTACACCTGGTCGCCGCTGGGTCTGCGCATCATGCGCAAGGTGGAAGCCATCGTGCGCGAGGAAATGGTCCGCGCCGGCGCCATCGAGGTCCTGATGCCCTCGGTGCAACCGCGTGAGCTGTGGGAAGAGACCGGCCGCTGGGAGAAGTTCGGCGGGCAGTTGCTGAAGATCAAGGATCGCAAGGAGCAGGAGTTCTGCTACGGCCCCACGCACGAGGAAGTCATCACCGATTTCGCGCGCAACGAGCTGAAAAGCTACAAGCAGCTGCCGCTCAACTTCTTCCAGATCCAGACCAAGTTCCGTGACGAGATCCGCCCTCGCTTCGGCGTGATGCGCGCGCGCGAGTTCCTGATGAAGGATGCCTATTCCTTCCACCTCACGCCGGAATCGCTGGGCGACACCTACAAGGTGATGTACGACGCCTATTCGCGCATCTTCACCCGCCTGGGCCTCACCTTCCGCGCCGTGGATGCCGACACCGGCGCCATTGGCGGCAGCGCTAGCCACGAATTCCAGGTCATCGCCGACTCGGGCGAGGATGCCATCGCGTTCTCCGACGGTTCGTCCTACGCGGCCAACATCGAGAAAGCCGAAGCCATGGCGCCCGGCATCGAGCGTCCGGCACCGTCGGCCGAACTGGCGCGCGTCGCCACGCCGACCCAGCGCACCATCGAGGAGATCACGGCGCTCCTTGGCGTGCCCGCGGCGCAGACGGTCAAGACGATCCTGGTGCGCGGCGCGGAAGGCCTGGTCGCGCTGGTGGTGCGTGGCGACCACGACATCAACGAAGTGAAGGCGGCCCACCTGCCCGAGCTGCCGGACACCTCCGAACTGGCCAGCGAGGCGGACATCCTCGCCGCGATCGGTACGCGTCCCGGCTTCATCGGCCCGGTCGGCCTGCCCGACACCATCCCGGTCATCGTCGACCGCAGCGCCGCGGTGCTGGCGGATTTCGTCTGCGGCGGCAACCAGGACGGCACCCATTACACCGGCGCCAACTGGCAGCGCGATGCGCGGATCAACCGTGTGGCCGACATCCGCAAGGTAGTCGACGGCGACACCTCCCCGGATGGCCATGGCACGCTGCGCCTGGCCCGCGGCATCGAGGTCGGCCATATCTTCCAGCTCGGCCAGAAATACGCCGAGGCCATGGGCGCCCGCGTACTCGACAACAACGGCAAGATGGCCACCATGTATATGGGCTGCTACGGCATCGGCGTCAGCCGCATCGTGGCCGCGGCGATCGAGCAGCGCCACGACGACGCCGGCATGATCTGGACCGACGCCATGGCGCCATGGCGCGTGGCCGTCTGCATCATCAATCCGAAGAACGACCCGCTCGTCACCGAAGCCGCCGAGTCGCTCTACCAGACGCTGTCACAGGCCGGGGTGGATGCCGTGCTGGACGACCGCGGCCTGCGTCCCGGCCCGATGTTCGCGGACATGGAGCTGATCGGCATCCCGCACCGCGTGGTGGTCAGCGGACGCGGACTGGAAGCCGGCACCTTCGAATACCGCGCGCGCACGGATGCCGAAGCCCGCAACATCACCCGCGACGACCTGCTGGCGCTGCTCAACCCCTGAGCAGGCCGTAACGCCCCATGTAGGAGCGCGCGCTCGCGCGCGACATGTGTTGAGGCCGAACCCCTGGGCTGGCGCGCCAGCCCAGGGGTCATCGCGAAAAGATGTCGCGCGAACGCGCGCTCCTACATGTCGAGGCCCCGGCGCATCGCACTGGCGTCGTCAGCCTCAGCGACATCGCATCATTCCACCGCGGTATTGATCGCCTTCGCGTAATCCGCCGTGGTCCGGCCCGACGCGGAGCACTTCTGGATATCGTCGTACAGCCACATGAAGCCACCCGGGATACCGGCGCTCTGCTTCCACGCCGCCATCTTCGACTGCACGGCCGCCGGTGAATCACCGGCCGAGCAGCCGCTACCATTCTTCGACCACAGCCCCGGAATCACCGGCATGCCCAGCGCACTCGTCCACTGCGCCGGATTGTTGCCCGTCCCGCCGGCATAGGCCTGCAGGTAGATCTTGTCCACAGCGCTACCCAGGTTGGTCTTCAACGACGCCCAGAAGCTGCGATTGGTGTAAGGCGCAAACGTGATCTTGTAACCCAGACCAGCCAGCATTTTTCCGAAAGCCGTCGCGGACGCCAGATCGTAAGCGCTCTCGTCGTCAAAATTGGCCGCATCCGCCCCGGTAATCTGCTTGAGCAGCTGGAAATTCCGGTACAGGATGCTGTCCGGGCCAGTGCCGGAACCCGCGCCGGTGCCGTTGACCAACGCCTCAATACTTTCGAAATCCGTGGTGCCGCCTGCCCCGATCGATACCTCGATGCGATTGACCGAGGTGGGCGCCTGTTTAAGGGTCGCCAGTTCAGCCGACCAGCCGGTATTCGGACCGATATAGCTGCCATTGCTGATAAGCGGTTCATCGTTGAGGTGCAGGTCGCCGTTGGTATCCACATGCACGCTCCACAACATCACGGTAGTGAATCCGGACGCGCGAAGGTCGTTCATCACAGCGGTACCGCCGCTGTAAAAGGGGCCACCGCCGTAAATGGCGGATTCGGCGAGGGCGCTCCCGGAAAGACAAAGGCTACCGGCGAGGATGAGGCCTAATAGGGATTGACGTGGACGCGCGATAGACATGACGATTTCCTTGTTGAGGAAGACGAGGGCCGGCGATCACAACGGCCGGCGATCGAGCTGAATTGGGCCAGATAGCCCGTCATGAACTGTAGGACTAATCCGATAATTTAGTGCGATAACGTCGAGCATCCCATATGGAGTTCCCATGGGTACGCCAATTAGGTCACAATTACGCTCGTTAACCCTTTCCGGTTAATAGCCTGATTAACCGGGCAACCACCCTCTTAAATCACCACCGGGAGATGCCCATGGCCATCGATATCAAGAATCTCAACCTCAACCAGCTCAGCGAGTTGATCGCCAAGGCCCAGTCGCGCCAGAACGAAATGCGCAAGGACCGGATTTCCGACCTGCGCGATAAAATCAATGGCATGATCAAGGCCGAGGGTTTGACCTTTGATGAGGTGTTCGGCGTACGAGCCCCGAAGTCACGTCGTACCGGCACGTCCGTAGCGGCAAAGTACCGCAATCCGGACGATGCCGAACAGACCTGGTCGGGTCGCGGCAAGCGCCCCCGCTGGTTCAACGATGCACTGAAGGCTGGCAAGAAAGAAAGCGACCTGCTGGCCTGAGCCTCACGCTACACCGAAGAAGCACGACCGACGCCAGACGGCTTGCCGTACTGGCGTCATTCGTATCCGCTCCCAGCGTCAGCGCTTCACGAGTGGTGGAGCAACGCTGTCACGATCGATCGTCCCCTCATCCCTCGCTATCGAGAAGCCCTCAAGCTCAAGGGGGTAACGCGTCGAATAGGCCGCTTTCCTGGAAAAAACACTGATGGTGACCGACGACGATGTCGCAACGAACGATGTGTGGTGAAATCGACCCGCTATGTACCGGTCACGCACGTCCGTCGCACCTGCCACCTCGATATCAACGCCCGGCTGAAAGTACCGGGTCACGGAAATAATCGTGTACCGCTTTCCTGGAACGGTCATGACGTCGAATTCGAGCAACAGACGACGCACCTGGTCCGCAAGATATACCGGCGTGCCCTTAATAGTCGCCGGCTTCAACGGATACCCTGTCGGGCCTGGCCGGCTATAGGCAAGCAGGCGATTTTCCGCAACGCCGAGGAATCCCGACCAGTGATAATGCACGAGATCGATAAACGCACTGTCCGAGTTGTTTGTCCCGCCAGACCCACCGCCGCCCACTCCAGCGTCTCCCGCGCCGGTATCCCCGGTATTCCCCGAGCCACCTGTGCCGGCATTCTCCGAGCCTCCCGTATTACCTGTGCCGTCCGTACTACTTGCGCCGTCCGTACTACTTGCGCCGTCCGTACTACTTGCGCCGCCGGTACTACTTGTGCCGCTCGTATTACCTGTGCTTCCGGCGCCAGCATTACCGGGAGAAACACCTTCGCCCGAGCCGCCCGCGCCGTGCTTCGTCAGAATCACCGTCGCAAAGAAGTCCTTTTTCCGGTTGCACAAACCTTCGAAGTCGAGCTGAAGCGGAAAGCCCTGTCGTTGCACCACGTCCTGGAGCCAGGACCGTGACAGCGGGAACCGGATGGTCGTCCCCAGGTCGCGTGCCGTGATCGCGTACTTGTCTATCACCGTGGCAGTGGCGGAAGCCGTGGCGCTTACGCCGGTCATTCGCGTCGCTGCGACCACGACATGAATGCGGTCGCCGATGGCCATGCCCGTCCAGGGTTTCAGCACTAACGTCGCGTCGTTCTCCAGCCTCGTCATGTCCAGATAGGGCGTGGTATTGCCGGCGTAAGTGCGGGCTTCCTCGATCGCAAGCGACGGACGATCCTCGACCGGGGGCAACGGTGGTCCGCCGCCTGCCTCGGGATTTGTGGCCGCCCCCGCTCCCTCACTCGACTTCCGTACCTCGTCGAGATTGACCACGTTGACGACGGCCACGGGCAAGGTCATGTAGCGAAAACCGGCCGCTGCCAAGGGACGCTCGATGCTGACGACGATCTCGATGTCGGTGGCAGCGACCTTGGGTTGCCCGAGCAGCCACGACCTGGGCAAGCGAACGGCGACGCCCTTCTCCAGATGCGAGGCGGTCACCACCATGGCGTCCGCCAGATCGATGGTATCGGCCAGCAGGATCGAATCGATGAACCCGCGTGCCGACACCGTCAGGCGCTGGCCCGCGCGCATGAACGGCCAGCGCGGGACCCGGACGGTAAGGAACTCCGGGAGCGGCCGGTTCATGTCCAGGAACGGATGGCCCTTGCCGCCGGGTTTTTCCGTGGCCTCGTCGATCGACGCCTTGGGCAGCCGGGGATCGTTGGAGTTGTAGCCCCGAAGGGGAACGGACAGGGTATCGGAGGTTCGCGACAGGCCGTCGCGGGTGACGACGTAGCGGGCTTCGAACACGCCACCCAGCGCAGGGATGAGCTGGTCCGCACTGACGCTTGCACTCGCATGACCGGTGGCCGCGGTCGCCAAGAGATCATTCCATGGCGATCCAGGAACACGACACTGGAAACGCACTGCATCGTCTGGACGCACGTCAGCCGTCGAGGGCGTGGTGAGCGTGATGCCATCGGCCGACCGGGTGACATCGAGTGAGTCGCCATTCAGTGCATCGGTATGCGGTGGTGGAAGGTCGCCGATGGTCGCCGCAGCGATACGGACGGCCAGGGCTTTCGCGGGTAAGGGACCGATCACCGTCCCGTGGCGTTTCACCGTGTAAACCACCGATATCGTCTTGCCAGCGTCCTTTGCCGCCTCCTGCCGAGGTACGTCGAAGACCATGGCCCGCGGTGGCACGCCTTGCACGACGCACGATCCCGAGGCCCTGCCTGCCCATTCCAGGGATACGTCATCCCCATCCTGGAAGAGGCCGTTCGGCGTCAGCACGACTTTTACCGACGCATCGCGCAGCGCAGATAACGCCAGTTCGTTGTCGGCGGATGCCTGCGGCAACGCCAGGTCGGGCCAGGATATCGCCGCGGGCGCCTGGCGCAGGTTTACGGTAGCGACGCCGGAAAGCCATGTCGCCTTGTCCGCGTTGGCAAAGGCGACGGTTAGCCGCCATGTCTTCGCACGCAGTTCCTCGAGGCGACCGCGCGGCAGCATCCAGACCAGCCGATCCTGATCGTCCGCCTGGCCAACGGTCATGCTCATTTCGAGGCTCTGGGCCGATTCGTCGCTGCGCATCCGCAGGGTAGCCACCCACTCGGCCGGAAAGGTCGACCCGACCGGCATGCGTACCTCGATGTCACCCTTTACCGTGGCCAGGTCAAGCACCCCATCCACACTCTGTGGCACATCGGGCGCGGGAGGGACGGCGGCCTCACCGATAATCGGTCGGGTTCGGGTCGCCGACTCACGGATGCTCGCGCCGCGCTTCACCACGTAACCGGCAAACACCGTTCCGCCCACGAAGTAAGCCAGCCAGCTGCGGAGAATGCTGAATTCGTACCGCGTCATCACGGGGCCGTCCGGCGTCGAAAGGCCTTCCGTCCGGGGATCGTCGGGCATGCCACCGCCAGCGAAGGTGGTCTCCAGATAAGGATTGAGGACCAGGCCGGTCGAGGTCGTACCCGTGAGCGTCAGGGTAATCTCGTCCCCGTCGACGACATCGGGATACGCCACCTCGACCGTCACCGTCGAAGCCTGGCTATCGTAGTCACTTGCAGGCGCGCGCCCCAGATCCAGCTGGCCACGCGCATTGACACCGGCAAACGTGGGCATGGGCAGGAGCGTGTCGAAAACGGCGTTGACGTCGACGGCCGGCGCCTTGCCTGACGTATTGCCGACGCGATCGCGAATGTCGTACGACACCGATACGATGCCTTGCGGCGATGCCGCGATCACGGCCCACGGAACGATGGCCTCGACCGGACGCCCCACGACAACCGTCGCCGGATCGACCTCAACCACCTCGCTTCCCCAATACACGGCAGGCCGCGCACCCTCCTCCATGTTTTCCCAAGCGGGAATGGACAACGCCAGGTCCTGTCCCTTCGTCAGCCCGTCGGTACCTTCGATAGGCCTCAGGTTTTCGTTGACCGCCGTCATGTCGGTAGGCGAAGGTCCCTCGCCGCCAGGACGGGTGAACTTTGCATCCAGGGTGAGCGAGGGTGAACGCCGCGCCTGCCGGGTATCCGGCTCGCCCACCGTCTGCACCACGTAATACACCTCGATGCTGCCCGGGTGTCGTTGCAGCACCGGCGGCGGCACCGCGAAGTCGATCCAGTAGTTGTACCAGGACACTTCGGCCGTATCGATCCGCTCGCCATCCCAATAGAGGTGGATCAGGTCGCCGGTATTCCTCTCGGACGTGGATACCGTCAGCAACATCCCACCGACATCGGGTGACAAATGGGAGCGGTTGACTACCGCAGGGACGTCCGTGCCGAGCGCGGGCCGCGGGTAGGTGGGGTCGATCGTGAATGTGTCCGTCATGGGGATGTCTCGCTCCGTGAGTCCGTCGTGTTTCAGCCTGCGTCGTGCAGACCGTCTCCCCAGCGTAGGAGCGAGCCCCCGCCACCACCATCGTCCGGAAGTCGTAGGATGAGCGTAAGCCGATTCGGCAGCCCTGGTTACAACGACCGGCGCGGCGCCACGATCAGGTCACCGAACAACAGGCCGGCCACCAGCGACACCAACAGGGTCACGCCCAGCAGCCCGGTATCCATGCCCAGCGATGCATCGTGGTCGAGCAGGTACGACACGCTGCGGAAACTGACCGATCCCGGCACCAGCAGGATGATGCCCGGCTCGCGGACCACCGCGCCGGGCTGCTTCGCGTAGCGCGCGTAGACGTTGCTCAGCGAGCCCAGCAACAGCCCCCCGACGAACACACCGAACGGTGCCCCCGGCAGCGAGCCGGAGATGCTGCCGCCCCAGCGCGTGGCCAGGTAGCCCACGATCACTGCCCCCATGACCACCAGCCAGTCACGGCGCGCGGCGCGGAACAGGATGGCGAACGAGAACGCACCGATCGCCAGCATCGGCCAGTCTGCCCAACCGGGTAACGGCGCCAGCGCGTAGTCGCGCGACACGATGCCGAAGGCCTCACACAGTTGGCTGGCCGCCACCGTACCGAAGGTCAGTTTCAGCAGCGTGGCGATGGCCCCGCCCATGCGGGCCACGCCCGCGACCAGGTGCTGGCTGGAAATCTCGCGCACCGCCGTGGTCAGCGCCATGCCCGGCATCAGCACGATCAGGCTGCCGAGGATCACCGACTTCACCGCCAGCGGCACGAGGTAGGCGCTGACCACGATGGCGATCGCCGTGGCCACCATGGCACTGATGGCGTCGCTGGCCGTAGCCAGCCGCGGCCGGCTGCCCGAGGCCACCGTGATCCAGCCGATGATGACGCCGATGAATCCCGCAGTGATGAGGTCGGGCCAGGCGCTGTGCAACAGCAGGCCGACGACCGTAGCGGCACACAGTCCGTAGCTGGCGATGACGCCCAACGCCGCGCGGGAGGTCTCCGGCGCGCCGAGCTTGCGCAGCAGGTGGAAGCCTTCGCGCAGTTCCATCTGGCCGTCGATCACCGCGTCGGCGATGCGGTCGGCCTCGCACAGGCGGGCCAGGTTGAC
This sequence comes from Luteibacter sp. PvP120, assembly GCF_054055715.1. NCBI lineage: Bacteria > Pseudomonadati > Pseudomonadota > Gammaproteobacteria > Lysobacterales > Rhodanobacteraceae > Luteibacter > Luteibacter sp. PvP120. The sequence continues at coordinate 147,906 of NZ_JBSRXP010000005.1, read as the reverse complement.
GTCGCCTGGGGGCAGCCGCATCACCTGGGTGACCTGGGCCACGCCGTCGTCGCCCTGCCCCAGGTCGGCGAAGGACACGATGATGGCGGTGGGACTGGACCAGACTTCCGCCGACAGGCCCAGGCGCTGTGCGGACCGGGAAATGGCGGTTTCCAGGCGTGGTGCCGTGGTGCCGTACTGGTGCAGGCGACGGGCGAGCTCGGTCAGGAACGCGATGCGGGTGTTGATCGCCGTGGTGGCGAAGCTCACCGGGACGGTCAGCGGTGCGGTGTCAGGCAACGTCCGCCGCCTTCACGCGAAGGGTGGTGCCGTCGATGCCGACGACTTCGACGGTGGCGCCCAGCGGCAGGTCGGGGCCGGCAACCAGCCACATGCCGTCACCGACCCTCGCCTTGCCGCGGCCCTGCACGATCGGCTCGCACAAGGTGTAACGCTGCCCGATCAATTGCTCGCCGCGCCGGTTCAGGCGCTCGTTACCCGCCGGAGAGCGGTTCAGGCGAGGCCGCAGCCACTTCCAGTAGAGGAAGCACGAGGCAAAGGCCAGCACCACGAATACCACCGCCTGCGCCAGCACGGTGAGGTCGGGTATCGCCAGCATCACGATGCCCGTGACGGCGGCGGCGATGCCGATCCAGAGCAGGAAATAGCCCGGTAGCAGCACCTCGCCGCCCAGCAGCAGCAAGGCGGCGATCCACCACAGGTAATGCAGTGCGATCTGGCTCATGGCGTCAGCGCGGCAACGGTGGGGTGCGGTTGGCGGTGCCGGTATCCGCCTGCGCACGCTGCTGTTGCTGCGTGGCCAAGGACGACTTGGCCAGCTCGGCGATGCCCGCCAGCGAGCCGAGGATGCCCGTGGCTTCCATCGGCAACAGCAGGGTTTTCTGGTTGGGCGACTTGGCCATTTCCTTCAGGGCCTCGACGTAGTTGTTGGCCACGAAGTAATTCAGCGCGTTGACGTCGCCGTGCGAGATGGCATCGGACACCATGGAGGTGGCCTTGGCTTCGGCCTCGGCCAGGCGTTCGCGGGCCTCGGCCTCACGGAAGGCGGCTTCCTTCTTGCCCTCGGCGCTGAGGATGGCGGATTGCTTTTCGCCCTCGGCCTTGAGGATGGCCGCCTGGCGGAAGCCCTCGGCGTCAAGGATGTTGGCGCGCTTCTCGCGCTCGGCCTTCATCTGGCGCGCCATGGCGTCCACCAGGTCGCGTGGCGGCGAGATGTCCTTGATTTCGATACGGGTGACCTTGACGCCCCAGGGATGCGTGGCTTCGTCGATCACGCCGAGCAGCTTGGCGTTGATCGCATCACGCTGGCTGAGGCTCTCGTCCAGGTCCATGGAGCCGAGCACCGTGCGGATGTTGGTCATGATGAGGGCCAGCGCCGCCCCTTCGAGGTTGGCCACTTCATAAGCAGCCTTGGCCGCGTCCAGCACCTGGTAGAACACCACGCCGTCCACACGGACTACCGCGTTATCCTTGGTGATGACGTCCTGCGAGGGGACCTCGAGCACCTGCTCCATCATGTTCATCTTGCGCCCGATGGCATAGACGAACGGAATCAGGAAATGAAGGCCCGGGCTCAGCGTGCCGGTGTACTTGCCGAACATTTCCACCGTCCACTCGTAGCCCTGCGGCACGATGCGGATCAGCTTCGCCAGGATCGTGACGGCAACCACGACTACGACCAGCGCGACGATACTTCCCATGACCTGTTATCCCTGTCCGAGGTGTGTTGCCCGGAGTATAGGCGAAGCGGGTCAGCCGGGACCGGCGGGCAGCGCCAGGGTGACGCGCAGGCCGCCGCCCTCGCGGTTGGACAGGGCGATGCGCCCGCCGTGGGCCTCGGCGATCTCCCGCGCCAGCGCCAGGCCCAGGCCGGTACCCGCGCGCTTGGTCGAATAGAACGGCAGCAGCGCCTGTGCCAGTACGGTGTCGCTCATGCCGGGTCCCTTATCGGCGACCTCGATCAGTATCTCGCGTCCCAACGCGTGCACCGCCAGACTGACACCGGATGCGTCGCCGCCGGCCTCGTGCGCATTCTTGATGAGGTTGATCAGCACCTGCTCGATCTGGCTCGCGTCGAACCAGCCGTCCCGTTCCGGCACCGCCGCGGCCAGTTGGAACTGCGCATGCAGTGCCAGGCCGTCGAGGAACGGCTTCCAAGGCACGGAGGCCGCCTGTGGCGCCGGCAGCTTGGCGAAACTGGCATAGCCCGAAATGAAACCGTGCAGGTGCTTCGCCCGGTCGCCGATGGAGGCGAACACGCCCGGCAGGCGTTCCAGGTCACCGCGCCGTGCCAGTTCGGCACCGGAATAGGAAAGCGACGAGATGGGCGCCAGTGAGTTGTTGAGCTCATGGCTGATGACGCGGATCACGCGTTTCCAGGTGTGCACTTCCTGGCGCGACAGTTCACGGGTCATCCGGCGGTAGAGCTGCAGGCGGTGTGGTCGCCCCTGCAGGCGGAAACCACGCTGGGAGAGGTGGAAGGTTTCCTCGCTGCCCTCCATCTCGACGTTGAACAGCGCATCCTCGCCCGCGGCCGCGGCGGCGCGCAGGCTTTCGGGCATGGCGTCCAGCAGCGTCTGGAAATCCAGGCCGGCCAGCGCGCGACCTTCATTGAAGAGCTGACGCGCGGCGATATTCGCGTAGGTAACCTTGCCTACGGTATCGGTGAGCACCAGGGCCACGGGCGTGTTCTGCACCACGGTGTCCAGCAGCAATTCACGCTGCGCCAGGTGCTGGCGCTGCTCGCGCAGGGTCTGGCCCAGTTCGTTGTGCATCCGGATCAGGTCACCCAGTTCGTCGTTGCGCTCCGACCGGATGGAGATGCTGAAGTCGCCGTCGCGATAGCTGGCCACCGCGCTTTCCAGCGCACGCATCAGCCGGCGCACCGGTTCGATCAGCACGTGGGCCATCAAAGCGGAAAGCGGCACCAGCAGGACGAGGCAGATCAGCAGGGCCGTAGTGGCGTCGAAAGTCTCGACCGGCACCGCTGGCAGCAACTTGCCCGATTTGGCGGGCACCGTGCGCATCCAGGTGACCAGCTGGGGGAAAGGCCAGAAGCATATCCCGGCGAACACCAGCGCACCGACGATGGCGGAGGTGGCCACCACCAGGGTCATGCGCCCTTCCAGGGTCAGTATGCGCATGCGGTGGCTCGTCAGCCCGCCAGCCCGTAGCGTTCCATGCGCCGGTAGAGCGCCTGGCGTGAAAGGCCCAGGCTGCTCGCCGCGCGACTGACCACGCCGCCGGCGGACGCCAACGCCGTTTCGACCGACTCGCGGCTGGGCTCATCCAGGCTGCGGCCGGGGCTGGCTACCGGCGGCGGCAGGTTGAGGTGCACGGGCTCGATGCGCCCGTCGGGCGCCAGCAGCGCAGCGCGGGCAATGGCGTTTTTCAGTTCGCGCACGTTGCCCGGCCAGGCATGCCCCAGTAGCGCTTCGCGCGCGTCCTCGCTGAGCACGGCGCGACCGTCGAGGAAGTGCTCGGCCAGGGGCAGGATGTCGTCGCTGCGCTCGGCCAGCGGCGGCAGGTTCACGTCGATCACGTTCAGGCGGTAATAAAGATCCTCACGGAAGGTGCCCGCGGCGATCATCGCCTTGAGATCGGCATTGGTAGCGCTGATGACGCGCACCTTGACCTGGCGCGTACGCCCCGAGCCCAGGCGCTCGAACTGGCCGGTTTCCAGCACGCGAAGCAACTTCATCTGGCCCGGCAGGGGCAGGTTGCCGATCTCGTCGAGGAACAGCGTGCCGCCATCGGCCATCTCGAAGCGACCCTCGCGGGCCTTGTTGGCGCCGGTGTAGGCACCGGCATCGGCACCGAAGAGCTCCGCCTCGATCAGTTCGCCCGGCAAGGCGCCGCAGTTCACCGCCACGAAAGGCCCGCGGCGAACAGCCGAGTTGGCATGCACGATGGCGGCGACGCGCTCCTTGCCGGCGCCATTGGGGCCCGTGACCAGCACCGAGACATCCGAACGGGCAACCTGGCAGGCCAGTTCGATGGTGCGGCTCATGGCTTCGGAGGCGAACACCAGGCCGCCGAGGTCGTAGCGGCTCTCCAGCGCCTCGCGGCGACGGCGACGCTCCACCCGCACGCGGGTGACCTCGCGCGTGGATTCGGATAGCTCCAGCAGGTTCTCCACCGTGGCCAGCAGCTTGGTGTCGTCCCAGGGCTTGGCCAGGTAATCGGAGGCGCCGGCCTTGATCAGTTCCACGGCAGCTTCCAGATGCGTCCAGGCCGTCAGCAGGATGACCGGGAGATCCGCATGCCGCGCGCGGATGGCCTGGAACAGCGCCACGCCCTCCTCTCCCGACGTGGTGTCGGCGGTGAAGTTCATGTCCTGGATGACGACATCGACACGCCCGGCGGCCAGCAAGGCCAGGCCCTCTTCGGGGGTAGTCGCCACGAGCGGGTGGATGTCACGCAGGCTGAGGACGAGCGAAAGCGCTTCACCCACGGCCGGGTTGTCATCGATGATCAGTACGCAGCGCATCTTTTCCCTTTGCATGCAGCCATGGATGCTTCCCCGGGCAAAAGGGTTGCATGCGTTTCGACACTTTCCACCATTCTAGCCACGAGTGGCCACGACCGGGGGAACCGCTGCCGCACGCAAGGCCGGCGCAAGCACGGCCACTTGTCCCAGCAACCAGAGCACCACGGCCCCCGCGGGCAGATAGGCGGCCGGCAGGCGTGGCGCTTCGTACTGCCACATCAGCAGCAGGTTGATGCCGTAGGCCATGACCATGCCGATACCGATGCCGATGCTGGTCAGCAGGAAGTTTTCGGTCTGGAAGTAGCGCAGCACGTCTACACGTCGCGCCCCGAGCGCGCGGCGCACGCCGATCTGACGGCGTCGCTGCCCCACCCAGAAGCTGGCCAGGCCGACGATACCGAGTGCGGTGACAGTCAGCAGCGCCACGCAGACGCCGACCAGGAGAACGGCCATGGCGCGATCACTGGCGAAGAACTCATCGCGGATCTGCCTGTAGGTCTGCTTTTCGGTGATCACCCGCCGCGGGTCGAGCTTGCGCAGGGTAGCGACCGCTGCGGCAAGCACGCGGTCTGCCTCGCCCGGCTTGACACGCAAGACGAAACCGGCGCCCCAGACGGGGGACTCGCGCAGTGGCGCGATCGTCGTCAGGCCTATCGTCGCACGGTCGTCATGACCCGCACGCGACAGGCGTGCGACGACGCCTACGATACGCATCTCGTTCTCGCCGACGAATACACGCCGCCCGAGGGCGTGCCCCTCGGGGAACAGCGTCTCGGCCGTAGCCATCGAGACGATGAGGGCAGGGGCAACCTTGACCCTGGCGCTGACCACGTCATCCATCCAGGCGTACTCATCGGGACGGAACCAGCGACCCGCGACCAGCTGCAGGCCCAGGGTTTCGCCGACGCCCTCACCGTAGAAATTGCCGGTATTCACGCTCGACTCGCGCTGGTTGCGCTCCAGGGTGATCCCGCCGTTCCAGCTGCGGTCGCCGAAGGGCAGCGAATTCATCACGGTCGCGGCCTGCACCCCGGGCAAGGCCCGCAGCGCCGTCAGGTCGGCTTCGGTGCGCGCATGCACGTCGCTGCGCGTACCAATGTCACCCACTTCCATCCGGACCAGCTGGTCTTCGGCCACGCCGCTGGGCGTGTCCATCCAGTCCAGTCGATCGCGCACGAGGAACACGGCATTGCAGACGATGGCGCAGGTCAGTGCGATCTGCAGGATGAGCAACGTGCATGTGATGCGGTGGCGCTTCAGCGTGGAAAGGATGGGGCGGATCTGCAGGTTCATATCATTGGCTCTTCAGTTGCAGGCCCGGCGTTACGCTGCATGCGCGCCACGCGGGCAACAGGCCGGCGACAAGCGCGGCCAGCACGGACAGCACCAGCGTGGCGGCGAGCATCGGGGCATCCATGTGCGCGAGCCGCGCGGAGTCGTGCGGTTGCATCCGGACCATCGCCAGCCCGGCGGCCGCGAGCAGCAGGCCGCCCAGCCCTCCCGCCACCCCGATCAATCCGGCTTCGGTCAGCAGTTGGGCGAACACGCTGCCGCGCGACGCGCCAAGCGCGCGACGCACGCCGACGTCACCCGAGCGACGCATGAACCTGGCGAGCATCAGGCCCACCGTGTTGACCAGGCAGACCACGAAGAAGCCCAGCGCCAGCCACACCTGGAGCCGAACGTCGCTGGGCACCACTTTCTGCTCGTCGAGGAAATCCATCAGGCCGGTCAACTGGGCAGGCACAGGCCTAGCGAAGCGCCCCGATCGCTGCTGCTCGCGCGCATAGCCATCGAGATACCGACGATAAGCGGCCACCCCTTCCGCGCTGTCGATCTGCACCCAGTACTGCAACCAGGTGCACGAGGCACGTTCCATGTCCGCCTCCGCCGTCGATCCCTCGCCCCAGCAACTGATGCCGCCGGCGCGGGTCATCGCCAGTGCACGGTACGTCGAGAGCGGTACGAACACGGCTTCGCTGCCGGAATAGCTGCCGGTGTAGATGTCATAGAAGTGAGGCACGGGATGCCACGGTTCGAGTACGCCGATGATACGCAGGTCCGCGCCATTGGCACGCAACGTACGGCCGACGCTATTGGCGCCAGCGAACAACCGATCGTTCAGCTCCGAACCGATCACGACGACACGGGCACGCGACTCGTCATCCGCGGCCGACCATCCCTGGCCGTAGCGAAAGCGCGGCTGGAACATCGGAAAAAAATCGGCGGTCGTATAACGCGCGCGCTCGAAGAAGGGGTCCATCCTAGGATCATCGGGCTGCACCGGCACGGTGCCGCCGACCATCAACGCCTGACGTTCGGCGCGGTGCTCGCGCAGCATCTGCATGCCGTCGGTCCAGCTGACCTGGATAGGCATGTCCCTGTTCTCGGCATGGTCCAGGCCGCGTGGGTCGAGCCGGGGCATGTAGATCGACCCGCTGCGTCCCGGCAGCGGATCGCCCGACATCACATGCAACACCGTCAGTGTGGTCATGCTGGCACCGATACCCAATGCGATGGCCACGACCATCAGCACCGTGAGTGCCTTGCTCCGCCTCAGCCCGAGTACCGCCAGTTCCAGGTAATAAGCGAACATCGGTCGTCCTTCGACTCAGACGCTGCGCGTCGCTTCGACGGGCGATACCCGTGAAGCGCGCAGGGCCGGCGCCAGCACGGCGGCCTGGCCAAGGCCCAGCAAGGCGACCACGCCGACCATGACATAGGTAAACGACAGTCGCTCCATCTCGAAGTGGGTGACCATCCACTGGCTGAGTCCGACCGCCAGTATCATGCCAACGATCACTCCGACCAAGGCGATCAGGAAGTTCTCGGTCATGAAATAACTGAGGATATCCCTGCGCCGTGCTCCCAACGCCCGCCGCACGCCAATCTGCTTGCGCCGCTGACCCACCCAGAAACTGGACAGCCCGACGATGCCCGCCGCCGTGATCGCCAGCAGCACGCCGCACACCACGCTCATCAGGATCGCCATGCCACGATCCGCCTCATAGGCATTTGCACGCATCATCTCGAACGTACGCACGCCGTATTTCTCTGGCAGCACGCGCATGCGGTTGGTGTCGTAGAGCACCTTGGCTACGCTCTTGAACACCGCGTCCTGCTGCCCGGGCTTGGTCCGTATGGCGAAGGTCTGCGCGCCGTCGTTCATAGTCACCGGCATGATCGTCACGTTGTCGTGGAACTGCGAATCGACCCAGGGCACGGTCAATCTGGCTACGATGCCGATAACGGTAGAGGGCTTACCTTCCCGGTAGTAGACCACCTTGCCCAGTGCGCTGCCGCCGGGGAAAAGCTTGTCGGCGAGTGCCTTGGTGATGATGACCTGGGCGGGCGTGGGCATGTCCTGGCGCGCGACACCCACGACCTCGCCCGCGGTGAAATTCCGTCCGGCCACGAGCTTTACCCCCAGCGTCTTCAGGGTGTGCTCATCACCGAAATACAACCCCGTCTGCGGCCCGTTCTTCGTTTTCTCCGGGGTGCTCGATACGGCCGTGGACCAGCCGCCCCTTCGCAGAGGTAAGGAATTGGTGACGTAGGCATCTTCGACACCCGGCATGTTGCGTATCGCCCGGATATCCGTGCCGATCAGGGGCAGGAAGCTGGAAGGTGCGCCCACATAGAGGTTCTGCACCACCACCACATCGGACTCGACCATGCCTGTGGCGCGATGCGCGCGCTCGATGCGTTGGTTCACGATGAACAGGGCATTGCAGACGATGGCTAGCGTGAGCGCGATCTGCAAGGCGATGAGGATGGTGCCGGACTTGTGCCGGCGCAACGCCGAGAGAATGGGACGAATCTGCATGGCGTGATCCTCAGTTGGACTTCAGCTGCCAGGCCGGCTGCACTTGCGCAGCACGCCAGGTGGGATAAAGGGCCGCACACACCGAAGCCACGACGGACACCAGCAGCGTGAGCATCACCAGCACCGGGTCCAGCGTGGCCAGGTGGGCGATACGCTCAGGGAACACCAGCCCGATGCCGAGCACACCGACGCCGGTCAGGAGCAGGCCCAGCAGGCCACCGACGATACCGATGGTGCCGGCCTCCATGAGGAACTGGGCGTAGATGTGCAAACGCGAGGCACCCAGCGCCCGACGCACGCCGATCTCCGGCGCGCGGCGCATGAACTTGGCCAGCAGCAGGCCCACCGTGTTGACCAGGCAGATCACCAGGAAACCGAGCGAGACCACTAGCGACACCTGCGATTCCTGCGGCACCACCTGCTGGAACGACAGCCAGTCCACGACGTTGCGCAACCGGCCGTTCGGCGCCCACCGGAAGCGGCCGGCGCGCTGTTGCTCGGCGGCATAACCGGCGAGGTACCGGCGGTAGGATTCCGCCGCGGCGGTCGTGGGCAGTTCGACCCACAAGGACAGCCAGATGCATTCCGAGCGGAGGTAGTTATCCCAGCCTTCGCCCGGATCGGATGTGCAGTTGTTGTTGCCGTTGTTCGGCAGCTTCAGGTCCAGCGCGCGAGTGAACGGCACGTAGACCGCGGCACCCTCATTGAAGCCGCCCGTATTGGGCACGTCGAAGAACACGGGCTGCGGCGCCCAGTCCTGGATGACCCCGGTAACACGGAATAGGTGTCCGTCGAGGTTGATCTGCTTGCCTACACTGTTTCCGCCGTTGAACAACGTGTCGTTCAGCGATTTCGAAATGACCGCCACATCCGCATGACGCTCGTCGTCTTCCCGCGTCCATCCCCTGCCCTGCAGGAACGGCACGTCGAACATGGGAAAGAAGTCGGCCCCGGTTGCGTATGCACCCTTGCGCACCGGCAGGCGTGTCGGATCGTCGGGAATGACGGAAACTCCGACGGGATATGTCACAGTCTGTCGTTCCGCTTGGCGTGCGCGAAGCAATGCCGTGGCATCGGTGTACGACAGCGCCTCGGGCGGCTCGCCCTTCTTCGTGTTCTCCGGCCCCCAGTTGTCCACCTGCACGTTGTAGAGCACGTCGGATTTCTGCGGGATGGGGTTGCGCGACGTGGCGCGGAACACCGAATACGTCGTCATCGACGCCGCCACGCCGAACCCGATGGCCATCACCATCAGGGCGGTGAGCACGGGATTCCGGCGCAGGCTGCGCAGGCCGAGTTGAAAGTAGTAGCTGAACATGGCGCATTCCCCCCGGGAGCGTGGAGCGGTCAGGATTGGACGACGTGTGAATGGGCCTGGAAACGCGGCTCTTCCGCCAGATCAACCACCTGCCCGTCGATCACATGAACGTTGCGCTGGGCCCGCGCGGCCAGCTCCGGATCGTGGGTAACCATGACGATCGTCGCGCCTTCACGATGGAGTTCCTCCAGCAGTTCCATCACGCCGCGCGCCATCTGCGTGTCGAGGTTGCCGGTCGGCTCATCCGCCAGAAGCAGTCGTGGCGAACCGGCCAGCGCGCGCGCGATAGCGACGCGCTGCTGCTGACCACCGGAGAGTTCCGCCGGGTAGTGCTTGGCACGTGAGGCCAGGCCGACCCGTTCCAGGGCATCCATGATCCGCTGCTTGCGCTCGGCGGCCTTCATCCCGCGATAACGCAGCGGCACTTCCACGTTGTCGAACACGTTCAGGTCGGGAATCAGGTTGAAGGCCTGAAAGATGAAACCGATCTTCTCGTTACGGATACGCGATCGCGCATTGTCGTCCAGTTTGCTCACTTCCACGCCATCGAGGTGGTACTCACCACCGGTGAAGGTTTCGAGCAGGCCGGCAATGGTGAGGAAAGTGGTCTTGCCCGAGCCGGACGGCCCCGTGACGGCGACGAACTCGCCCTGCTTTACGTCGATGTTGAAGTCGCGCAGCGCATAGGTTTCGACGACTTCCGTGCGGTAGACCTTGGCCAGATGATTCATCTTGAGCATGACGTGTCCCTCGTTTCGGTAAGTGGGTGCCGGATCAGCGGCTGATTGCGATGTGCTTGGCGGCACCGAAGGCATCCGCACCGGAGATGACGATCTTGTCACCTTCCTTCAGTCCGTCCAGAATTTCGACCTTGTCGATGCTGCTGGCCCCGACGCGGATGTCGCGGCGATCGGCCATGCCGTCGTTGACGACGTAGGCGTAGTGGCCGGCACTCTCGTCGACGAAGGAGCCACGCTCGACGGTGAGTACGTTGTCGCGCTTGTCCAGAAGGATACGCACGGACATGCGCTGGCTCTGGCGCAGCTGCTTGGGCGTATCGCCGTCGAAGCGCAGGCGTGCGGCCACTTCGCCGTTGACCACCTCCGGCGAGATGGCGCTGACCTTGCCGTTCCATACCTTGCCGTTGCCGGTGATCTCGCCCGGCATGCCGATGGCCAGGTCGCGTGCGAAGCTTTCCGGCACCTTCATCTCCACTTCCAGCGCGGACAGGTCGATTACGCTCACCAGCTGGGCGTCCTTGGCCACCGTGGCGCGCTCGGCGATGAACAACTGGCCCACCTGGCCGTCGACCGGGGACTTCACGTTAAGGTCGTCCACCTGGCGTTCCAGGTCCTTGACCATCAGCAGTTGCCGATCGTGCGCCAGCCCTTTGGACTGCACATCGAAGGTCAGGCTGTCGTTATCCATGGCGAGATCGGACTGCGCGTGTCTGGTGGTGACCGCCGCCTTGTCCAGGGTCGATTTGGCCTTATCGACGTCGGCCACGGGCACGGCGCCCTTGTCGAAGGCGGTCTGGTAGCGTTTAAGGTCGCGGTCGGCGGCGGTCTGGTCGATGGTCGCGTTGTCGAAAGCCTTCTGCAGTTCGGATCGCTTCTTCTTCGCGTCGATCTGCGCGCGCAGGAATTCCACCTGCATCGCGTCGGCGGCCGACTTTTCCTGCGCCAGCTTGCTGGTCAGTTCCGGACTGGTAATGACGGCCAGCACCTGGCCCTTCGTCACCACGTCGCCCGCGTGCACTTTCAACACCACCGCGCCTGCGGAGGCGGCGTAGAGGGTGGGGCTGACGGCCGCGACCACCTTGCCCTCGGCGGCGATATCGCGCACGAAGGGACCGCGCGACACCGTGCCAAAGGACAGGCGCGAGGCGCTGATCGACGAATCGGCCGAAAACAACGAGGCCACCTTCGGTGCGGCCAGCACAAGCATGGCCAGCAAAGCAGCGCCCCCGCCGATAAGCAGCAGCTTGCGGCGGTGGTTGGGGCGTACTTCGACGAGGCGGTCCGTGGCGGACGTGTCGCGAATCATGGCGATCTCCCTGGCTGATTTCACCGTGTAGCTCAGCAAGGGCCATGCCAGGGCGCCGACGTTAGTCCGATCAAGTACTTGGGTCGCCATGTAGCCACCGAAAGCGTGTCCGCGGACAGTGCCGGACACAGGCAGCGCTGTCCGCGCATGACGTGGTGGCGCCTACGACGACCAAGCGCGTGCCGCGACTCGCGCCGAGTGTTTTTCGGCCAAGTGCAACGTAGATGGCTTAACCCGCCAGGTTCGTCGGCGCCGATGCAACGGCGCCAACGCGGCGTCAGCCTGCGATGCCCACCGATTCCGACAGCGCGATATCGCGTGCCACGCCATGACCGAGGGTGGAGATGCGCGCGTCACGTGCACCAAGCACCGTGAAGCCGGCCATGCGGCGACGGGTGAAGGTGAGCACGCGGGCACGCGAGGCGCGGAGCCACTCCCTATCCGGCGCGCGACGCAACGGTGCATCGACCAGTACGGCGTCCGCGAACAGACCATCCCAGGCGAGATAGTCGGTATCCGGTAGCAGGTAAATGCGGGCGACGGTGTCGCCCTCCCCGCTCACACAGTCGATCCACTCACGCGGACCTTCCGCCGTGACGGCACAGGTCAGCCCCACGCAACGCGTCACCAGCAGCGGCGCGAGGTCGGCCGATTCCACGAGGCAGGTGTCGGCAGCCGGGGTACCAAGCACACATTTCGTCAGCGGCGGCGCGAGATAGAGCACGCCGCCGAGTTGCCCGAATCCCTCGAACAGGGTCCGTGGCGCCAGCGCCAGCCAGCGTGTGGTCGAGGAACTGCGGGCGCGCGTGGGCACGCCAAAGGACGAGAGCCAGCCGAACATGTCGCCTCCGGGAGGTGGGACGAGTAACGGAGGCCTGGCTGGCGCGGTCCGGGGAGGTGCCGCGTGGCTTGGCGTCGGGGAGAAGGGCGTGCGTCTAAGCGATAGTGCGAGGACATGCAGGCTTGGCCTCGACACATGTCGCACATATCGTGCGCCGATACACAGGCTCGGCCTCAACACATGTCGCGCACATCGTGCGCCGATACACAGGCTCGGCCTCAACACATGTCGCGCACATCGTGCGCTCCTACTTTGTCAGGATGAGTTTGTCGTTGCGGGTCAGGCGCAGGTGGTATTCGCTGCCCTGGTGCTCGATGACGAGCTCGCGGGATCCGTCGAGCAGGTTCTTGCTTTCGATACGGCGCGTGGCGACCGTTGTCGTCATGCGCAGGGGAACGACCTTGTCTCGGCCGCCGTTGTCGGTCAGGGGAAGCGTTCTCAGCAACATGGTCCACTCCGCAGTTGAGGGTGCGGAGTTGATGATAATGATTCTCAGTTACGTGTCAACCTCCCTGACGGGTCGTCAGTCCTCGACGGCGTCGTCCGGTGCCTCGTCCGGCATCGCCGCGAGCGTCCGTTCCAGGGCTTCCAGATCGGGAATGATGGCGGTGTCGTCGCGCACCAGTACGCGTGCACGGACACCGAAAGGTAGGTCGTGGCCGTCGTGGGTCGGCAGGAGAAGCTCGGCGTTGAGCGTCGTCAGGCGCGGAAAACCGTGGGTCAGCACGGCGATGTAAGGCAGCTCGGGCGTGTTGCCCAACGCTTTGAGCACCGCCACACGGGCCGCCTGCGGCGGGGCGTCGTCGGGCAGCGCCGCCACATGGTCGAAGCGCACCAGCGGAATGCGCCAGCCACGCCAGGCGATACGACCGATCAACCATGCCGGCGAATCGGGCACCGGCTCCACGCCCGTCAACGTGATCACTTCCGCCACCGCGGCGTTAGGCAGCAGCAGGCGCACACCCGCGCTGGGGATCAGTACGCAGCGGATTTCGCGCGGTAACGGCTCGCTCATGGGAATTCCTCGATCAGTTTCTGCGCCAGCGCGGCCGCGTCGCCTGCGTAGGCGGCAACACGCTCCTCGCGGATGCCGGCCACCGCATGGCCACGTTCGTCGCCGATGGGCACGCTTTCGATCCACACGCGACCGCCGGCGTCGTACACCGCCTGGGCGCCAGCCACGGCGTCGCTGCCGCGACCGTCGAACACGATGGCAAGGGCATCGGCACCGAAACCCTCCGCCACGGTGGCGAGGACATCGTCCAGGGACGGCCCCGCGCTGCGGCTCGCGCTGTCGTCTTCACCTACCACGACGCGACCGTCGCGACGGACCTGTACACGCGTGCCTAGCGGCACCACAAGCCGCTCACCGTGCGCGGTATGCGACTGCTGGCCCGCCACGGCCAGGCCGCCCAGCTGGCTCGCCAGGTGTTGTGTGTCGTCGTGGTGCACGGCCACGAGCAGCACGGCGGGCAGGCGCGTGGGCACCGCCGCAAGGAATGCCGCGACCGACGCCTCGCTGTCGGCACCGCCCGCCAGCACAACCACGCGGCGCACCGCACGCGCGCTGCCTTCGAGGAACATTTCGTGCGAGAACGCACCGTCGGTGCGCGGGGCAATCGCTTCTTCCAACGACACCAGTTCCAGCGACATGCCCGGGATGATGCCATGGCTGCCGTCATCGACGACGTCCTGGGCCAGGTACTCGGCAGCCGTCAACGTCTCGATCCCGAACTCGGATGCATCCGGACGTGCCGGGGTATCGGCCGTGATCGTGTCGTGGTCCACCAGGTCCCACGACGGTGCCGGTGGCGGCGCGTATTCGGTGGCGCGGTGTTCGATGTCCAGCGTGGGCGGGGCGGCCTGCGCTGCGCCCGACAGGTCCGGGGCATCGGCGGCCAGGCTGAACTGGCTGAGGTCGAATGCCCGTTCCGGCACCGCGGTGGGCGTCGGGGCGTCGTCGATGACCTCGAAGCCGGACAGGTCGAGCGATGCCAGTTCGGTCAGTTCGAGTGGCGCCGACGGTACGTCCTCCAGGCCGTCCGTGGTAATCGCCGATGCATCGGTGTCCGCCAGCAGGGCTTCCAGCTCGGCAGCGAGGTCGGCCGGATCGACACCCTCGTCATCCGCGGTGGCCGACAGGGTCGTGGAGAACACCAGCGGGTCGGACACATCGCTCGCGACATCGGGCACCCTATCCAGCGACACGGCCCTCTCGTCGGCACTCGGCACGAACGGCGAAGTGGCATAGCCGTGCGCCCCGGTGATCGCGAGATCGTCGGTCAGCGGCATGTCGATCGCCTCCTCGGCGGGCGCGGCGACGCCGGCGATGGCCGCCAGTCGCGGCGCTAGCGCACGCGCATCGACCGGACGGGCCGGGTCCGACGGCGGGGAACCCACCAGCTTCGCCGCCAGGTGGCGCGCCCAACGAGCCCGCGCCCAGCCTTCGAGATGGCGGCTGACATCGGAATCGTTGAATACGAGGCGCGGGTGACCGCTTTCCACGGTGTCGTAGAGACGGTCCAGGTCGTCGTCACCCGGGTCATCCAGGTCGATCACCACCACGTCCGCCGACGAGCCCACGAGTTCGGCGGGCGCGAAGGCGCGCAAGTCCGATTCGTAGACGATCGTCGCGCCGTGTTCGACCAATGCCTCGCGCAGGTAACCCGACAAGGCCGCATCGTCGAACAACAACGCGACCCTTGGCGCATGGTCAGTCATGGTGCACCCCGAGGACGTCGTTGATCTGCACGATGAGATCGTTTTCCTGGTACGGCTTGCCGATGTAGCGCTCCACACCGATGTCGAACGCGCGCTGGCGGTGCTTGTCGCCGGTGCGCGAGGTAATCATGATGATCGGCACCGCGGCCAGCCGTCCGTCGGCCTTCATCTGCGTCGCCAGCTCGTAGCCGTCCATGCGCGGCATCTCGATATCCAGCAGCATCAGGTCGGGCACGCGTTCGTTGAGTTTTTCCAGTGCGTCCACCCCGTCCTTGGCGGTCATCATCTCGAACCCGTGGCGCTCGAGCACGCGCCCGGTGACCTTGCGCATGGTGATGGAATCGTCCACCACCATCACCAGCGGCTTCACGCGCACCTCGTCCTGCGCGCGCGGCGCCTGTGGCATGGCGGCTTCGGCCTCGAAGGCGCGACGCGCCACGCCGTGGCGAACCAGCGGCGCCAGGTCGAGGATCATCAGCACCGAGCCGTCGCCCATGATGGTCGCACCCAGGATGCCCGGCACCGAACTGACCTGCGGGCCGACCGGCTTGACCACGATCTCGCGCGAGCCCAGCACGGCATCCACGCGGATGGCCGCGCGCAGGTCGCCCGAGCGTGCCAGCAGCAGCGGAATGTCGCCTTCGTCCGGCGTGGCCACGATGTGCGTGCCCAGCAGCTGCGGCAGGTCGTGGATGGCGAACTCTTCGCCGAGGTAATCGAACGACGGCTGCTCGTCCGCCATGCGGTGGGCGAGCTCGTTGGGCTCGACATGCGCCACGCCGTTGACCGAGGTCATCGGGATGGCGAAGCTGGTTTCGCCGATGCGCACGATCAGTGCCTGGGTCACCGCCAGGGTAAACGGCAGGCGCATCACGAAGGTGGTGCCGCTACCCATGTCCGACTCGATCGCCAGCGTGCCGCCGAGCTGCTTGATCTCGTTGGCCACCACATCCATGCCGACGCCACGGCCGGCCACCTGGGTCACCGTCTCGGCGGTGGAAAACCCGGGCACCTGCGTCAGCTGCAGGATCTGGTCGTCGGACACGCGCGCATCCGGGCGCAACAGCCCGCGCTCGATCGCCTTGGCCCGGATGGCCTCGCGATCCATGCCGGCACCGTCGTCAGACAAGCGCACCACCACCTCGGTGGCCTCACGGGCCACCTGGATGCGCACGGTGCCTTCGGGGTTCTTGCCGATGGCCTCGCGCTGCTCGGGTGCCTCGATGCCATGGGCCACCGCATTGCGCAGCATGTGCTCGAAAGGCGCCTTGATCCTGTCGAGCATGTTGCGGTCCATTTCGCCGTTGGCACCCTCCACCACCAGCTGGGCCCGCTTGCCGACATCGTTGGCGGCCTGGCGCAGCGTGCGGCGCAGGTTGGGCACCATGGCGTCGAACGGCAGCATGCGGGTCTGCATGAGGCCCTCCTGCAGTTCCGCATTCACGCGCTGCTGCTGGAGCAGCAGGGTTTCGGACTGCCGGGTCAGTTCGTCCAGGATCGTCTGCAACGACACCAGATCGGATACCGACTCCGCCAGCGCACGCGAGTACTGCTGCAACTGCGAGAAACGATCGAGTTCGAGCGGATCGAAGGTGGCCGAACCGGTGTCCGGATGCTCCTGGTGGTAGCGCGCGATGATCTGCGCCTCGGTTTCGATCTCCAGCATGCGCAGCTGGCTGCGCAGGCGGCTGACCGTCTGCTCGTGCTCGGTCAGCGTCGAACGGAAGCTGGCCGTCTGCTGCTCCAGGCGCGAACGGTAGATCGACACCTCGCCGGCATGGTTCACCAGCGTATCGAGCATGTCGGCGCGAACGCGGATCTGCTCCTGCGAGGCGCGTTGCAGCTCTTCCTCCTCGAACTCGGGCAGCAGCTCC
Organism: Luteibacter sp. PvP120; assembly: GCF_054055715.1. Taxonomy (NCBI): domain Bacteria; kingdom Pseudomonadati; phylum Pseudomonadota; class Gammaproteobacteria; order Lysobacterales; family Rhodanobacteraceae; genus Luteibacter; species Luteibacter sp. PvP120. Next base: position 130,791 of record NZ_JBSRXP010000005.1, on the reverse strand, counting down.
GGAAGATCGCGCTCGAGCACCGGGATGATGTCGGGCTCCGGCACGGGTTCGGGGGCCGGAATGTACTCGGCGGCTTCGCGCTCTTCGCGGTAGGCCTCGGCCGTGAGCGTGTCCGGTGCGATCGGCGCACCGGCCAGGCGCGCGAACGGTTCGATATCGGCATCGCCCAGCCAGATCGGGCGATGCTGCGCAATGCCCTGGATCATGCCGTGCAGGCGATCGAAACCGGTTTCCATCGCTTCGATGGACGCCCGGTCGCTGTCGCGCTGCCCGGAAGCCACCGCGTCGAGCAGCGCTTCCATGGCGTGGGCCATGTCGCCCACGGGCGGCAGGCCCGCCATGCGCGCACTGCCCTTGAGGGTGTGCAGGTCGCGCTGCAACGCCGTCACGTGCTCGGCGACATGCGGCTCGTTGCGCCACGCGGCCAGGGCGCCATCGGCATGGTCGAGGATCTCCCTGCCCTCCTCGATGAACACCTCGAGCAGGTCGGGATCGATGTCCGCATAGGGCGACAGTTCGGGCACCAGCGCCGGGGCCGGATCGTCCACCGGTATATGCACCGGCTCCGCGAGCGGCTCGTGCGACTGATCCTCGATGACGACCGGCACCTCGGGCTCGGTGACGGGAACGGCGGCTTCGACGACCGGAGCGTCGATGTCCTGTTCCTCGCTCGCCGAAAGAGCGGCATCGTAAGCATCCTCGTCCGAGGGTGTCTCGTCGATGGTCTCGTCGTCCGCCACGGCGTCGAGCTCGTCGGAGCGCGCCTCGACAAGACCGTCGTCGACATGCAGGACATCGCCGTCGTGCGACATCGGCTGTGGCAGATCGTGGACTTCGGCAGGCTCGCCACGAGCCGGTGCATCGGCCGTGGCATCGAAACCTTCGGTCAGCGAGCGCCAGGCGGCGGCTTCCTGCTCGTCGTACTTCGTGATCGGTTCGACCACGCCCTCCGGCGTGTCGATCTCGAAACGCTCGATCGACGCAAGCAGTTCGGCCGTGAGGGAGTCGGTGGTGTCTACCGGTTGCAGGGGTTCCAACTCGACAGGCGGCAGCTCGTCGGACGGGGCGTCGGCCGGCTCTGCTTCGCCATCGCGGTGCGAAGCCGCCGCGGCCTCGAGGTCCGCCAGTTCACCCGCAAGCATGGCTTCCAGATCGGCTTCCAGATCCGCCGGTTCGCTCGCGTGTTCGGCGACCTCCTCGACCTCGGCGATCTCGTCGGTCTCGTCGGTCTCGTCGGTCTCGTCGAGCGGCTGCCCATAGTCCGGCTCGTACAGGATATGGGCGACGGTGGCTTCGGGCTGCTCGTCACGCAGTGCGACGATGTGCGCCGCGAGCGCGGTGACATCCGGCACGTGCGGATCGGGCGCGTCGAACTGGTGCATGACGTGATCGACCAGGTCGGCCGTGTCGGTCAGGGCATCCACGCCTTCCACGCTGAGCGGATGGCCGCTGGCACGCACACGTTTGATGAGGCCCTCCAGCGGTGCCAGCACCTGGATCAGCACCGGGATGTCGACCATGCCGATGGCGCCATGCAGCGTGTGCACCGCGCGCAGCAGCGCATCGTCCACCGGCAGCTCGCCGTCGCCGGCACGCGCGAGGTTGCTGCGGATGACGGTGAGGTACTGCGCCACTTCGGTACGCAGGATGTCCAGCAGCACCGCGTCCACCGGCGGCAGCGGTGGCACGACATAGGCGGGCTCGGCAGGTGCCGGCTCGGCCACGTCGGTGGGCGCCTGGCCGTAGGCGGCGAACGCGGCGGTGGGCACGTCGGCGATGGCGTCGCGCGGCACCCGGCGTTTCACCTTGGTGCGTACCGTCTGCACGGCGTTCCTCGCCACGTCCTCGACGAAGGCCATGTCGCCCATGCCGAGGCGATCGGCCGTCTCCATGATCGCAGCGATCGGCGCGCCCGGCGTGCTTTCGCCTTCCAGGGCGGCCTTCAGCTGCGGCAGCGCATCCACCGCGTGGCGGATCAGCGCCTGCACACCCTCGTGCGGCTCGATCGTCTTGTCGAGCACGCGGTTGAGCAGGTTCTCGACCTTCCAGGCGAATTCGCCCAGCAGGCGCGCGCCGACCAGGCGGCCGGAGCCCTTCAGGGTGTGGAACGATCGGCGAATCGGCACCAGCGCCTCGCTGCGCGCCGTATCCGCCAGCCACGCACCCTGCGCTGCGCGTAGGTTGTCGATCTCTTCCTGGGTTTCCTCCAGGAATATCTCGCGGATCTCGTCGTCGATGCCATCGACGGTGATCTGGAAGCCGGCGAACTCCGCATGGCCCGTGCCACCCACTTCCTGCTCGATCTCTTCCTCGATCTCGACCCAGTCGTCGTCGGCGCCCACAGGCACGGGGACGCGTTCGGGTTCGGGCTCCGCAGCGGCAGACGTTTCAGCCGCGGCGGCATGCGCAGCGATCTCCGCCTCGGTGGGCGGCTCGTCGACCAGGTCGAACGATTCCGCGAAGGTCGATACCGTTTCGCCCTCGTCCGCGCTCGTAGCCGGCACGGCGATGTGCTCGATCGCGGCGGTGTCGATGGCCTCCAGGGCGTCCTCGCCCATGGCTTCCGGCTCGTGCGAGGCGTGCACGGGCAACGGCCAGTAGCCGAGCTCGGCAAGGCTCTGCTGGGTCACGTCCAGGATATGTTCCAGCCCGCCGCGATGCTCGCGCGCCGCTTCGAGGTAATACTCCAGCGCCGCCAGCGCATCGGCAAGCCGGTCCATCTGCGCACCGTCGGGCACGCGACGATCGACCAGCAGCTCGCGGTGGATGAACAGGCCGACGCCGTCGGCCAGTTCCGCGGGGCGCAACGCGCCCAGCATGCGCATGGCCCCACCGATCTCCGCCATGAGTTCCGGCGCGCCGGCCAGTTGCTCGTGATCCCACGACGATTCGACGAAGGCGACGATCGCGTCCTTGACCTTCGAGGTGTTGCCGGTGGCCTCGCGCATCAGCGTAGCCAGGATGTGGCGCGCTTCGCTGCGCGGCAGCGGCGACGGCCCGAGCTCGGCTACCGCCTGCTCGTCGCCCTCGGCGCCGAGGCGTTCGATGTGGTCGTCCAGCGACGCCTCGACATAGAGCAGCGCGCCGGCCACGTCGAGCAGGGACTCCTCGTCGGGTTCGCGTACACCCGTGGCGATCTCGCCCAGGATGCGCCGTTGCTCCCCGACCACGCGACGCGGCACGCCCAGCGCCAGCATGCCCAGCGTGTCGCCCACGCGGTCGAGCACGTCGGCCTGCTGTCCGAGCTGGGCGGGGTCGCCGTCCGGACGACGCAGGAAGAGGTCCAGCGATTCCTTTACCCGCAGCAGGTCGTCCTTGATGGCGGCGGACACCGTATCCAGCAGCGCACGGTTGTGCCCCGACATGGAGCCGCGCGCATGCTCGACTTCGGCCTCGCGCGGCAGCAGGCCGTCCAGCCGGTAGGTCTGGCGCAGTTCATCCAGGCGCTCGCTGCCCGGTCGCGCTTGCGCCACGTAGTAAAGAAGCTTGCGTGCAAGGTCGTCGGCATCGCCCCGGAGCAGGGCCTCTTCGCCGCCATCGACCAGCTCGCGGATGGAACGGTCGACACGGCCGATCAGCTGGCGCACGTCCTTTTCGTGGGCGCGCAACACGCCGCGCTCCAGGCCCTCCAGCACGCCGGCGGCGATCCACCACAGCCGACGGCCGGCGAGGGTGTAGCAACGCGCGGCGATGCTGTCCAGCGTCGCGCGCATGCCCAGCAGCTGGCGCTCGTTGCCCTGCCCGCGGAACCAGGCCAGCAGCTGCTGCTGGAAACGCGCGCGCAGGTCAGCCAGCTCGCCACGCGCGGCTTCGGCCGTCGCGGGATCGCCCGCGCCGGGTGCGGTGGTGGGTAGCACGGTGTCGAGGTTGGGCGTGAACAGCGCGGACTCGTGCAGCGACTGCTCGCCGCGGCTGGCGCGCAGGTCGTTCAGCAGCGGCAGCAATACGATGGGCACATCGCGATGACCGCTCTGCAGGCGCTCGAGGTAGTCGGGCATCTGCATCATGCCGCGCATCAGCACGGCATAGGCCTCGTCGCGATGGGCCACGCGGTCGTCGATCAGCGCGGCGACCAGTTGTTCCATCTCGCCGACGACCATCGCCGCGCCGTACAGCTCCACCATGCGCAGCGTGCCGTGCACCTGGTGCAGGTCCGCGGCGCAGGTGTGCATGACATAGGCGTCGCGCGAGTTGTCGACGTAGGACTCGAGGGCCTGGCGTGCCTTGGACAGGGCGTCGTCCAGCTCAGCCTTGACCCAGTGCAGCGTCGTGAAATCGGTATGGTCTTGGAGTCTCACTGCATCAGCCCGGCAGCTTGAAGTTCGCGACGGACAGTCGCAGGTCGTTCGCGAGCTGGGCCAGGTTGCCGATGGATTCGGCCGTCTGGCTGGCGCCCAGCGACGTTTGCGAGGTGATCTCCTGGATGACGTTCATGGTGGCCGAGGTGTCCGTCGCCGCCGCCGACTGCTGGCGTGCCGCAGCAGAGATGTTCTGGATCAGCGCCGAAAGGTCGTTCGACACGCGCTCGATGTCGCCCAGGGCGGTACCCGCGTCCTCGGCCAGTCGCGCACCGGCCACCACCTCGGCGGTGGTCTGCTCCATGGAGCTGACCGCCTCGTTGGTATCGGACTGAATGGTCTGGACCAGGGTCTCGATGCGCTTGGTCGCGCTCGCCGAGCGTTCGGCGAGACGCTGCACTTCGTCCGCGACCACCGCGAAACCGCGTCCCGCCTCACCGGCCGAGGCCGCCTGGATCGCGGCGTTCAAGGCGAGGATGTTGGTCTGTTCGGCGATGTCGTTGATCAGTTCGACGATGGAGCCGATCTCCTGCGAGGATTCACCCAGGCGCTTGATGCGCTTGGAGGTTTCCTGGATCTGGTCACGGATCGAATCCATGCCCTGGATGGTTTCGCGCACCACTTCCGCGCCGCGCGAGGCGATCTGCACCGAGCGCTGGGCCACGTCGGCCGACTCCGCCGAATCCTTCGACACGGTATCCATCGAGGTGGCGATCTGGTTGATCGCCGAGGTGGCCGAGGTGATCTGCTGCGCCTGCTGCTCCGCCGCGTCGGCCAGGTGCATGGCGGTGGCCTGGGTTTCCTGCGCCGCCGCCGACACCCGTACAGCGGTCTCGTTGATGGTGGTGACGAGGTTGCGCATCTCGTCGACCGCGGAGTTCATGGCGTCCGCGATGGCGCCGGTGATGTCTTCGGTGACCGTGGCCTTGATGGTCAGGTCGCCCTCGGCGAGCGTGCCCATCTCGTCCAGCAACCGCATGATGGCGGTCTGGTTACGCTGGTTCAGTTCGGACGTGCTCTCCAGGCGACGCCGCTGGTCGCGCACCAGGTTGTACACCAGCAGCAGGGCGAACAGCACCGCGCCGATCGCGCCGAGCAGGCCCCACCAGACGTTCGGGAACAACCGGTTCAGCGGCAGCCTGGCGATATGGTCGGCGGACTCGTTGGCGCGCAGCAGCACCGTCTGCGAATCCAGCGAGGCCTGGTTGCCTGCGCGCTTGACGTCCTGAAGGTTGGGCGACGCGGCCACCAACTGGTTCACCGGGTCGACCAGGTCGCTCCAGGAGGTCTGCATGCCTTCGAGGATCTTCCGCGCGTTGGCGTCGGTCATTGCACGGACACCGCCTTCGGCGTTGCCGTCGATCAGCCCCTTCAGCACCGCACCATAGAGCTGCGCGTCGCGCGACAGGCCGTCGGCGGCGGACTGGGCGCCGTCGCCACCCTGCAGGATCTCCTGCACGCGGCGAATCATGCGGTCGGCCATCAGCATCCAGCGTGCGATGGTGAAGGTCTGCTCGACCGAGGCGTTCTTCTGCTGGACGATGTTCAGCACTTCGTCGGTGCGCGCATTGAGCAGCGGCATCTGCTTGGCGAAGAGGTCGGCCCGCTCGCCCGAGGACAGCACGAGGTCCTTGTTGGAGAGGATCTTGCCGATATCCGCGTCCAGCTGGTGCCATGCGTTGGCCAGGGCGGCCACCGAGCGGCCGGCCTGCGAGCCGCCGTTGTCCGCATAGGCTGGCATGCCGCTCTTGTCGTCGCCCTTCACCAGGCGCTGCACCGCCGAGTCGATGGTGTTGCGGGTAGCCGACAACTCACGGAACGAGTCGCGGTTGCCGTCGGACGCCTCCAGGGCGTATTTCGCGGTCTGCTGCGAGAGCACCTGTACCTGCGTGGTCAGGGCGATGGCTTCCCGGTCCTCGCCGTTCTTGGTGTTCAACCACCAGAAGTCGACCGACGCCAATCCGATCGCCAGGAGAAGAAACACGATGACGATCGTGTAGCCACGTTCCCGGCCTGCGCCGCCTGCTGTCGTGCTCATATCTACCTCACCCAAACCTGGCAAAGCTAGCCGCCGGCGCCTCGAGGCTGCCGGCAAGACGAAGCGGTCGATACGACCGCCCCTCCGTTCCCCACGCGCGCGCGGTCGAACCGCGTCGCGCCCATCCTGTAGCGGGCCGGCGATGCCGCCGTCCCGTCCCCCGAAAGACGCCTTACAGCGCCGCCTGCCGAAAATCCGGTGCCCGTACCAGCCGGCTCATGCTGAACAGCCCGAAGGACTGCTCGCCCAGCGTGACGTTCTCCGCCACGAAGCGCGCCACGCGCGGATCGCGCTCGTCCTCGGCGGCGCCTCGCTGAGCCTCGTCCATCGTCCGCTGGCCGAACACCTCGTCCACCAGCAGTCCCACCGTGCCGCCGTGCTGGCGGACCAGCAGCAGGCGCGTACGCTCCGACGAGGGCGTGCGCTCGTCGAACAGGAACCGGCCCAGGTCGATCGCGGGTACCAGGTTGCCGCGCACGTTGGCCACGCCCATCAGCCAGGGTTGCGTCCCCGGCACGTGGGTCAGTGCCGGCACGGCCAGCAGTTCGTTGATTTCCTCGATGCCGCTGACGAACGCGCGACGCCCCACCCGGAAAGCGATGCCACGCCACTGGCCGAGCGATTCGACCCGCTCGGGCGCGTCGGCCGTGTGCGCCAGACAGGCACGTTCATAGAGGGCGAGCAGCTCGAAGGGTGAGGTGGCGGCGTTCTCGCTCATGGCGACCTCAGTGTGTCGTGCCGGGGAGCAGGCCGGCGATGGTCGAGAGCAGTTCTTTCTCGTTCACCGGCTTGGTGATGAAGGCCTTCGCACCTTGGCGCAGACCCCATACCCGGTCGGTTTCCATCGACTTGGTAGTGATCATCACCACGGGAACGTCCGCCGTGGTCGGGTCGCGGCTCAGCGTTCGCGTCGCCTGGAAGCCGTTCATGCCGGGCATGATGACGTCCATGATGACCAGGTCGGGCTTGTTCGCGCGGATGCGCTCTATGCCGGCCTCGGCGTTTTCAACGCTGGAAACGGAAAAACCCGCCTTCTCGAGCAGCGTGGTGAACACGCGGACGTCGGTGGGCGAGTCGTCGATGATCAGGATATTTGCCACGCGTCCCCCTGGACGTCGTCGAGCGAGCCGGTTGGGTCAGCTCGCCGTCGCATAACGGTGAATCGCGCCGAGCAGCTCGTCGCGGGTGAAAGGCTTGGTGAGGTACTGGTCGGCGCCCACGATGCGGCCGCGCGCCTTGTCGAACAGACCGTCCTTGGATGAGAGCATGACCACCGGCGTACCCCGGAACTGGGCGTTGTTCTTGATCAGGGCGCAGGTCTGGTAGCCGTCCAGGCGCGGCATCATGATGTCGACGAAAATAATGTTGGGCTTCTGGTCGGAGATCTTCGCCAGCGCCTCGAAGCCGTCGACGGCGGTGAGTACGTCGCAGCCTTCCTTCTTCAACAGCGTTTCCGCCGTGCGCCGGATGGTTTTGGAATCGTCGATGACCATGACCCGCAAACCGGTCAGGTCGGTACCACGTCCGTTTTCGTTCACTGCGCCCCCGTGCCACGCAAAAAAACCGCAAATCCCGGAGCAGGATAGCCCCTCTTCCGGGCGTATTCCGTGCACTGGGTCGTCGTACGGGACCTGGAGCCCCGGCGGCACGCTCTTCTGGCGTTCCTCCCGATCGCTGTTTAATGGTTGGCACGGATTCCGTCAAGATGAATTGTTCTTAAAAGACCGGCGGCCGGTGAAATCCTGCCCGGCGCTCCACTAGACTTGGCACCTTTCCTGCTCGCCGGACACCCCATGTCGCTCACCGTCGCCGTCCTCATGGACCCGATCCGCGCCATCAAGATCGCCAAGGATTCCACGTTCGCCATGCTGCTGGAGGCCTCGCGCCGTGGCCATGACCTTTTTTATATGGAACAGGGCGACCTGGCGCTGCGCGACGGCGAGGCCTGGGCCCGCCTGCGCCCGCTGTCCGTGAAGGACGACCCGGCCGACTGGTTCACCCTCGGTGACGCCGCCTGGCGGCCGCTCGGCGAGATCGATATCGTGCTGGCCCGCAAGGATCCGCCGGTCGATGCCCAGTTCGTCTACGACACCATGGTGCTGGAGCGCGCCCAGCGGGCGGGCACCCGGGTGGTCAACGACCCGCGCAGCCTGCGCGATTGCAACGAGAAACTGTTCGCCCTGGATTTCCCCCAGTGCATCGCGCCCACGCTGGTCTCGCGCGACCGAGGCGACCTGAAGGCCTTCGTGGCCACGCATGGCGAGGCGGTACTCAAGCCGCTGGACGGCATGGGCGGTCGCGGCATCTTCCGCGTGCGCGCGGGCGACAGCAACCTCAATTCCATGCTGGAGACGCTGCTCGGCGAGGGCGGGCACGACTTCGTGATCGCCCAGAAATACATCCCCGAGATCACCGCCGGCGACAAGCGCATCCTGCTGATCGACGGCGAGCCCGTGCCCTATGCACTGGCCCGCATCCCCCAGGGCGACGAATTCCGCGGCAACCTGGCTGCCGGCGGCCGGGGCGAGGGCGTGCCGCTCTCCGAGCGCGACCGCTGGATCGCCGCCCAGGTAGCCCCCGAACTGCGTCGCCGTGGCCTGCGCTTCGTCGGCCTGGACGTCATCGGCTCGTACCTGACCGAGATCAACGTCACCTCGCCTACCTGTATCCGCGAACTGGACGCCCAGTTCGGGCTCAACATCGCCGGGCTGATGTTCGACGCCATCGAGGCCCGATGACGACCCGCACCACCGGCACCGACCTGATCGGGGCCACCCTGCTGTTTTCCCTGCTGCTGCATGGGGTGGTCATCCTCGGCGTCACCTTCGACGCGGAGAAGCCGAAGCCCAGCGTGGCCACGCTGGATGTCACCCTCGTGGACGTGGCCAACCAGGAACCGCCGGACAAGGCCGACTTCCTGGCCCAGGCCAACAACGCGGGTGGCGGCGACAAGGACAAGGCGGCCCGGCCCTCCGAGCCCGTCTCCGGCCCGTTGCCGACGCCGAACCGCGGCGTCACCCCCGAGCCGAAGGATGCCCAGGCACCGGCGCCGCAGGATCGTACGCCTGCACCGCTGTTGACCACCTCCGGCGAAACGGCCTTCGCCGTCGACACGAGCCGGCAGCAGAGCGAACACGCGCCCAGCCCCCTGCCGGTGTCCGACGAGGACGTGCAGCGCAAGCTGGAAATGGCCCGGCTGTCCGCCGAGGTCCGCGAGCAGTCGCAGGCCTATGCCAAGCGGCCCAAGAAGAAATTCATTTCCTCCAACACGCGCGAGTACGTCTACGCCGCCTATATGAAAGGCTGGGTCGGCCGCGTGGAGCGCGTGGGCAACCTCAACTACCCCGACGAGGCCCGCCGCCGAGGGCTGTACGGCGAGCTGGTGCTCACCGTGGGCCTCAACCGCGACGGCTCGATCAAGAGCATGGACGTGATCAAGAGCTCAGGGCACACGCTGCTGGACGATGCCGCCATGCGCATCGTCCGCCTCGCGGCCCCCTTCCCCGCCCTGCCCGCGGACAAGACGAAGGTGGACGAGCTCTACATCACCCGCACCTGGCAGTTCCTTCCGGGCAACGTGCTGAGGAATTACTAGCCCCGGCAGCAGCACGACCAAGCATGCATGTAGGAGCGCGCGATGCGCGCGACATCTTCTCGCGACAATCCCCCGACATTGCGCGCCAGGCCCGACACACGGCCTCAAAACATGTCGCGCGCATCGCGCGCTCCTACATCCTGGCCCGGACGTCCCGACTACCTTTCGCGCGCATCACGCGCTCCTACGGCAGCAGCTGGTCGGCTTCGCTGACGTAGGCCTTGCCGGCTTTTCGGTCCCATACGCACAGCTCGCGACCGGGGCGGTTGTTCATGTGTTTCTGCGGGTAGCGACCGGCCAGCACCAGCGCCGTCACGGTCACGCGGTCGTCGTAGGCGATCGGCCCACCGACCGGTCTTGCATCCTTCAGGCCGCTGGCCGCGATGCACGCCTGCGTCAGCTGTCGGTCATGATCCTTCCACGCAGACGGCGTCGATGCCTGCGCGATGGCGACCAGGAGCATACCGGACACGAACGTAAAACCTTTGGCAAACATGATGTTCCTCAGGAAACGACCTACACGGGGCAGGCCTGCACCGTAGCTTTTTTGCGCTTAACGCAGGCGCACTCGCCCGGCCGTAGCGGCTACAATGCGGCCATGACGATCGCCACTACATTCGCGGGTCAATTCCTCATCGCGATGCCCTCCCTCGCCGAGCCGCCGTTCGCGCGCGGCGTCGCCTTCCTGTGCCAGCACGGGGAAGACGGCGCGGTCGGCCTGCTGATCAACCAGATGTCCGAGTACCGCCTGGGCGACGTCCTCGCCCAGATGAAGCTGGAATGCGACGACCCGGAGATCGCCGACTACCCGGTACTCATCGGTGGCCCCGTCCAGCAGGAGCGCGGCTTCGTCCTGCATCGCGAGCCGGGACACTGGGATTCCAGCTACCGCGTGAACGACGACTGGTCGGTCACCACCTCGCGCGACATTCTCGTGGCCATAGCCAAGGGCGAAGGTCCCCGCCGCGCCCTCGTCACGCTGGGTTATGCGGGCTGGGAAGCCGGCCAGCTAGAGCAGGAAGTGATGGACAACGCATGGCTGACCACGCGGGCCGACGAGCGCATCGTCTTCGACACGCCCCTGGACGAACGCTGGGTCGCCGCCGCCCGCCAGCTGGGCATGCAGGATCCCTCCCAGTTGACCGGCTACGCCGGCCACGCGTGAGCCCCCTCCTTTCATGAGCTGTCTGTTCGGTTTCGATGTCGGTACGAAGATCGTCGGCGTCGCCGTCGGCAACCGCCTCACCGGCACGGCCCGCGGCATCGCGGCGCTGCCGGTGCGCGACGGCGAACCCGACTGGCAGGCGCTGGACACCCTTCGCCGCGAATGGCTGCCGGAGGCCCTCATCGTCGGCCTGCCACTGGACAACGACGGCAAGGAGCAACCGATGACGCGCAAGGCGCGCCGCTTCGCCGAGCGCATCGGCCAGCGCTACGACCTGCCGGTCGCCTTCGCCGACGAACGCATGAGTTCGCAGGAGGCCGCACGTCGCTTCGCCGCCGGGCGGGCCGCGGGCACGCGCAAGCGCTCGGATGTCCGCTCGATCGACGCCGAGGCCGCCGCGGTCATCCTCGAGTCGTATCTGCTCCTGCCATGAGCCACGTCACACACCCCCGCCTTCTTCCATCGCCTTGAGGCCGTCATGTCACAACGCCTGCGCCACCTGACCACCCTCGAGAACCTGCCACGCGAGACGATCGAGCGCCTGCTCGACCGGGCCAACAGCATGCGCGAAGCCACGGCGCACGGTACGCGCCACCTCGGGCTGCTCGATGGCCGCACGGTGCTGAACCTGTTCTTCGAGCCTTCCACGCGCACGCGCACCTCGTTCGAGCTGGCGGCCCGTCGGCTGGGCGCCGACGTCGTCAACTTCGACATCGGCCTCTCCTCGACCACCAAGGGCGAGGAACTGTTCGACACGCTGCACACGCTGGAAGCGATGCACCTGGACACCATCATCGTTCGGCACAAGGTGTCCGGCACCCCTGATGAGCTGGTGCGCCACGCCATGAGCGGCGTGGCGGTGGTCAACGCCGGCGACGGCAACCGCGCGCATCCCACCCAGGGCCTGCTGGATGCGCTCACCATCCGTAACCACCATCCGGATTTCCGCAAGCTGCGCCTGGTCATCTGCGGCGACGTGCGCCATTCCCGCGTCGCGCGCTCGGACATACACGCCTTTGCCGCGCTGGGCGCGAAGGACATCCGCATCGTCGGGCCGTCCTCGCTCATGCCGCCCGAAGGCGAATTGTCCGGCGTCAGCTATGTCGAGGATTTCGACGAGGCGATCGAAGGCGCCCACGCCGTGATCATGCTGCGCCTGCAGAAGGAGCGCATGGCCGCCACCGACCTTCCTGACGAGGCCGCCTATTTCGAGCGGTTCGGCCTCGACACCCGGCGCCTCGCACGCGCCGCCAAGGGCTGCCTGGTGATGCACCCCGGCCCGATCAACCGGGGTATCGAGATCGCTCCGGACGTCGCCGACGGCGCCCAGTCGCGCATCCTCGAGCAGGTCGGCAACGGCGTGTTCGTGCGCATGGCCGTACTGGCCGAGGTCATGGGGCGCTGAAGACGCCCCTTCGCGCGGACGCATTCCGGCATAATGGTCCCACCTAGGGATCAAACAACGGGATACAAAATGCGACCGACGAAGCGACTTCTCGCGCTCGGCGTCGCCAGCGTGCTGCTGGCGGCCTGCGGCCACAAGGATAAGGATGCCCCGCTGGCCTTCGTGCCGGCCGATACGCCGTACGTGGTGGCCAGCCTCGACAAGCTCGACGACGACGCCTACGAGGCCATGCTGGCCCAGGCCAACAGCGAGCTGCCCGGCCAGGTCGCACAGATGAAGGCCTTTGCGCAGGACCTCGACACCAAGGGCAACGCCGATGGCGCCCGCCTGGTCCGTGCCCTCGCCGCGGAATTCGACGGCAAGACCGCCGAGGCCGCCCTGAAGAACATGGGCCTGGACGCCAAGAGCGGCACCGCGTTCTACGGCCTGGGCCTGGCCCCGGTCGTGCGCGTGACGCTGGCCGACAACGCCGCGTGGGATGCCTTCGTGGGCCGCCTCGAAACGGCCTACGGCAAGAAGCTGGAGACCGCCGACGCGGGCGGCCAGTCGTATCGCCATGTCGCCCTGTCCGATTCCGGCGTACAGCTGGTCATCGCCACCGTGGGCAAGCAGGCCGTGGTCTCGCTGCTGCCGGTCGACGCCGCCCAGCCGCTGGTCCGCCAGGCGCTCGGCGCCGACCGCCCGGAAAAGAGCATCCAGGAAGACGGACGCCTGGCCGATCTGGCCAAGGCCAAGGGTTACAAGGATTACGCCGTCGGCCAGGTCGACCTGACCCGCCTGCTGCCGCTGATCGCCACCGGTAAGGATCCGCTCTTCGCGACCTTCCTCAAGCACCAGTCGGCCAAGTCCGGCGAGCCGGTGCCGGCCCTGCCACCCAGCTGCCAGACGGAAGCCACGCGTATCGCCGCGCGGGTGCCATCCGTCAGCTTCGGCTACACCAAGCTCGACCTGCACCACCAGGACCAGCGTGTCGACATCGCCCTGGCCGACGACATCACCAAGGCGTTCTCCGGCCTCAAGGTCGAAGTCCCGGGCCTGGGCAGCGACGCGAAGGGTCCGTTCGACATCAGCCTCGCACTGCCGGTCGAACAGCTGCGCACGTTCTTCACCGCCCAGGCGGAAGCCGTGGCAGCCAAGCCGTTCGAGTGCCCGGCCTTCGCCAGCATGAACGACAGCTTCGCCAAGATGGGCTCGACCATGCAGCAGGCGGCCATTCCGCCCATCGGCGACCTCCGCGGCCTGCGTCTGGTCATCGATTCGTTCAAGCCCGCGGCCAGCGCGCAGCAGATGCCGCAGATCACCGGTCGCGTGGTGATCGCCACGCGCAACCCGGCGGGCCTGCTCGCCATGGGTCAGGCGATGCTGGGCGGCGACTTCAAGCTGGCCGGCGACGGCAAGCCGGTCGCCCTGCCGCCGAACATCAGCGGCATGCTGGGCATGCCCGGCTGGGCAGCGATGAACGGCCAGGCGATCGCCGTCGGCGTGGGCGCCGGTGAAGACGCCCAGCTGGACGACGTGCTCATGGGCAGCACCGGCGACGCCGGTCGCGTGTCTCGCCTGCACCTCAATGGCGACATGTATCGCTCCTGGGTCGACGTGATGGCGGACAAGGCCAAGTCCTACGCCAGCGCGATGACCGAAGCCGCGGGTGCCGACGGCGCGCCGGACGACCAGGCCACCACGGCCGCTACGGCGCAGCGTTCCAATGCGCAGTTCGACGCGATGAAGGCCCAGGCCGCCCGCGTCGTGCAGGTGTCCGGCGAGTCGCACGTCGACGAGAAGGGCCTCGTGATCTCGGGATCGGTGGAATACAAATAAGCCGATCCATACGCGTCACGTGGTTGAAACAGGAAAGGCGGCCCTCGGGTCGCCTTTCTTTTTGCGCGCTGCACGAACCCGGCAGCTACCCGTGCAAGAAACTGAACGGCTGGCGTTTGCACGCACGAATCGTTCACGGATGCGCTGTTTCCATAGGCCCCGCGACACGGCAGCCACAGTGCGCGGCGCCTTCGCCAGACCCACAACAGATTTCAGATAAGGAGTTCACCATGAACCATTCCAACCTCCGCAAGGCCCTGTTCGCCGCCGCCCTCGTTGCCGGTCTCGGCACGGTCCCGTTCGCCCAGGTGAATGCACAGGACTCCGCGGCCGCCATGAGCAAGGGCGACAACCAGACCGTTGCCGGCAAGGCTGACGACACCTGGATCACCACCAAGGTGAAGTCCGAATTCGCTGCCAACAAGATGGTCAAGGCGACCGATATCTCGGTCAGCACCACCGAAGGCGTCGTTACCCTGACGGGTTCGGTCGCTACTGCCAAGGAAAAGAGCCACGCTGTCGCGATTGCCAAGAAGATCAAGGGCGTGAAGAGCGTGGACGCCAGCGGCGTGACGGTGTCGGCCGCGGCTGCCGCTTCCAACTAAGCGTTGGTGATGGTGGCATGAGAAAGGGAGCCTTTGGGCTCCCTTTTTTTTCGCCCACATCGTGGGCTCCTACACACGCATGCATGCGTGTTGCCAGGTCACGGGATTCAGCGGCTGAGCATGCCGCCGAAGGTCTGCTTGTCGTGCGAGGTGTCGATCTCGACGCCTTCCAGGCCCTGCGACAGGGTGTGCGCATCACCGCCCTGGGCGAGCTTGATCCGCAGGCGCACCTCGTTCGAGCTGTCCGCGTGGCGCAGCGCGTCCTCGTAGGAAATCTCGCCGGCGTGGTACAGCTCCACCAGGCTCTGGTCGAACGTGCGCATGCCCAGCTGGTTGGAGTCGCGCATCAGTTCCTTCAGCTTGTGCACCTCGCCCTGGCGGATATAGTCCTGCGCCAGCGGCGTGCCAAGCAGCACTTCCACCGCGACGCGGCGGGCCTTGCCGTCGGGCGTGGGAATAAGCTGCTGCGCCACGATGCCCTTCAGGTTCAACGACAGGTCCATGAACAGCGCGCTGCGGCGATCCTCCGGGAAGAAATGGAGGATACGGTCCAGCGCCTGGTTGG
Organism: Luteibacter sp. PvP120; assembly: GCF_054055715.1. Taxonomy (NCBI): domain Bacteria; kingdom Pseudomonadati; phylum Pseudomonadota; class Gammaproteobacteria; order Lysobacterales; family Rhodanobacteraceae; genus Luteibacter; species Luteibacter sp. PvP120. The sequence continues at coordinate 115,302 of NZ_JBSRXP010000005.1, read as the reverse complement.
CGTTGTTGGCGTGCAGGGTGCACAGGCACAGATGCCCGGTTTCCGAGAAGTTGATGGCATGCTCCATCGTCTCGCGGGTACGCACCTCGCCGATCATGATGACGTCGGGCGCCTGGCGCAGCGTGTTCTTCAGCGCGTTCTCCCAGCTATCGGTATCGATGCCGAGCTCGCGCTGGGTGATGATGCAGCCTTCGTGCCTGTGCACGTATTCGATCGGGTCCTCGATCGTGATGATGTGGCCCGTGGAGTTCTGGTTGCGGTAGCCGATCATCGAGGCCATCGAGGTCGACTTGCCCGTACCGGTGCCGCCGACGAAGATGATGATGCCGCGCTTGGTCATCGCCAGCTGCTTGACGATCGGCGGCAGGTTCAACTCTTCCGGCGTGGGAATCTTCGATTCGATCCGGCGCAGCACCATGCCGACGCAGTTGCGTTGGTAGAAACACGATACGCGGAACCGGCCCACGCCCGACGCGCTGATGGCGAACTGGCATTCGTGGGTCTTTTCGAATTCCTGGCGCTGCGCCGGCGTCATCACGTTGAGCACCATGTCGCGCGCCTGCTGCGCGGAAAGCGGGCTCTGCGTGATGGGCACGATGCGGCCCTGCACCTTCATGGAGGGCGCGACGCCGGCGGTGATGAACAGGTCGGAGGCCTGCTTGTGCACCATCAGCTTCAGGAAGGAGGTGAAATCGAAATCGCTCATGACGGTCTGGTCCCCGTGTGCCGGACCGGGCCGGCGCCCCACGGGCGATCATATACCCGGGGCGCGGCGCGCCGTTAGCGGAAGCTTTCCTTGTTCTTGGCGTACATCATGCCTTCCTGGCGGGTGATCAGGCCGCGCTTGACCAGGTCAAGCAGGTTCTGGTCCAGCGTCTGCATGCCGTACTGCTGGCCGGTCTGGATCGCCGAATACATCTGGGCGACCTTGTCCTCGCGGATCAGGTTGCGGATGGCCGGGATGCCGACCATGATCTCGTGGACCGCCACGCGCCCACCGCCCACCTTCTTCAGCAGCGACTGCGAGATCACCGCGCGCAGAGACTCCGAAAGCATCGAGCGGACCATCGGTTTCTCACCGGCGGGGAAAACGTCGATGATGCGGTCGATGGTCTTGGCCGCCGACGAGGTGTGGAGGGTGCCGAACACCAGGTGGCCCGTTTCCGCGGCGGTGAGCGCCAGGCGGATGGTTTCCAGGTCGCGAAGCTCGCCGACCAGAATGTAGTCCGGATCTTCGCGCAACGCCGAGCGCAGCGCCTCGTTGAAGCCGTGGGTGTCGCGGTGCACCTCGCGCTGGTTGACCAGGCACTTCTGCGAGGTATGCACGAATTCGATCGGATCCTCCACGGTGAGGAGGTGGCCGTACTCGTTCTTGTTGATGTGGTCGACCATCGCCGCCAGCGTGGTGGACTTGCCCGAGCCGGTCGGACCGGTGACCAGGATCAGGCCCTGCGGCTGCTCGATCAGCTCGCGGAAGATCTTCGGCGCACCGAGGTCCTCCAGCGTGAGCACCTCGGACGGAATGGTACGGAACACCGCACCGGCGCCCCGGTTGTGGTTGAAGGCGTTGACGCGGAAACGCGCCAGGCCGGGAATCTCGAAGGAGAAGTCGGTCTCCAGGAACTCCTCGTAGTCGCGCCGCTGCTTGTCCGACATGATGTCGTAGATCAGCGAGTGCACCTGCTTGTGTTCCAGCGCGGGAATGTTGATACGCCGAACGTCACCGTCGACGCGGATCATGGGCGGCAGGCCCGCGGAGAGGTGCAGGTCGGAGGCCTTGTTCTTCACGGAGAAGGCAAGGAGTTCGGCGATGTCCATCAGGGTCCCCTTTCTTTGTGGGGCATAGGTAAACACGCCGAGGGGTCGGCGGCAAGGCGCCGCACCGTATATGCTTCCCGGACTGTGAAAACGACCGCGAGCGGAGCGAACACCCCATGAATCGGATCGCCTTCATCGGTGGCGGCAACATGGCCACCGCCCTGATCGCCGGCATGCTGCGCCACGGCGCCCAGCCGGGCGGCATCGCGGTGGCCGAGCCGCGCGCCGAGGCCCTGCAGGAGCTGTCCCGCCAGTACGGCGTTGCCACCTATACCGATAACCTCGACGCCGCGGAGGGTGCATCCATCCTCGTACTGGCGGTCAAGCCGCAGATGATGGCCGAGGTGTGCCGCGGCCTGCGTCCGGCGGTGCAGAAGTACCGGCCGGTGGTCATTTCCATCGCCGCCGGCATCCGCATCGCCCAACTGGAACGTTGGCTCGATGCCGCCCTGCCCGTGGTCCGTTGCATGCCCAATACCCCGGCCATGTTCGGGGCCGGAGCCACCGGGTTGTTCGCCAACGGTCGCGTCAGCGCCCCCCAGCGGGCCGAGGCCCAGCACGTGCTGGACGCCGGCGGCCTCACGGTCTGGGTACCCGACGAAGACCAGCTGGATATCGTCACGGCGCTGTCCGGCTCCGGTCCAGCCTATTTTTTCCTGATGGTCGAGGCGCTGGAAAACGCGGCATTTTCTCAGGGGCTGTCGCGCGAGGCGGCCCGTGCCCTGGCGGCGCAGACCGCCTTTGGCGCCGGCCGCATGCTGGTGGAGTCCGGCGAAAGCGCCGCCACGCTGCGCCAGCGCGTCACCTCGCCCCATGGCACCACCCAGGCCGCGCTGGAAAGCTTCCGTGACGACCATTTCCCTGCCATCGTGGCGCGGGCGGTCGACGCGGCGCGTCGGCGCAGCTTCCAACTTTCCGAAGACATGGAATCGAATACGTGAACTACCTGACCAATGCTGGCGGCCTGCTGCTCGAAGTCGCCTTCGGCGCACTTGTCACGCTCTTCATCCTGCGCATCCTGGCCGAGGCCTTCCGCGCGGATTTCAACAACCCGATCTGCCAGTTCCTCTACCGGTTCACCAATCCCGTACTGCGGCCGCTGCGCAAGGTGCTGCCACCGGTACGCCGGGTCAATACCGGCGCCCTGCTGATCGTGTACCTGCTGGAATGCCTGAAGTGGCTGCTGATCGCCGCCCTGGCCGGCATCGCCCCGAACGTACTCGGCCTGGCGATCGCCGGCCTGGGCGAGACGCTGGATATCTTCCTGCTGACCTGGGTGGTGCTGGTGTTCGCCTGGTCGATCATGAGCATGCTCTCGACCGATCGCTACCACCCGGTGGCGCGGCTGGTGACCAGCCTGGCCGAACCGCTGGTCCGTCCGTTGCGCGGGCGCATGACCATCGGCGGACTGGATTTCTCGCCGACCGTGGTGATCCTCGGGCTGATCCTGGCGCGGATGCTTATCGCGGCGCCGATCAAGGATTGGGGCGTGGCGATGATGATGGGTGCCTGACGCCCGTAAAATCAGCGTTTTACCGAGGTACGCAGGACGCGACGATTCCTAGGCTTTGAAGGCCTGCCCAACCGGGCGGGTCTTCCCAAGGAGATCGTCATGAGCAATATCCTCATCGTCCTGCCCTTCAGCGGCAGGACCTTCGGCGGTGGCCTCGCCGTGTTCAACCAGGAATTCACCCGGGCACTGCTCGCCAGCAGGACCGGCGAACGCCCAAGGCACAGCGTGAAGCTGCTGACCCTCAATCTCACCGATGCCTCGCGCCCGCCGCCGGCCGAGTCGATCAATCCCACGAGTGAGAACCACGGCGGGGCGGAAATCATCTTCCTCAACGACGCCCCGACCAACCTGGTCAATCCCCGTGGTATCGACAGCGAGCGCGAAGGCCTCTACGCGTGGATCAACGATCCGGCCAAACTCCTCGCCAAGGCGGACATCCTGGCGACGAAAATCGGCGGCAAGGACAAGTCATGGGTCCCCGACATCATCATCGGGCATTCCCGGTTTTCCGGACCGGCGGCGATCCTGCTGAAACAGCAGCTGTTCCGCACGGCGAAGGTGAATTACTTCCTCCATTCCTACCCGGTGGAAGGCACAGTCCTGACGGGCTACAACGCCTACCACGAGCAGATCGACACCGCCTCCGCCGCGCGGAAGATCGCGATGGAGGCGGAGTGGATGAAGAAGGCCGACGTCGTCGTGCCTGTGGGGCCGTTCCTGCGCGCAGGCGCGCTGAAGTTGCTCGGCGGCGCCAAGGTACGCGTGCACGAATGCATCGGTGGCACCGATGGCAAGGAGGCACAGGCCACGTTCAACGACCCCGGTCGCGACGGCAGGCGCAAGATCCTCTTCAACGGCCGCGCCAACGCACCGATCAAGGGACTGGAAGACATCCTCCTGGCGGCACAGACCCTGCGCGACGATCCCGCTTGCCCGCCGATCGATATCAGCGTCCGTTTCTGGGAATCCAAGGATTTCTACCCGCCCGCGCAGGACGCACCCAGGACAGCCGGCACGCACGTCGTGGACGTCGCGTACGTGCAGGAGTTCGCCAACGCCATCGTTGGACGCCAAGGTACGTCCGACAAGATCACGGTCACGATCGGGGCGGCCACGAAAGAGATCATGAACGAGGTGCGCGCGTCGCACGGCGTGCTGATGCCCTCATACATCGAGCATTTCGGACTGGTGCCCATCGAAGCTTTGGGTGTGAACGTACCGGTGCTGGTCAACGAGGTGAGCGGTTCGGGCATGTTCCTGGCCGATGCGCATCGCTTCGGCACCGCGGGCGGGCACTGTGTCGTCGCAGACTTCCATAAGCGTGTATCGCCATCGGTACCGGACGATTTCCTGGACCCGGCCCGGGTGCCGTCCCGGGCCTTCGATGCGCGTCCGACGGCCTGGGCCGCGGCCATCAAGGCGTTGGTGCTAAACCTGCCCAACCGTTTCGCCGAAGCGAAGACACTGGGCAACACACTGCGCGAGAACTACACATGGACGCACTGCGCGGAGGGTGTCGTCAACGCGAACCGCGTGGGTTATGCCACCAGCGCCATCACCCAGCAGGGACCGCAAGGCGTGGTGTGGGACCCCACCGGTAACACGATACCGACCTGAGTCAGCGTCCGCCGAGGCGGCGGGCGTCCGTCACGTTGGGCAGCGCGCTCAGCCTGCCCAACACCATCGACAACTGCTCGTAATCCTTCACCCGCAGGGTAAAGCGCATCTCCACTTCGCCGGTGCGCACCTGCACGCGGCTGGACGATGCCACGATATGCGGACCGGTGTTGCTGATGGTGGTGGCGACGTCTTTTTGCAGGCCCTTGCGGTCGTAGCCGCGCAGCTCGATGTCGATCTCGTAGCTCTGCACGTCCACCCTGCCCCAGCTGACGTCGATCACGCGCTCGGGGCTGCGACGGGCCAGCCGTGACAGGCTGGCACAGTCGGCGCGATGCACGGAGACGCCACGACCGCGCGTGATGAAGCCGCGCACCGGGTCGCCCGGCAGCGGCTGGCAGCAGCGCGCCAGGGTGGTCAGCAGGTTGCCCAGGCCTTCGATGGAAAGGGCCCCGCGGTCGTGCTGCGCGGCGCGCGACGCCACCGGATTGGACGACTGCGTGATGCCCGGCTCGGCCGGCTCCTGCTGCGAACGGGCCACCTGGCCCAGGGTCACTTCGCCCAGGGCGATGGTGACATACAGCTCCTCCACCGATTTCAGGCGGAAATGCGTGGCCAGCTTCGCCAGGTCCACGTCGTCCAGGGCCAGGCGGCGCAACTCCTTCTCGAGGCTGAGCTTGCCGGCCACGATGTTGGCCTCGTGTGCTTCACGACGGAACCAGGCGCGCACCTTCTCCTTCGCCCGCGACGTGTGCAGGTAACCGTGGTGCGCCGAGAGCCAGTCGCGGCTGGGCTCGGATACTTTCGTGGTCAGGATCTCGATGCGATCGCCGCTGCGCGGCTGTGTGGTCAGCGGCACGATCCGGCCGTTGAGCTTGGCGCCACGGCAGCGATGACCCACTTCGGTATGGATGTGGTACGCGAAATCCAGCACCGTCGCGCCGCGCGGCATGTCGATCACCTCGCCCTTGGGCGACAGCACGTAGACGCGGTCTTCCATCAGCTCCGTTTCGAAGCCGGCGGCCAGTTCGGCCTCGTCTTCCCCACGGGGCTCCAGCAGCTTGCGCATCCAGGCGATCTTGGCCTCGAACTCCGCATCCGCCCCGCCGCCTTCCTTGTAGCGCCAGTGCGCGGCGACACCCAGTTCGTTGGCGCGGTGCATCTCGTGGGTGCGAATCTGTACTTCCAGGGTCTTGCCCTGCGGACCCAGCACGGCCGTGTGCAGCGAGCGATAGCCGTTGCCCTTGGGCCGCGCCACGTAGTCGTCGAACTCGCCCGGCACATGCGGCCAGAGGCTGTGGACCAGCCCCAGCGCCGCGTAGCAGTCGGCCACGCTGTCGACCAGGATGCGCACGGCGCGGATGTCGTAGAGGTCGGAGAATTCCAGCCCTTTTTTCTTCATCTTCTTCCAAATGGAGAAGATGTGCTTCGGCCGGCCCGCCAGGTCGGCGCGCACGCCGGCGGTATCCAGCGTCTCGCGCAGGGTGGCCAGGCTGGAGGCGATGAAGGTTTCGCGGTCGGTGCGGCGTTCGTCCAGCAGCCGCGCGATGCGACGGTAGGTGTCGGGCTCGAGGTAACGGAAGGCGAGGTCTTCCAGTTCCCATTTCAGCTGCCAGATACCCAGCCGGTTGGCCAGCGGCGCATGGATATCGGCAGTGAGCTGGGCCAGCTCGCGCCGCTCGTGGTCCGGCAGCGCCATGGCGGTGCGCATGGCGGCGAGTTGGCGCGCCAGCAGCACGAACACCACGCGCAGGTCGCGGATGATCGCCAGCAGCAGCCGACGCAGGCCCTCGGCACCGCTGGCGGGCCCGCGCTGCGCATGCAGCGCCCAGACCTTCTCCGCCTCGCCCTGCCCTTCGACCAGCCGGCGCAGGGTCGGCGCCCAGGTCGCCGCCGCCTCGTTCGCCGCCCCCGGCAAGCCGTTGACCAGCGAAAACCACAGGGCCGACGCGCAGGTTTCATCGTCGCATCCCAGCAGCCGCAGCAGCTCGATGACGGTTTCGCCCTCGGCCCGCGCGGCCACGGGCAGCACGGCGCAGGCCTGCCTTGCCTGCTCCGTCAGGGGCATGCCCGGGTCCTTCGCCGCCATGGGCCGTGCGTCGCTCATCGTGATGCCGCCTGCGCGTTGTCCAAAGCCTTGGCCAGCCGTTTGGCCGACACCGGCTCCGCGGTTTTCAGTTCCTGGGCGAACAACGACACGCGCCATTCCTCCAGCAGCCAGCGCAGTTCCCCCCAGGCGTCAGCATCCAGCGCCGTGCCGCCGCCCTGCAGCAGGGCGCGCCAGTACGGCAGCACCTGAAGCATACGCGACTGATCGCGGGCCGGGTCCTGGCGCAGTCGTTCGCCGCGCAGGCGCATGGCCTTGAGGTAACGCGGGATGTGCGACAGCCGCGCGGTGGGCAGTTCGCGCAGGAACCCCGGCTGGAACAGGGCCGCCAGTTGTTCGCGCAGGTCGTCGTAACTGGCCTTGGCAAAGCCCATCAGCGGCGGCTCCATCCAGGGCCTGAGTTCGGCCTGCGCCTCGATGATCGGCTCGGCAAGCTTCTGCCGTGCCATCGCCGCGCCGAACAGCTTCTGCGCGAACTCCGCACGCAACGCCTCGAACGCGGCATGCGTGCGCACATCCAGGCGGCGCCCCTCGAGCAGGTCGGCGAAGCCGCCTTCGACCAGGTCATCGCGCAGGCCATCGATGCTGCCCATGGGGGCGTACTTCAGCGACAGCGGGTTGGCGATGGGCAACTGCCGGCGCGCACGCTTGAACTCGGGCCCCAGGGCCTCGCGCAGCAGCCGTTCCACGCCGCCCGCATGCGCCTCGACGGCTTCGTCGGCACGCTCGAACACGCGCAGCGCCACAGCCTCGCCCAGATCCACCAGCGCCGGGTAGGCCACCAGGCCGGCGTCGGAGCGCACCTCCGCCGGAATCGATTCGAAGTCCCACGTCACGATGTCCTCGCGCGTGAGTTCGATATCCGTCTTGCGCGAGAAGGCCTCGCGCGCCTGGCTTTCCCATTGCGCGCGGATGGCCGTGAGGTCGCGGCCCTCGGCCAGCGTGCGGCCGTTCTCGTCGTGCACGCGGTACCGCATCAGCAGGTGTGGCGGCAGTTCGGCGTCGGCGAAGGCCGCCGCATCGACATCCACGCCAGTGGTCTTCTTCAGGAAATGGGCCAGCGCCGCCGGCAGCGACGCATCGCGTGGGGCCTCGGCTTCCACGAACGCACGGGCGAAATCCGGTGCCGGCACGAAGTTCCGGCGCAGCGCCTTGGGCAACGCGCGGATCAACTCGGCCACCTTGTCGGCCAGCAGGCCGCCGACCAGCCACTCGCCGCGGGCCAGCGGCAGCGCGTTGAGGAAGGCCAGCGGCACGTTGATCGTGACGCCGTCGGCAGGGTCACCGGGGACGAAGCGATATTCGAGCCGGTAGCGGTGCTGGCCGACGTCGATGGTCGCGGGGAACGCCTTGGGATCGAGGCCGCTGCCGGTGTCCATGACATCCGCCAGGGTCCAGCGCAGGGCGGCCTGTTCCCCGGGGGACGCCTTGCGGTACCACGCGTCGAGTGCGCGCACATCGGCGATCTCGGCGGGAAGCTTGCCCTCGAAGAAGGCGGCAAGCGCATCGTCGGATCGCAGCAGGCCCGCGCGCCGTTGCTTGGCCTCGATGTCGTGGGCCTGTTCCAGCACGCGTGCGTTGGCGCGCACGAAGTCGGCACGACTGTCGATATCCGCGCGCACCAAGGCTTCGCGCACGAAGATATCGTGGGCCAGTTTCGGGTCCTGCCGGTGGAAGGTCACCGGACGCCGCTCCACCAGCACCAGGCCGAACAGCGTGACCTGCTCGTAGGCCACCACGGTGCCGCGCTTGCGCGACCAGTGCGCGTCGCGTGCCGTGGCGCGCACCAGATGGCCGGCCTGGGATTCGATCCAGGCCGGATCGACGCGCGCGTTCATCATCGCCCAGATGCGCCCGCCGATATCCAGGATCTGCGCGGCGAAGATCCAGGCCGGCGGCGCCTTGGCCAGCGCGGAGCCCGGAAACACCTGGAAACGGCGCTCGCGCGTGCCGCGGAACACGCCCTTCTCGTCCTTGTGCCCGACCTGGGTGGGCAGGCCGGCCAGCAGGCTGCGGTGCACCGCCTCGAACAGTCCATCGCCAAGTGCATCGCCTGCGGGGGCACCCTTTGGGGCGTCCTTGGCGTCCTTGGCCCTGGTGTCGTCCTTGGCGTCCCTGGTTCGCTTCGTGTCGCCGGGCACGGGCCCGGCGGGCTCCTTGCCCTGCGTACCCCAGTCGATGTCGCGCACCACCAGCACCAGCTGGCGGTGCAGCTCGCGCCATTCGCGCATGCGCATGAAGCTGAGGAAATGCCGCGAACACCAGTCGCGCAGTTTCGACGAGGTCAGTTCCTCGGCGGCGGCGAGGTAGCCGCGCCAGAGGTTGAGCACGCCGACGAAGTCCGACTTGGGGTCGGCGAACTGCGCATGGGCGGCATCGGCCTGCCCGCGCGCCTCGGGCGGACGCTCGCGTGGGTCCTGGATGCTGAGGAAGGCGACGATGGTGGTCAGTTCGGCCAGCGCGCCCAGGCGCCGCGCTTCCACCATCATGCGCGCCAGCTGCACGTCGATCGGCAGCCGCGCCACGGTGCGCCCCGTCGCGGTCAGCCGGCGATCGTCGTCGATGGCACCGATCTCGGCGAGACGACGGTAGCCGTCGGCCACGACGCGCGGGTCCGGCGCCTCGAGGAAGGGAAAATCCTCCACCTCACCCAGGTCCAGCGCCAGCATGCGCAGGATCACGTTGGCCAGCGACGAACGCAGCAGTTCCGGGTCGGTGAACTCCGGCCGCAGGTTGAACTCGGCTTCCTCGTACAGGCGGTAGCAGATGCCGGGGCCCACGCGCCCGCAGCGGCCCTTGCGCTGGTTGGCGGCCGCCTGGGAAATGGGTTCGATGTGCAGGCGTTCCAGCTGGCCGCGCTGACTATAGCGTTTGACCCGCGCCGTGCCCGGGTCCACCACGTAACGGATGCGCGGCACCGTGAGTGAGGTTTCGGCGACGTTGGTCGCCAGCACGATGCGCCGCTTGGGTCCCGGACGGAACACCCGGTCCTGCTCCTGGGCGGACAGCCGCGCGTACAGCGCCAGCACTTCCGTCTCGCGGTACTGCTTGCGCGACAGCAGCAGGTGGGTATCGCGGATCTCGCGTTCGCCAGGCAGGAACACCAGGACGTCGCCGCGGGGGTCTTCGCGGGTAATGTCGTCCATCGCGTCGGCCACCTGCTGGGCGACGTTGCCCTCGCCGCGCTCGCCCGGCGGCCGATAGCGCACTTCCACGGGGAACGTGCGGCCTTCCACCTCCACTACCGGGGCGTTGCCGAAGTGCGCAGCGAAACGCTCCGTATCGATGGTGGCGGAGGTGACGATGATCTTGAGATCGGGGCGGCGCTGGGCCAGCCGGCGCAGGTAACCCAGGAGAAAATCGATGTTGAGGCTGCGCTCGTGGGCCTCGTCGATGATGATCGTGTCGTACGCCGACAGCCAGGGATCGGACTGGGTCTCGGCCAGCAGGATGCCGTCGGTCATGAACTTGACCAGGGCCTGGTCGGACACGCGCTCGGTGAAGCGCACCTGGAAGCCGACCTTGTCGCCCAGCGGCGTCGCCAGCTCCTCGGCCACGCGGGTGGCCACGGACCGGGCGGCCAGGCGCCGCGGCTGGGTGCAGCCGATCATTCCCGCCTCGCCGCGACCGGCGGCCAGGCACAGCTTGGGCAGCTGCGTGGTCTTGCCCGAGCCGGTTTCGCCCGCAAGCACCACCACCTGATTCTCACGGATGAGCTTGATGATGTCTTCCGCCCGCGCGGCGATCGGCAGGGAGGCATCCACCGTGATCGGCGGCTTGGAGGCGGCCCGCGCGGCGCGGCGCTCCCGGGACACGGCGATATCGCCCGCCAGGGCCTCGATGCGGGCGGCGTCGGGCTTGCGGGACAAGGCACGCCAGCGCCCCAGCAGCCGCCCGACATCGCGGCTGCTCACCGCATCGAGCGCATGGCGAAGCTCGCGAAGGCGCGGATGATCGGGCGACGGAGGGCGTGCGGGACGTGTGGGCGTACTCATCGACACCCATGATAGCGTGCGCCTATGGTCCGGATCGGAACGTTTCATTTCACAGCGGTTCCCGGCGGGCGGTAAAATGCCTCATCGCAAACAAAAAAACCAAGGAGAGTCGCAACATGGCCATCGATATCGGCATTGCCAAGAACGATCGTGAAACGGTTGCCGAGCACCTCTCGAAGCTGCTCGCCGATACGTACTCGCTCTACCTGAAGACCCACAATTTCCATTGGAACGTGACCGGACCGCAGTTCAACAGCCTGCATGCCATGTTCGAGGTGCAGTACAACGCCCTGTGGCTGGCCGCCGACGAGGTCGCCGAGCGCATCCGTATCCTCGACGTGTTCGCGCCCGGCTCCTACAGCCAGTTCGGCAAGCTCACCTCGATCAAGGAAGAAGCCGGCGTGCCGGACTGGAAAACCATGGTGGCCCAGCTGGTCGAAGGCCATGAAATCGCCGCCGCCACCTCGCGCGACACCATCCGTGCCGCCGAGACCGTGGGCGACGAAGGCACCGCCGACATGGTCACCGGCCGCCTGAAGGAACACGAGAAAACGGCCTGGATGCTGCGTTCGCTGCTCGCCTGACACCCTGGCGGCCCGCCCTTTCACCCGTGGCGGGCCGCGGTTTCTCTGAGGCCAGCCTGACCGGCTATGCTGCAATGCGTTGAGCCGGTCCCCTTCGTTGGTTAAGCTCCCCCGGTTACCATCTGACTCCACTCGGGGGCCGACCGGTCCGGGGATTGTTTTGAGCGCTGCCACCAAGACCGACCGAAGCCACCCCATCCTTGCCGCGCTGATCCTCGCGGTCCTCGTCGCTGGCCTGAACTTCGGCCTCTGGCTGGTCGCCAACCTGCCCAACGGGCCGAGCGACTGGCACGGGCCCATTCCCGGTTTCGCGTTCACCGCGTACCAGCGCTACCAGAATCCCATGAAGGGCGATTTCTCCACGGATCCGGAGATCGACAGCGACCTGAAGCTGGTGCGGCGTTATTCCCCGCGCATCCGCACCTACTCGATGCTGGAAAACCCCCAGACCATCCGCCTGGCCGCGAAAGAGGGCCTGGATGTCATGGCGGGCGCCAACATCGACACGCGCCTGGAAAACAACGAGCGCGAGATCGAAGCGCTGATCGCCCAGGCCAACCGCTACCCGAAAACGATCTCCCGCGTGATCGTGGGCAACGAGTCGTTGTTCCGCGGCGACATGAAGCCAGCGCAGATCATGGCCTACCTCGACCGGGTGCGCGCCGCGGTGCGCCAGCCGGTGTCGGTGGCCGAGCCGTTCCACGTGTGGATCCAGAATCCCGAACTGGCCGACCACGTCGACTTCATCACCGTCCACCTGTTCCCCTACTGGAACGGCATCGAGGCCCGTGCCGGCGTGGCCGATTCCATCGGCACGCGCAACGCCGACGGCAGCAACGACACCGAGGGCAGCTACCAGGCCCTGCAGAAGGTCTTCCCGGGCAAGCACATCGCCATCGGCGAGATCGGCTGGCCGTCGAATGGCGATCGTTTCAAGTACGCCTACCCCAGCGTGTCCAACGAAGCCATCTTCCTTCGCGAGTTCTTCAACGTCGCCAAGCGCAAGGGCATCGACGACTACTACGTGCTGGAAGCCATCGACCAGCCGTGGAAGGAAAACCTGGGCGAAGGCCGCACCGGCGCGTACTGGGGCATGTTCAACGCCGATCGCCAGCTGAAATTCCCGTTCACCGGCCCGGTCACCGAGGACGTGGGCTGGCCGTGGAAGGCGTTGGCCGCCTCGCTGCTGGCGTTCTTCCCCATGCTCTGGTTCGGCTACCGCTTCAGCCGCTTCAAGCTGATGGGACGCCTGTTCTTCATGGCGCTGGTGCAGCTGGCCTGCGGCCTGATCGTGTGGTCGGCCACCCTGCCCTTCAACTTCTACCTCAGCCCGTTCGACTGGGCGATGCTGATCCTGCTGTTCCCTGCGCAGATCGCCATCCTCAGCATCCTGCTGATCAACGGCTTCGAGTTCACCGAGGTGCTGTGGCGGCGCGAGTGGATTCGCCACGCCGGCATGCTGCCGAAGGACCCGGTGGAGCGGCAGCCCTTCGTGTCCATCCACCTGGCCTGCCACAACGAACCGCCGGAGATGGTCCAGGTCACCCTGGATTCCCTGGCCGCGCTGGACTACGAGAACTACGAAGTGTTGGTGCTGGACAACAACACCAAGGACCCGGCGGTCTGGGAACCGGTCAAGGCCTACTGCGAGCAGCTGGGCGCGCGGTTCCGCTTCTTCCATCTCGAACCGTGGCCCGGCTACAAGGCCGGTGCGCTGAATTTCGGCCTCACCGCCACCGACGAGCGGGCCGACGTGGTCGCGGTGATCGACGCGGACTACGTGGTCCGCGAAGACTGGCTCGCGTCGCTCACGGGCTACTTCCACGACGCCAAGGTGGCCGTGGTGCAGTGCCCGCAGGCCCATCGCGATTTCGAGAACAACCGCTTCCGCCGCATGACGGCCTGGGAATACGACGGCTTCTTCCGCATCGGCATGCACCACCGCAACGAGCGCAACGCCATCATCCAGCACGGCACCATGACCATGGTGCGCCGCTCCGCGCTCGAGGGCACCGGCGGCTGGTCCGAGTGGACCATCTGCGAGGACGCCGAGCTGGGCCTGCGCCTGATGCACGCCGGCTACGAGCTGGTCTATGTCGACGAGCTGATGGGCAAGGGCCTCACCCCTGCCGACTTCAAGGCCTACAAGAGCCAGCGCTACCGCTGGGCCTTCGGTGCCATGCAGATCCTCAAGGGCCGCTGGACCTGGATGACCCGCAAGGGGCCGTTGTCGGCCGGCCAGCGCTTCCACTTCCTCACCGGCTGGTTCAGCTGGTTCGCGGACGCGCTGCATTTCATCTTCACGATGATGGGCCTGTTGTGGACCGCTGGCATGATCTACGCGCCGCAGTACTTCAACCTGCCGATGCAGCTGTTCCTCATTCCGGTTATCGGGTTCTTCTTCGCCAAGGCCATCTTCGGCTTCGTGCTCTATCGCGCGCGTGTTCCGTGTAGCTGGTACGACACGATCATGGCCTCCGTGGCCAGCATGGGCTTGTCGCATGCCATCGCGCGCGGCATCCTGCACGGGCTGACTCGCGAGAAAACCGCGTTCGTGGTGACCGCGAAGAGCCGGCGTATGGGTGGCAGCAGCTTCGCCGCCTTTGCACCGGTGCGCGAGGAAGGCCTGATGGCCATCGCACTACTGTGCGCCGTGATCGGCATGGCGCTGCACTACGGCACGGCATATACGGAAAGCGTGCTCTGGATGTTCATCCTTGCGGCGCAGTCCATTCCGTATGTGTCCGCCCTGGTCGGTGCGTGGATCGCACACCGCGCGGGCGACGAGGCGGGCTGATTCGGCCTCGTTCACCTTTGTGTATCGACCTTACACATCCGGCGCGGTAAGTTAGGCCGGAGACAAGCCACGAACGGAACAGGACGCTCATGCGCCTTAAAAGACGCCATGGACTGCTGCTCCTGCCGTGGTTCCTCCTCCCCGGCCTGGTCCACGCGGGCATCGTGCTCACGGTGGACGGTGTCGACGACACCCTCAAGAGCGCAGTCGTGGCGGGTGTCGACCTGTCGCAGTACACGCAGCGTGATGTCACCGCCGCGCAGGTGCGCCGGCTCTACGAAAAAGCGCCCGAACAGGTCCAGGCCACGCTGCGGCCCTACGGTTACTACGAAGCCTCGGCCACGGGCGACCTGAAACAGGTCGGCAAGGACTGGCAGGTCACCCTGCATGTCGTGCCGGGCCTGCCGGTCAAGATCACTGCCGTTAACGTCACCGTGGACGACGATGCCGGCAAGGTGCCCGCAGTTCGTCGTGCCGTCCGCGGTGTTACCGCGTTGAAGGACCAGCCGATGAACGACGGCGCCTACGAGGGTGCGCGCGATGCCGTCAGCGGTGCACTCACCGCCACGGGATACCTCGACGCGCGCCTGGTCACGCACACCGTGGAGGTGAACCGGGCCGAGCACAGCGCCACGGTGAACCTGGCCTGGGACACCGGCAAGCGTTACCGCTACGGCCATGTCGTATTCAAGAACTCGCAGTTCCGCGACGGTTTCCTCGATCGCTACGTGCCGTTCAAGAGCGGCGACTATTTCTCGCAGGGGCAGTTGCTGGACTTGCAGCAGGCGTTGAACGGCGCCGATTACTTCGCCGTGGTCAACGTCATCCCCGATACGGACAACGCGAAGGACGGCACCATCGACATCGCCGTGGAACTGGCGCCGGCCAAGCGCACCATCTACACGGGCGGCCCCTTCTACGGCACCGACACCGGTCCCGGCCTGCGCGGCGGCATCGAAAAACGCTGGATCAACGACCGCGGCCACAAGTGGAAGAACGAGCTGGTCGTGGCCCAGCGGCTGAAGACGATCTCCACGCTCTACCAGATTCCCCTGCCCGGCCCCAACCAGCGCAGCTTCAATTTCGGCGCCAATTTCCGCGATGCGGACACGGTAACCTCGCAGTCGCGCACGCTGCAGCTGGTGGCCAACGAAACCCGGCTCTGGCACGGCTGGACCCGCACCATCGGCGTCAGCGCGCTGTCCGGCACCTTCACGGTCGGCAAGCGCGGCGACGAAAGCGACACCGCCGAAGGCCTCGAGCACGGCCGCAGCACCCTGCTGTATCCGGAAGTCACGCTGAGCCGGAAGAAGGGCGACAACCCCACCTTCGTGCGCAGCGGCTGGTCGCTGACGCTGACCGCGCGCAGCACCGCCGGCGGCCTGCTCTCGGATGCGCGGTTCTCCCAGGTGATCGGCGACGCGAAGTGGATCCAGTCGTTCTGGGGCCGCAACCGCCTGATCCTGCGCGGCACCGCCGGCAAGATATGGACGGACGATTTCAGTGCCCTGCCCCCGCAGCTGCGTTTCTTCGCCGGTGGCGATCGCTCCGTGCGCGGCTACGATTTCGAGAGCATCGGCCCGCGTAACGCGTTCGGCCGCGTGATCGGCGGCGAAGGCCTGCTGGTGGGCAGTACCGAGGTGGAGCACTACTTCACACGCAACTGGGGCATGGCCGCGTTCGTCGACGCCGGCAACGCCTTCACCGGCACCGATTACAGCCCGCGCGTGGGCGCCGGCCTGGGTGTGCGCTGGCTGTCACCGGTGGGCATGATCCGTGCCGACGTCGGCGTGCCCGTCGGCGACAAGAACGAGCATGGCATCCATCTGCATGTCGTCATCGGGCCCGACCTGTGAGGAGCGTCCGCATGACATGGTTCGTCCGTATCGCCGTGGCGCTGGGCACGTTATTGCTCGTGGTCGTCCTCGGCGTCTGGTGGCTGGTCGGCAGCGCATCCGGCCTGCGCTTTGCGCTGGCCCGCGCGCAAGGTTTCACCGATGGCGCCCTCACGGTGCAACAGGCCGAGGGCCGCCTCGCCGGGCCGCTGGATATCACCGGCCTGCGCTACCGCGACGGCAAGGGCATGGATGTGCGCGTCGCCACGGCGCACCTGGACGTCGCGTTCGGTGCGCTGCTGCGCAAGCGCGCCCACATCTACACGCTGACCGCGGACGGCATCGATGTCGCCCTCGGACCCAGCCAGCCGGACACCCAGCCCTCCGAGCCCTTCTCGCTCAAGCCGCCGCTCGACATCGTGCTGGACCGGGTCAAGGTCGGCCATGTGCGGGTCACCCAGGAAGGCAAGCCGCTGTTCGAGTCGAACTCGCTGGACCTGGCCGGCTCGTGGACGGCGGACGGCATCGCGCTCAAGACACTGGCACTGCGCGCACCCGATGGCCAGGCGGACCTGGGCGGCACGCTGGCGGTGGGCAAGCAGTACCACGGTGACGGCAAGGCGAGTTTCCGCTGGAAAGTCGGCGACATCGACTACGCCGGTGATATCGAAGCCCACAGCGATGGGTCCCGGGCGCACACCATCGTCAAGTTGACCCTGCCGTTGCTGGCGCAGGTGGATGCCAACCTGCAGCAGAGCGGGGATTTTCCCTGGACGGCATCCATCGATGCGCCGTCCTTCGATCCGAAGCCACTGCTGGGTGAGACCAGCCTGACGTCGCTGGCCCTGGCCGTGAAGGGCAGCGGCAACCGCTACGGCGCCAACCTCACGGGGGACCTGTCGCTCAACGATTACGTCGTGCGCCTGGCGCCCTTGAAGGCCACCTTCGATCACGACTACAAGCGCCTGACACTGGACGAACTGACCGTCGGCTCGCCGCAGGTCAAGGGCTCGCTCACGGCGAAGGGCACGGTGGACATCGCGGCCGCGCCCGTCTCGGCCGATCTGGCACTGAGCTGGAAGGACGTACTGGTGCCGGCCAACGTCGCCGGGCAGGACCTGGCCAGCACGGGACAGCTCGGCTTCAAGGGCAGCGCCGACGCCTACCACGCTGCCGGCGATGTCGATATCGGGCCGCCGGGACGGCTCGGCAAGTTCACCCTGGACGTGGACGGCACGCCGGATCTCGTCACGCTGCACACGGTGGAGCTGAAGCAGGCCAACGGCAACCTGGGCGCCAGCGGCACGCTCACCCTGAAACCCGCGCTGGCGTGGAAACTCGACGTCAAGGGCAACCGTTTCGACCCCGGCCAGTTGCTGGCCGACTGGCCCGGCGCCCTCAACCTCGACCTCTCCACGGAGGGGCACCTCGTCGACGGTCAGCCCCTCGGCACGCTGGCCCTGCGCAAGCTGGACGGCACGCTGCGCCAGCGTCCGTTGCGCGGCAACGGCGAACTGACACTGAAACCGCATGAGGTGGTCAACGGCACGCTCGACCTCGCCTCCGGCGGCAGCACCATCCGCCTGGATGCCAAGGGCGACACCGCCAACGATGCCACGCTCAAACTCGCCATCGCGTCGCTGGGCGACTGGCTGCCCGATGCCGGCGGCCGCGTGCAGGGCGACATCACCGCGCGGGGCAACCTGCCGAAGCTGGCGGTAACGGCGAAGCTGCGTGGCGGGGCCATTGTCTACGCCGGCCAGAAGATCGACGCGCTTACCGTCGACGCCGACATCCCCGATATCAGCGCACCCGGCGGCAAACTCGATCTCGTCGGTACCGGCGTCAACGCGGGTGGGCTGGCCTTCGACCGCCTTGCCGTGGACGCCGACGGCACGCAGGAAAAACACCAGCTCAGCATCGATGCCCGCGGCCGCCCGCTCACGGCCGGCCTGCGTCTCTCGGGCGCACTGCGTGACGGCGCCTGGAGCGGCACCCTGTCGGCGCTGGACCTCGATTACCAGGGCCTGCCGCGCTGGCGCCTGCAGAATCCCAGCCAGCTGGCCTACAAGGACGGCGCGGCCAGCCTCGGCGACCTGTGCCTTACCGCGGGCGATCCTCTGCTCTGCATCAACGCCCGCCAGGACAAGGCTGGCAACCTCGATGCCAGCTATCGCCTGCGCCAGGTGCCACTGGCGCTGCTTATGACGGCAGCACAGGCCTCCGACAGCCCCATGCGCGCGGACGGCATCATCGAAGGCGACGGCACCATCCGCCGCACTGCCGCGGGTGCCCTGTCGGGGCAGGCCGATGTGCGCTCGGCCCACGGCACGGTGGCCTATGCAGATCGTGCGGACCAGCCGCTGGTGGTCTACGACAACCTGTCCGCCAACGCGCAGCTGTCACCCGGCAGCCAACGGCTCACCCTCAACGCCAACCTCGACCACGGCGGCACGCTCGCGGGCAACGTCTCGCTCAGTGGGGCGCAACAGGCCCTGGGCGGCACCATCGCCCTGCACCTGAAGGACCTCGGCATCATCGAGCTGTTCACCACGGAAGTTGCCGAAGTGAAGGGCGGCCTCGACGCCGATTTCAACCTGGGCGGCACGGTGGCCGACCCGTCGATCACGGGCCAGGCCGTGGTGTCGGGCTTCGCGGCCGAGGTGCCCAGCGCCGGCCTGAAACTGAAGAACGGCCGCATCAGCGTCACCACCGCCGACGCGAAGAACTATGTGGTCGACGGCACCGTCGGCTCGGGCGACGGCACGCTGGGTATCAAGGGCACGGCGCTGCTGGGAACGGGCGCCACGATGCGGCTCGGCGTGACGGGGTCGAAGTTCACCGCGGTGGATATCCCGGCGGCCAAGGCGATCCTCTCACCGGACCTAACCATCGTGCAGGACGCCAAGGGCATGAACGTCAGCGGCAAGCTCAATGTCGACCTGGCCGACGTCAACGTCGAACGCCTCCCCGGTGCCGGCGCGACCAAGGCATCTTCCGACGTCGTCGTGGTGGACGACAAGAAGCGCGAAGCCGCCGCCGAGGCGTCGCCCATCCGCGCCGACATCCGCGTCGATCTTGGCCAGAAGGTACACCTGGTCGGTTTCGGCATCGACGGCCGCATCACCGGGCAGCTCGACGTGCGCGAACGCCCGGGCCGCGCGACGACCGGCCAGGGTCAGATCGGCGTGGACGGCACCTACAAGGCCTACGGTCAGGACCTGAGGATCGAGCAGGGCCAGCTGTTGTTTGCCAGCACCCCCATCGACAACCCCGGCCTGAACATCCGTGCCGCACGCACCCTCAACCCGAACGCCACCGTCGACGAAGGCCAGAAGGTTGGCCTCTACGTCTCGGGCACGGCACAGCGCCCTATCCTCACGGTGTTCTCCAACCCGGTGATGGAACAGTCAGACGCGCTCTCCTACCTCGTCACCGGCAAGCCCCTGTCGCAGGTGAAGGGTGGCGAAGGCAACATGGTGGGCGCGGCCGCGCAGGCGCTGGGCTCCGCCGCCGGCGACCTGCTGGCCAAGCGCGTGGGCTCCCGCATCGGCGTGGACGATATCGGCGTGACCAACAGCGACGCCCTCGGCGGCGCCTCGGCATTCACGGTGGGCAAGTACCTGTCGCCGCGCCTCTACCTCAGCTACGGCGTCGGCCTGTTCGACCCCGGCCAGGTCATCACGCTGCGCTACCTGTTCAGCCACAAGTGGAATTTCGAGGCACAGAACGCTACCGATTTCAGTCGAGCTAGCTTGAATTACCGGCTCGAGCGGTGAGGGTTTGGGGCTAGAGCTTTGGTACTTTGGGCCTGAGAGCAAAAGCCAGCGGGCTGGGGCAAGAGCCGGCGGGTGCCACCCTCGTGGCCACGCCTGCGGCGACCCGGAGGAAAGGCCGCTAGCGCGGCCGTGTATCTGGTTCGCGCACATCGTGCGCTCCTACGCGCGGCCGTTTATGGATTGCCCTACGGGGCGGGTCGGGCTTCGCACGGGGGTTTCCGATTCGCCATCCATGGCTCAGCGGAAACGGCCGGCCGTCCTGGCCGGCCCCCTGACGGGCCTTTTCCGTTCGAAGCCCTCGCCTGCGGCTACCGGCCCCGAGGGTGGCACCCGCCGGCTCTTCCTGACACTGAGGTTGTGTGTGGAGAGAGCTTGGAGCCAGGTTTCGCCTCGTTGCTGGGAACGCTCGCTTGCCTGGTTTGCATGGCATCGGTCGCCTTAGGTATGTCGAGGGTTCGCGCACGTGCGTGCGCTCCTACCCAGCTGGCGGATCACGCGTTGGATATTCCACGGGCTGCCCTACCCCTGGGGTAGGAGCGCACGATGTGCGCGAACAGCCAATAAAGCGGTGAAGCCGTACCACGACCCCTGCTCGTTCACCCCACGCGCTGCTCACCCAACACGCAACCTCCGTTTGAGGAAGAGCCGGCGGGTAGCCCCCTCGGGGCCGGTAGCCGCAGGCGAGGGCTTCGAACGGACAAGGCCGCGCCGCGGGGCCGGCCAGGACGGCCGGCCATTTTCGCTGAGCCATGGATGGCGAATCGAAAATCCCCGTTCGAAGCCCGACCCGGGGCCGTAGGGCAATCAATAAACGGCCGCGCGTAGGAGCGCACGATGTGCGCGAACCAGATACACGGCCGCGCTAGCGGCCTTTCCTCCGGGTCGCCGCAGGCGTGGACCCGAGGGGGCTACCCGCCGGCTCTTGCCCCAAGGCGCCAAGGCTCGAAAGCTAAACGCGATGCCGAAGGCGAGCCCTACGCCGAGGCAAAACATCCTTACCAATAGCTTCCCACCCCCCTCACAGCCCACGTGATTCCCTCGACCAGGTAACCGCATGGGAGACCCACGATGGCATCCGGTAAAGAACAGGGCATCCAGCACGAAGGCGCTGCCGGCGGCTGGGGATCGGTATCGGGCATGAGCCAGGTGCTGTTGCGCGAAAAGCCCACGCCCGCGTCGATGGACACCCTGCTCCACCAGAACAAGCCACACGGCTTCATGTGCACCTCATGCGCGTGGGGCAAGCCGAAGAAACCCCATCGGTTCGAGTTTTGCGAGAACGGCGCCAAGTCCACGCTGTGGGAGCTGACGTCCGATCGCTGCACGCCGGCCTTCTTCGCCGAACACACCGTCACCGAACTGCTTGACTGGGCCGACTTCGACCTGGAAATGCAGGGGCGCCTGACCGAGCCGATGCGTTACGACGCTGACACCGATCGCTATGTCGCATGCTCGTGGAACGAAGCGTTCGAAGGAATCGGCGCCACGTTGAAAACGCTCGACCCAAAGTCCGTCGTCTTCTACGCCTCGGGCAAGTCGGCGCTGGAGCAGTCCTACCTGTACGGACTGACCGCGCGCTTCTACGGCAACAACAACCTTCCCGACAGCTCCAACATGTGCCACGAGACCACCTCGGTCTCGCTGAAGCAGGTCATCGGCTCGCCGGTCGGTACGTGCGTGCTGGAAGACTTCGACACCTGCGACGCCATCTTCTACTTCGGGCAGAACCCGGGAACCAACAGCCCGCGCTTCCTGCATCCGTTACAGGAAGCGGTGAAGCGCGGTTGCCGGATCGTGACGTTCAACCCCGTCCGCGAACAGGGGCTGGTGCGTTTCGTCAATCCACAGAACCCGTTGCAGATGCTGACCGGTCATGCGACCGAGTTGTCGCACATGTACCTGCAGGTAAGGCCGGGCGGTGACATCGCCGCGCTCATGGGCGTGTGCAAGCATGTCTTCGCGCTCGACGAGGCGCGGCGTGCCGCTGGCGACGAGGGCATCGTCGATCGCGCTTTCATTGCTCAGCACACCAGCGAATTCGACGACTTCGCCGCCAAGGTGCATGCCACCGCGTGGGATGACATCGAGCGGGAATCGGGCCTGGCACGCTATGACCTCGAGGCGGCCGCAGAGGTCTACGCCACGGCGAAGCGCGTGATCGCCGTCTACGGCATGGGGCTGACCCAGCATGTCCACGGTTCGCAGTCGATCGGCGTGCTGGTCAATCTCCTGTTGCTGGGTGGACACATCGGCCGCGAAGGCGCCGGCATCTGCCCCGTGCGTGGTCATTCCAACGTGCAGGGACAACGCACCGTGGGCATCTCGGAGAAGCCCGAGCTGGTGCCACTGGACGTACTGGCGAAACAGTTCGACTTCGAACCGCCACGCGACAAGGGCATGGGGACCGTCGAGGCGTGCGAGGGCATCATCGCGGGCACGGTGAGCGGTTTCATCAGCCTCGGTGGCAACTTCGTTCGCGCCGTGCCGGATCGCGACGTGGTCGAGGCGGCGTGGACCGCCCAAGCGCTCACGGTCTACATCGCGACCAAGCTCAATCGCAGCCATCTCGTCCACGGCAAGGCGTCTTACCTGTTGCCATGCCTTGCGCGCTCCGAGGACGACGTGCAGGCCAGCGGAAGCCAGTCGGTATCGATGGAGGACAGCTTCAGTCACATCCACGGCTCCATCGGCAAGCGCACGCCGGCCAGCGAGCACCTGCTCTCCGAGGTGGCCATCGTGGCCGGCATCGCCAAGGCCACATTGCCCTCGAACCCCGCGTGGCGGTGGGACGCATGGACGGCAGATTACGGTCTCATCCGCGACCTGATCGAACAGACGTACCCGGAACAGTTCAAGGATTACAACGCGCGCATGTTCGACGCTGGCGGCTTCTATCGCGGCAACCCCGCGCGCGAGCGCGACTGGAAAACGGAAACGGGCAAGGCGCGCTTCACCACGCCATCCGTGCTGTCGGCCGTGGGCGTCGGCGATGCGCCGGGACGCTATCACCTGATCACGATGCGCTCCAACGACCAGTTCAACACGACCATCTACGGGCACAACGATCGCTTGCGTGGGCTGGAAGGATCACGCGCGGTGTTGCTCATGAATCCCGCGGATATCGACCGCGATGGATTGCACGCGGGACAGGTCGTATCGCTGGTCGGGGATGCCGGCGACGCGGCATCGCGCGCCGTGGCCGGGCTGACGGTCACGCCGTTCAACCTGCCGTCCGGTTGCGTCGGCGGTTACTACCCCGAGATGAATCCGCTGATGCCGCTGTGGTACCACGACGTGGCGTCGAAGACGCCCGCGGCGAAAGGCGTACCGGTGCGTATTCTCGCCGCCACGCCGGCCGGGCACGTTACCGCCTGATAGTCGGCCTGGTCGTCGGGACGCGCGCCGACCGGGCCGCGTCCCGCGTTGCCGGGTGTCAGCGCGCCGCGTGCAGGCGATGCAGCAGCTCGGCCTCGGTAAGGGAGATGCCGCAGGTTTCGGCAATGTCCTTCGGCGTGGCGCCCTGCCGCGCCAGGCGCTGGGCCAGGGCCAGCGAACGGTCGCTGGTGCTGCCCGGTTCGGAGGCCAGCGTGACCGTGGGTGCATGGCGCACCTGCTCTTCGATATCCCCCAGGCGGTTTTCCAGCCGCCGCAGCATCGTATTGAGCGTATCGGGGGCGATCACGGGGTCCGCGGGCGCCGTGGGTGGCGGCGCCGGCTCGGCCACGGGCGTCGCTGCCGGGGTCATGGCCGCCCTACCCAGCCGGCGAAACACCAGCAACAGGCCCAGCAGGTTGACGAGGGCCAGTCCGACGAGGACGTATCCGACGATGGGGTTCATGCGGTAAGGCTCCCGGTATGAGCGCGGACACGTTAGCGCAACGCGGCGGCGCTGCCTACCGACGCCGCAGCTGACGCCGCTCGCGTCAACTGCGGCACAGCCGCGCCACGTCGATCAGCGCGATGAACCCGTCGTCGCGGGTGATGACGCCGGTGACCGGATCGTCGCGCCGGTCGGCACGGCCGGGCGGCGGCACGTCCACGTCGACGGCATCGAACTGCAGCATGTCGCCGATCACGTCGATGAGCATGCCGACGATGCTGCCGCTATCGTCGAACACGATGACGCGGTGGGTATCCTCCGCGCCGGGCTCCACGTGGCCGTCCAGGCCGAAACGGCGCCGGCCGTCCAGCACGGGGACGATCTGGCCACGCAGGTTGACGATGCCCAGCACGTCCGCCGGCCCGCCGGGCACCGGCGTGATGTCGCCCGGGCGGATCACTTCGCGCACGCTGGCCAGGGGCACCGCATAACGTTGGCCCTTGAGCGAGAAACCCAGCCAGGTGCCCTGGCCGTTGCCTTGTGAGTCGGTCACGGATCCAGCTCCTTTTCCAGCCATTCGATCAGCGCGATGGTATCCACCACGCCGCATTTGGGATCTTGCGACATGCCGGCCAGCCACGGCCGGGTGGTCGCACCATGGCGCCATTGGATGACGTCCGTATGGAGTTCCACCGGCTCGTCCACGACGATGCAGGCCAGCGCCCAGCCGCGCTCGCCGAGCAGCACCAGGGTGGATGCCAGCGCGCCGGCCATGTCCGGGGAAAGGATGGCCGCAAGATCGGCCACCCGTGCTTCACCGCCAGGATGACGCCACCGGCCCAGGCAGATCGGATTGGGCGTGTTCGGCGGCGACAACGGCGGAATGGGCAGCACGTGGCTGACCTCGGCCATCGGCACGGCCAGCTTCACGCCAGCCGCGATGCACAGCAGATAGCGGGCGTCCACACGCGGGCCGACGGGCTGCGAGGGTGCATTGCGCCAGGTTTCGATGGCCACCACCGCGCCGCGCGTTTCGGGAACGGCCGGCGGCGCGACGGCCGGTGTCAGCAGTTCGGCCAGGTAGTCGGCCACCACCTGTTCGGCGTCCTGCTTGGCACGCATCACGCTGCCGCGCCGGTGGTGCTGGTGGCGACGGGTGCCTCGCGCGCGGGCAGGCGCAACTCGTCGAGCAACTGCCGATACGCCAGGCCGCCGCGTTTCGCGGCCGGCCACGACGCCAGCGGAATACCCGCCGCGCTGGCCTCGCGAATCTGCGTGTCGGTAGGGATCACGGCTTCGCTCACGCTGTCGCCGTACTGTTCGCGCAACTGCGCGAGGCAGGCACGCGAGGCGTGGGTGCGCGCGTCGTAGAGAGTGGGCACGATGGTGCGCGGCAGCGGCCGGCCGCGCGAGCGTTCGATCATCGACAGGCTGCGCAGCATGCGCTCGAGGCCGGCAAGCGCCAGGGCCTCGGTCTGCGTAGGCACCACCAGGCGATCGCTCGCCGCCAGGGCGTTGACCATCAGCACGCCCAGGGTCGGCGGGCAGTCGAGCAATACATGGTCGAAATCGGGTGCCAGTTCCGCGAGCGCCTGCGACAACACCAGGCCCTGCCCGGCACGCGTGCCCAGCTGGCGATCCAGCGTGATCATGGCGGCCGAGGCCGGCAGTACGCTCAGTCGATGCCACTGGGTGGCATGCACCAGCGTGCGCACCGGCAGGGGGATGGCGTTGCCGCTGGTGCCGAACAGGTCGTAGACGCTGCCATGCGTGCCACCTTCGACCCCGATGTAGCCGGAGAGCGAGGCGTGCGGGTCCATGTCGATCAACAAGGTGCGCTCGCCAGCCGCCGCCAGCAGGCTGCCCAGCGCCACCGTCGTGGTGGTCTTGCCCACCCCGCCCTTCTGGTTGGCGATCGCCCAGGTCTGCATCAGCGATTGGCCTCGCTCGGGGCCAGGTGCGCGGTATCGCTGTAGAAACGGGCGGGCGCGGCCTTGTCGCTCATCACCACGATCAGCACGCGCCGGTTGCGGTTGCGGCCGTCGTCGGTGTCGTTGGCCACGATGGGACGGAACTCGCCCCAGCCGATGATGCCCACGCGATGCGGATCGACACCCATGGTGGTCAACAGCCGCGCCACGGTGGCGGCGCGCGCCGCCGACAGTTCCCAGTTGGACGGGAACGTGGGCGTGGCGATGGGGGTGTTGTCGGTGTAGCCCTCGATGCGCATGGCATTGGGAAACGGCGCGAGGATGCCGGCCAGCTTGCGCAGGACTTCGTCGGCGGGCGGTTGCAGCTTCGCCACGCCCACGGGAAAGAGCATGTCCGTCTTGACCTCGATCTCGAGCCAGTCCGGCGTCTGCCGCACATTGACCAGGCTCTTGTCGATCAGGGGCTTCATGGCCCGCTTCACCTCGTCGGATATCTGACTGAGGCTGGCGTCGTTCGTCTTGCCGACGCTGGCCGTGTCGGCCGCAGCCGGCACCGCGACGGAGGCCACGGAGGCGACGGAGGCTGCCGGGGCGATGTTGGCCTTCGTGCCGTCCTGGCGCTGCGCGGCAGCACCTTCGTGGCCCGGCAACGGCAGGTTTCGCGGCGGCACGGGCACGTCGATGCGCGCGATGGGCGCGGCGGCCGGCGCGCGTGACTGGTTGGGCAGCGGCACCTGCGCCGGCGTGGCCTCGCGGATCGGCTCGATCACCTTGCCGGTACCGTTGAAAGCCTCGTTGATGGACTGGGCCATCACCTTGAACTTGGTCTCGTTGACCGCCGACACGGCGTACATCACCACGAACAGGGCGAGCAGCAACGTGATCAGATCGCCGTAGGGGATAGCCCAGCGCTCGTGATTGATGTGCTCTTCGTGGTGGCGACGCTTCACGTCAGGAACCCCTGCAACTTGCTCTCGATGTGCCGCGGGTTGTCACCCTGGGCGATCGAGACCAGGCCTTCGACGAGGATCTCGCGCATCTGCGAACGGCGACGCGCCAGGCCCTTCAGTCGCGAGGCCATCGGCAGGGCCAGCAGGTTGGCCAGCCCGATGCCGTAGATGGTGGCAACGAAGGCCGCGGCGATGCCGTGCCCGAGCTTGCTGGGGTCGGCCAGATTCTGCATGACCGACATCAGGCCCATGACGGCGCCGATGATGCCCATCGTCGGGGAATAGGCGCCGGCGTTCTCGTAGACCTTGGCTGCCTCGATGTCGTTGTGCTCGCGCGCGAGCACTTCCACTTCCAGGACCGAACGCATGGCGTCGGGCTCGGTGCCGTCCACCAGCAGCTGAAGCCCCTTACGGATGAAGGGGTCCGACTCGCGCTCGATCGAGGGTTCCAGCCCGAGCAGGCCGGTGCGCCGGGATATCTCGCTCCAACCGACGATGCGGCCGACGAGGTCCTCCGACTCGATGTCGGGCGGACGGTAGACCCAGGGCAGCATGCTCCAGGCACGCTTGAGCACGGGCCCCGGTGTCTGCACCAGCAGCGCGGCCAGCGTGCCGAGGAAGACGATGACGAAGGCCGCCGGGTTCCACAGGGCGTCGAGGCTGGAGCCCTTGAGGATGGTCCCCACGATGATGACCACGAAGGCCAGGATCGTGCCGACGACGCTGACGATATCCATCAGACCGCCATGCGCAGCGACGGCAAGACCTGCCCGCTGTCGTCGGCCAGGCCGGACAGGTCGAGTACCAGCGAAATCCGCCCGTCGCCCGTGATGGTGGCACCCGCCACGCCGGGTACGTCCTTGAGGAACGGGCCGAGCGGCTTGGCCATGACGTCCTCGCGGCCGAGCACTTCGTCGACCAGGCAACCCAGGGTCTGGTGACCGATCTGCACGACGACCACGTGGCCGCCCTTGCCGCCGGTGCCGGCCCAGTGGCCGAGGTCGGCCAGCGGCAGCGCGCGCTGGCGGTGTGCCGCGACGATGCGGCCGTCCAGTTCCTGGATCTGCCCGGGCACCAGCTCGAATACCTCGCTGACGTTGGACAGCGGCAGCGACAGCAACCGATGCCCCACGCGCACCATCAGTACACGCATGATCGCCAGCGTGAGCGGCACGGAGAGGCGCACGGTGCTGCCGTGGCCCACGCGCGAATCGATGGACAGCGTGCCGCCCAGTTCGACGATCTTGGTCTTGACCACGTCCATGCCGACGCCGCGGCCGGAGATGTCCGATACCTGGCTGGCCGTGGAGAAACCGGGCCGGAAAACGATCTCGTAGCACTCGCGCTCGTCCAGGCGTGCGGCCTGCTCGGCATCCATCAGGCCCTTCTCGACCGCCTTGCGCCGGAGCACTTCGGGATCCATGCCCTTGCCGTCGTCGGTGACGGTAATGACGATGCGGTCGCCATACTGGCCGGCCGCCAGGCGCACGGTGCCCAGGCGCGGCTTGCCTTCGGCCGCACGCGCATCGGGCATCTCCACGCCGTGGTCCACCGCATTGCGCAGCAGGTGGACCAGGGGATCGGCCAGGGCCTCGACCACGGTGCGGTCGATGTCGGTGTCCTCGCCTTCCGTGACCAGCTCGATTTCCTTGCCGAGCTGGCGGGCAAGGTCGCGAACGATGCGCGGAAAACGGGAAAACAGCTTGCCGACCGGTTGCATGCGCATGCGCAGCACGGCGTTCTGCAGGTCTTCGGCGACGCGCTCCAGCTCGCCGATGGCGCGCTCCATCGGATCGTTGCCGCCGCGCGGCGCCAGGCTGGTGAGGCGGTTGCGCACCAGCACCAGTTCGCCCGCCGCGTCGACCAGGCTGTCCAGGCGGTGGGTGTCCACACGCACGGTAGTGTCGGCGGTGGAAGAAGCGCGCTTCTCCGCGCTGGCGGCCGGGGCAGGAGCCGGGGCAGACGCGACGGGTGAAGCTGCGGCAGGCGCAGCGGCAACCGGCACCGCAACGGAGGGAACCGCAACGGCGACGGGAGCCGTCGGCGGCACGATCGCGCCCGGTGCGGCCGCACCGTGCAGGGAATCCAGCAGCGCCTCGAACTCGTCGTCGCTGATGGCGTCGTTGTTCGCCACGGGCGCCGGGGCCACGGCAACGACCGGGGCGGGCGGCGGCGGAGCGGACGCACCCTCGGCGCCGGGCGCACCGGTGCCGTAGAGCGAGTCGAGCAGGGCTTCGAATTCGTCGTCGTTGATCGTGCCCGACGGTGCCGCCGGCGTGCGATCGGTGCGGGCGGCGTCGAGCATCGCCTCGAACTCGTCCTCGATCGGGTCGTACGGCTTCTGCGGGCCGGGGGCTGCCGCGGTCGCCGTCGACGTGGCGGCCGCCGAGATCGGCACGGCAAGCGCCACCGGCGGCGCGGACACGGCGCGACCGGGGATCAGCAGGCGATCGAGCAGCGAACGCGGTGCGGGCTCGATCGGCACGCCGCCGTCGGCGGCACGCATCATGTCGTTGAGCAGGTCGAGCGATTCGAGCAGCGCGTCCATATAGGCGGCGTGCAGCACGATCACCCCGTTGCGGGCCTCGTTGAGCAGATCCTCGCCACGATGGCACAGCTCGACCATGGCGTTGAGGCCAAGGAAGCCCGCCCCGCCTTTCACCGTGTGGAAGGCACGGAACACCGCGTTAAGCAGCTCCACGTCGTGCGGAGAGGCTTCGAGATCCACGAGCTGTTCGCCCAGGCTCTCGAGCAATTCGCGCGCTTCGATCAGGAAGACATTGAGCAGCTCGTTGTCCAGCTCCACGCTCATAGGGTACTCAGAAACCGAATTCGCTGAGGAGCCGGTCCACTTCGTCCTGGCTGACCTTCTCGGCGGCCGGCGCATTACCGCCCGCGAGCGAACCGGTGAGTCGGACCAGCTCGACGAGCGAGGATTCGACCTTGGCCATGAAGGCCTCGACCTGGGCCACGCGCTGACCGGAAAGATCCTGCCAGGACTGCGCCTCGACCATCTCGCCCAGCCCGATGTCGCAGCTTTGCGCGAAGTCGCCGACACGCACGGCCAGTGCCGTGGCGTGGGTGCCGAACGCCGGATCGGCGTGATCCAGCACCAGAATCTCATCGGCCTGCTTGGCCAGCGCCTGAGCCTGCGGACGCAGCTTCTCGCTGAAGTCCAGCGTGCGATGGGCCGCCGTGGAGCTCATTTCCAGCACATCACGCAGATGCTTGCGCGCATCGCTCATGTTGCCCGGCACGCCATCGGTGGAGATGTCGGAGGCCAGGCGACGCGCGGATTCGTGCAGGTCGCGCGCGAGGTGGCCCAGCGCCAGGAACAGGTGCTGCTCGCGGCTGCGGATCAGGTCGTCGAGCGCTTTCTCGAACGCCGCCGAGTCGTCGGCATCGAGCAGTTCACGCAACTGGGGGGCCACGTCCTGGCCGGGGGAAAGCATCGTGTTCATCGTCATTCCCTCAGCCCGCTGCCGCGGCAAGTCGTTCGAATATCTTGTCGAGCTTTTCCTTCAGCGTCACCGCCGTGAAGGGCTTGACCACGTAACCGTTCACGCCGCTCTGCGCGGCGGCGATGATCTGGTCGCGGTTGTTTTCCGCGGTGACCATCAACACGGGCATGGACTTCAACGCCGCATCCGCGCGAATGGCGCGAAGCAGGTCGATGCCCGTCATGTTGGGCATGTTCCAGTCGGTGACGACCAGGTCGATGGGCTGCGCGCGCAGCAGCGCGAGCGCCGCGTTGCCGTCTTCGGCCTCCTGGATGAGCGTGTTGGTGAAACCCAACTCGACCAGGAGGTTCCTGACGATGCGCCGCATGGTGGAAAAATCGTCCACCACGAGGATCTTCATGTTCTTGTCCAAAACTGCTCTCCGCCTCGTACGCTTTTTTCTTTACCGGCGACGGCACCGCGATGCCGTCACTGCTTGTCTTTCCAACCCGACATGCGTGCGCGGAGGCGAATCAGGGCCTGGCCATGGATCTGGCACACCCGCGACTCGCTCACACCCAGCACCGCACCGATTTCCTTCAGGTTGAGCTCTTCATCGTAGTACAGGGACATGACCAGCTTCTCGCGTTCCGGCAAACCGTCGATCGAATGGGCCAGCGCGTCGCGCAGGCCGTTCTTCTCGAAGTTGCCTTCCGGACCCGCGGCGTCCGGGTCCGCCACGTCGATCGCCGCGCCTTCGTCGCCTTCCGGCGCCGTCAGGCTGAGCAACCGCGCGCTCGCCGCGTCGGCCAGGATCTGGTTGTACTCCATGGCGTCGATGCCCAGCCGCTTCATCACTTCCGCGTCTTCGGCGTCGCCACCCGTCTCGTTCTCGATCTGTCTCGTTACCTCCGCCACCTCGCGCAGCTTCCGATGGACGGAGCGCGGGGTCCAGTCCGTCTTGCGCAGTTCGTCCAGCATGGCGCCACGAATGCGGATTCCCGCATAGGTCTCGAAGCTGGCCGCGCGAGTCGGCGAGTAATTCCTTGCCGCCTCCAGTAGCCCGATCATCCCGGCCTGCATCAGGTCGTTCGCATCCACGCTCGGCGGCAGGCGACCCATCAGGTGATAGGCGATCCGGCGCACCAGCGGGGCATGCGTCCTGACCAGCTGGTCGGCCGAAACCTTTGTTACTTCAAGGTATTCGCTTGCAACACTCACAGTGGCAGCCCTCCCCCCATGTGGTTCCGTTCGGCGAAAAAGCCGATGCGGCCCTGCACCCGGGGTTCGGGTTCACCCCATGTATCGACCGACCGGGCAAGATTCTTGAATCCCACGGCCGAACGGCTGCTCGGCCAGGCGTCGACCACGGCCGACTGGCGGCGGATGGCCTGTCGCAGGTACTCGTCGTGCGGCACCATGCCCATGAAGTCCAGGGACACGTCCAGGAAGCGATTGGTCACGCGGGCCAGCTTCTCGAACAGCTGGCGGCCTTCCTGGGCGTGGCGGACCATGTTGGCCACGATGCGGAAGCGGTTGACGTCGAATTCGCGGCTCATCACCTTGATCAGCGCGTAGGCGTCGGTCAGCGAGGCCGGCTCGTCGCAGACCACCACCACCACCTCGTCCGACGCGGCGGCGAACATCGAGACGCTGTCGGAGATGCCGGCCGCGGTGTCGACGATCAGGTATTCGGGGGCCACGGGGTATTCGTCGAACGCGCGGATCACCGCGGCGTGCTCGATGTTCGGGAGCTGCGCCATGCGGCGCGCGCCCGAGGTGGCGGGGATCACCTTCAAGCCGTGGTTGGCATGGAGGATCAGGTCCTCGATGCGGCACTCGCCCTCGAGCATGTGACCCAGGTGGCGCGTGGGCTGCAGGCCGAGGAGCACGTCGATGTTGGCCATGGCCAGGTCCGCGTCCAGCAGGACCACGTCGCGCCCGCCCATGGACAGCGCCATGCCCAGGTTGACCGCCACCGTGGTCTTGCCCACGCCGCCCTTGCCGCCCGCGATCGCGATGCTGCGGGTCGGGCGACGGTCGGCAAGCCAGTTGAGTCCGGCGGCCTGGGTGGAATCGACGTGTGTGCTCATGAAGGAATTCACTGCCGTGAAAGGGTGTGCGGATGCGGATGCCGTAGTCACGTTACTTCAGTTCCGGGGTCAGGCGAGGGCGGGCGTGGCGGCGAAGCCGAAACGGTCGGCGAGGATCGCGTCGTCCGGTTCGTCGTTGCGCTGCCTGACCAGTTGGGCCGCAAGGCAGACGAGCTTGCGCGCGTCCGCCGAGGCGATGTCTTCCGGCACGCGCTGGCCGTCGGTGGTGTAGTCCAGCGGCATGCCGTGCCGGATGACGGCCGAGAGGGCGCCACCGATCAGCGGCGCCTCGTCGAGCTTGGTCAGGATCGCGGCCTGCGGGGACAGCGGCGCGTAGGCGCGCACGGCGTTGTCGATCGCCTGCGCCTGGGCGTTCGCCGCGAGCACCAGGCACACGCGTACTTCGGTCATCGCGCGCAGCGTTTCGAACTGCTGCTGCAGCTTGGGGTCATTGCCGGCCAGGCCGGCGGTGTCGATCAGCACCGTGTGCTTGCCGCGCAACTGCAGCAGCACGTTGCGCAGGCTCTGCGCGTCGTGGGCGTTGTAGACACGCACGCCCAGCAGGCGGCCGTAATGTTCAAGCTGCGCGCCGGCACCGATGCGGTACTGGTCGGCGCTGATCAGGGCGACGTTGGATGCGCCGTGACGCAGCACCGCACGGGCGGCCAGCTTGGCGATGGTGGTGGTCTTGCCCACGCCGGTGGTGCCGACCAGCGCGGTGACTGCGCTGCCGGCCGTGTCGGCGTTGCGCCCGCTGGTGCGGATGTTGCGCGAGAGGATGCCCAGCGGCAGGTAACGGGCCTGCTCCGGGGTCATGCCCGGCGGCAGTTCGGCACACAGCGCGCGGGCCACGTCGCCGTCGATACCAAGACGGGTCATCTCGCGCAGCACGCGGGCACGCAGCGGCTGCTCGCGGTCCATCTGGTTCCAGGCCAGCGTCGACAGCTGCACTTCCAGCATCTCGCGCAGGTTGTTGATCTCGGCGCGCACGCCGTTGACGGCGGCGTCGTTGTTCGCGGCGTGCGGACCGGTCGTGGCGGCGCGCACCACGTCGGCGACGCTGGCGGCCAGCGCGGCGCTGGACTGGCGCTGCGGCGCATTCGGATGCAAGCCCTGCGGCGCCATCGTGGAGGCCGGTGCCGGACCGCCGCGCACGACGCGCTCGACGGCGGCGGCGGTGGCCGCCTTGGCCTGATCGATGCGGGCGGCGAAGTCGTGCTCGCGACGCGCCCGCACCGGGGTTTCCTCGCGTGCCGTCTCGCGCGCCGCCGGCGTTTCGCCACCGAAGCCCGCTTCACGCACCAGCGCTTCGTCGTAGTCCAGCGCGGCGATGATCTCGATGCCGTCGTCGAGGCGACGCGTCGACAGGATCACGGCGTCCGGACCCTGCTCGTCGCGCACCTGGCGCATGGCCTGGCGCATGTCGGGAGCTACGAAGCGTTTGATTTTCATGCGTTCGATCCTGTGTCCGTCCAAGTCTTACCTGCCGAGGGCCGTCACCAGCTTGACGCGCCGGTTGTCCGGGACCTCGTTGTAGGCAAGTACATGCAGGTTTTGGGCCACATGACGGGTAAAGCGCGAAAGCCATGGACGCAAGGCCGGGGAAACGAGCAATACCGCCGGTTCGCCCGCCGCTTCCTGCCGACGCGCGGCATCGGCCACGCTCTGCTGCAGGCGATCGGCCAGGCCCGGCTCCACGGCGGCGCCGGTGGGGCCGCCACCCTGCAGGGACTGCAGCAGGATCTGCTCCAGTTCCGGCGCCAAAGTAATGACGGGAACCTCGGAACCCAGGCCGGCGATTTCCTGCACGATCTGACGGCCCAGGGTGACGCGCACGGCCGCGGCAAGCACGCCGGGGTCCTGGCTCTGGCCGGCATGCTCGGCCAGCGATTCCACGATGCCGCGGAAGTTGCGGATGGGCACGCGCTCGGCCAGCAGGTTTTGCAGCACCTTGACCACCGCGCCCAGCGACAGGCGCTTGGGCACCAGGTCTTCCACCAGCTTGGGCGTCTGCTGGGCCAGGCGGTCGAGCAACTGCTGCACGTCCTGGTGGCCGATCAGTTCGTGGGCGTGGTTCTGCAGGATGTGCGAGAGGTGCGTGGCAATCACGGTGGCCGGATCGACCACGGTGTAGCCCAGCGTCTGCGCGTGTTCGCGCATGCCCGGTTCGATCCATACCGCGTCCAGGCCAAATGCCGGGTCGCGGGTGGCGATGCCGTTGATGGTGCCGTGCACGCGGCCCGGATCGATCGCCAGCATGCGCTCGGTATGGATCTCGGCCTCGCCCATCGGCACGCCCATCAGCGAGATGCGGTAGCCGTGTGGGGCCAGGTCGAGGTTGTCGCGGATGTGCACCGAGGGCACCAGGAACCCGAGTTCCTGCGACAGCTTGCGGCGCACCGATTTGATCCGCGCCATCAGTTCGCCGCCCTGGGCCTTGTCCACCAGCGGAATGAGCCGGTAACCCACTTCCAGGCCGATGGTGTCCACCTGGGCCACGTCTTCCCAGGACAGCTCCAGGCGCTCGGCCGGCGGCGTCGACTCCAGCGCCAGGTCGGTACCCGGAGCGCCCGCGGCGCCGGCCGTGCCGGCAGCACCGGCCAGGTCCTTGCGCTGCTGCAGCTTCCAGGCGCCAAACCCCGCGCCGGCCGCCAGCAGCAGGAAGGGAATGTTCGGCATGCCGGGGATCAGGCCCATGGTGCCCAGCACCGCGGCCGCCACGCCCAGCGCCTTGGGCTGGCCGAACAGCTGGCCCATCACGTGCTTGCCCATTTCCTGGGACTTGGACACGCGGGTGACGATCACCGCCGTGGCGATCGACAGCATCAGGCCCGGCACCTGGGCGACCAGGCCGTCACCGATGGTGAGCAGCGTGTAGGTGCGCGCCGCCTCGGCGGCCGACAGGCCGTGCTGGAACATGCCGATGAAGAAACCGCCCAGCATGTTGATGGCCAGGATCAGCATGCCCGCCGTCGCGTCGCCACGCACGAACTTGGACGCGCCGTCCATGGAGCCGTAGAAATCCGCTTCCTCGCGCACTTCCTGGCGACGCTCGCGGGCCTGTTCCTGCGTCAGCAGGCCGGCGTTGAGGTCGGCGTCGATCGCCATCTGCTTGCCGGGCATGGCGTCGAGGGTGAAGCGCGCGGTGACTTCGGACACGCGCGTGGCGCCCTTGGTCACCACCACGAAGTTGATGATGGTGAGGATGGCGAAGACGACGAAACCGACGGCGAAGTTCCCGCCGATGACGAATTCGGCGAAGGCCTCGATCACCTTGCCCGCCGCACCGGGGCCATTATGGCCGTGCAGCAGCACCACGCGGGTGGAGGCGATGTTGAGCGCCAGGCGCAGCAAGGTGGCGAACAGCACCACCGTGGGGAACGAGGCCAGCTCCAACGGGCGCATGACGTACATCGTGGCCAGCAGGATCACCAGCGACAACGCGATGTTGAAGGTGAACAGCAGGTCCAGCATGAAGGGCGGCAGCGGCAGCATCATCATGCCGAGCATGATCAGCATGGCGACCGGCGCCGCGACGCCGCGGCGGCCGATCTGCCGGAAGGTGCCCATCAGGTTGGAGGAAGCAGCCATTCGTCAGTTATCCATGCGGTAGGGGCCGAGCAGGTCCGGATCGATGTCCTGCGTGGGCAGCTCGGGCGGGAGGTCGCCCATGGCGATCGCCTGCTTGAGCCGGAACACGTAGGCCAGGATCTGGGCCACGGCGACATACAGCGCCGAGGGGATTTCGCGCCCGATGTCCGTGGTGGCATACAAGGCTCGTGCCAACGGCGGTGCCTCGACGACAGGAACCTTCGCCCCGCCCGCCACGTCGCGGATCTGCTGGGCGATCAGGTCGACGCCCTTGGCGACCACGCGGGGCGCTCCCATGCGGTTCTCGTCGTATTTGAGGGCCACGGCGAAGTGGGTCGGGTTGGTCACGATGACGTCGGCCGTGGGCACGTCTTCCATCATCCGGCGGCGGGACATCTGCTGCTGCATCTGCCGGACTTTTGACTTCAGCTCGGGACTGCCCTCGCTTTCCTTGTGCTCGTCCTTCACCTCCTGCTTGGTCATCTTCATCTTCTTGGTGAAGCTGTACTTCTGCCAGGGCGCGTCGACCAGGGCCACCGCGCCCAGCGCCACGGCGAACACCAGCGACGCATGGCCGAACAGGCCGAAGGCATGCGCGATGCCCTCGGCGACGGGTCCCGTACCGCCCGCGTACATCTCGCGGGTGCTGCGATTGAGGAACCAGACCAGCGTGCCGCCGATCAGGGCCAGCTTCAGCAGCGACTTGCCCAGCTCCACCAGGCCGTTCATGGACACCAGCCGGCCGAAGCCCTTGATCGGGTCCATGCGGTCGAACTTGGGCACCAGCGCCTCGAAGGAGAAATTGAGCCCGCCCATCACCGTGGGCGCGGCGATCGCGGCGATCATCGTGGCGATGAACACGGGCGCCAGCATCCAGAAGCCTTCCATCACCGCGGTCATCAGCGCGTGGTACAGGCCGTTGGCGGCGAACAGGTCGTCGCGCCCGTAGCGCAGGCCGACATGCATGATGTTGGCCGCGTGCACGGCCATCTGTTCGCGCGAGGCGATCAGCGTGGACACGCCCGCCAGCACCACGATGGCGGTGGACAGGTCGCGCGAGCGCGGCAGGTCGCCCTTTTCGCGCGCTTCGCGCAGTCGTTTGTCACTGGGTGATTCGGTTTTGTCCTCGTTGTCGGCGCCCTCGCTCATGGCCGGCTACCTCCCGATCAACTGGCGCATGGCGGTCCAGGCGGTGACCTGCAGGGACTCGAACGCGCCGGGCAGCGCCCGCAGCGACAGCCACACGGCCAGCACGCCCAGGCAGATGGTGATGGGAAAGCCGACGGCGAACAGGTTCATCGACGGGGCCGAGCGGCTGATCGCGCCGAAGCCGAGGTTGACCACCAGCACCGCGGTGAGCGCCGGCAGGGCCACCCGCACCGCACCCGCAAACAGGTGCGTGGCGAAGGTCAGCACCCCCCACAGGCCTTCCGCACCGATCCCCTGCGTGCCCACGGGCAGCGTGCGGAAGCTGTCGGCCAGCAGCGAGATCAGCTGCAGGTGGCCGTTCATCACCAGGAACAGCAGGGTCACCAGCATGGTGTAGAACTGGCTGATCACCGGCGTGGTGCCGCCCACGCCCGGATTCACGGTTTCGGCGAAGCCCAGGCTCATGGCCTGCGAGACGAACTGGCCGCCGAAAGCCACCGCCTCGAACACCAGCTTGAGGATGAAGCCCAGGGCGGCGCCGATAAGCACCTGCTGGGCCAGCACGGCGACGCCGGCGGCCGACAGCGGGCGGATATCCAGCGGCGCCAGGGGCGCCAGCGTCACGGTCAGCAGGATGGTCAGGCCGATCCGGATACGCATCGGGATCATGTTGGAGCCCAGCACGGGCGCCAGGAGCATGAGGCCGGAGATACGCGCCAGCGCCCAGAGGGCGCCACCCACCCATCCTTCCAGCTGGCTGAGGTCGATCGGCATCAACGCACCGCCTGGGGCAGGCTTTCGATCAGGGTACGGGTGAACTGCACCAGCGTGCGCAGCATCCACGGGCCGGTGACGATCATCACCAGCGCCATGCAGATCAGCTTCGGGATGAAGCTGAGGGTCTGTTCGTTGATCTGCGTCGCGGCCTGGATCATGCCCACCAGCAAGCCCACCGCCAGCGCGGTGAGCAACAGCGGCGCGCCGATCAGCATGGCGATGTGCAGCGCCTGCTGGCCGAAGGCGATGACGGATTCCGGTGTCACTGGTAGAAGCTCCCCGCCAGGGTCCCCAGCAACAGGGTCCACCCGTCGACCAGCACGAACAGCATGATCTTGAACGGTAGCGAGATGATCATCGGCGACACCATCATCATGCCCATGGACATCAGCACCGAGGCCACCACCAGGTCGATGATGAGGAACGGGATGAACAGCAGGAAGCCCATCTGGAAGGCAGTCTTCAGCTCACTGGTGACGAACGCGGGCAGCGCGACGCGGTAGGGCACGGCGTCCTTGTCGGCATAGGGCTGCTCGCCGGCCAGGCGGGTGAAGAGCTGCAGGTCGGGCTCGCGGGTCTGCTCCAGCATGAAGTGGCGGAACGGCGCACCGGCCAGCGGCAGGGCGTCCTGCACGCTCATCTGGCCGTCCATGTAGGGCTTGATGCCGCTGTCATAGGCCTTGTTGATCACCGGCGACATCACGAACAGCGTCAGGAACAGCGACAGCCCCAGGATCACCTGGTTGGGCGGCGTACTGTTGGTGCCCAGCGCCTGGCGCAGGAAGCCCAGCACGATGATGATCCGGGTAAACGAGGTCATCATCAGCAACAGCGCCGGCAGCGCGGTCAGCGCGGTCATCAACGCCAGCATCTGGATCGACAGCGACCAGGTCTGGCCACCGTTGGCGCCCGGCTGCACGTTCAGCAGCTGGATGCCGGGCGGCGGGTCCGCGGCGAACGCGGCCAGGGGCAGCAGCAGGAGCAGCACGAAAGCGCTCCAGCGCAGCAGCGGGTGACAGCGGCGGGCGGTCATGGCCGTTTCCACTGGGCAAGCACGTCGCGGAAGCCGCGCAGCGCCGGCGGCGTGGCGGCGCCCGGATCGTCCTGCACCGGGGTGGCCAGCACGTGCAGCGTGCGCAGGCCGCCGGTGGGCGAGGCCCCGACCAGCAGCTGTGTGCCGCCCACTTCGATCAGCATGACCTTTTCCTTGATGCCCACCGGCATCGATTCGATGACGCGGATCTTCCGGCCGCCCGGGCTCACGCGCGCCTGGGCACGACGGGCCATCCAGCCGACGAAGAAAATGAGCGCCACGACGCCGAGCAGGCTGACGAGGACGCGGATCACGTCGGCGCCCGTATCCACCGGCGCGGGAGCGACCGGGGCTGCCATCAGGGCGCAGGGAAGGAAGCCACCCGCGAAGGCGACGAAGATGCGGCGCATGGCGGTCACCGCAGTTTGCGGACGCGCTCGGCCGGGCTGATCACGTCGGTCAGCCGGATGCCGAATTTTTCGTTGATGACGACCACTTCGCCGTGGGCGACCAGAGTGCCGTTGACGAACACGTCCAGCGGCTCGCCCGCGGCGCGGTCCAGTTCCACCACCGAGCCCTGGTTGAGCTGGAGCAGGTTGCGGATGCTGATCTTGGTGCGGCCCACTTCCATGGCCATGGTCACCGGCACGTCGAGGATGACGTCGAGATTCACCTCGTTGCCCAGTCCCATGGTGCGGGCGAGGGAGGCGTCCGAGGCGCCTTCGATGGGGTCGTGCGGGGTGGGTTCGTTCATGTCCGTTCCAGAAGTGATTTACCGGGATACGGAACGTAGAAAGCAAACGCCGTGCCATGCCGTAAAAGGGAAAGAAAGCGTGAATTTCCCGTGTGCACTCAGTGCCTTGCCCATCCCTCGCCGGTCGTGGACCACGACCGGAAAGTGACGCTCGCCGGAAACCTGACGCTCGACGGCACTAAGACACCATGCCGGTCCATTGACGGCGTATCACGCCAGTACGGGCATCGGCTCGGTGGTAGTGACGGGCATCGCCCTGCCCTCGCCGCGCTTGCGCATCAGCGACTCGAACTGCACCGCCTTGTTACCCCCGGAGTTGGCCATGCGGCCGCGGAAGATCGGCACGTCCTCGGCGAACACGGTGGCCGTTTCGGGCAGCGAGATCGGAATGATGTCGCCCTTGCGCAGGTGCAGGAAGTCGCCGATGGTGAGGCGTGCCTCGGCCAGCATGGAGGTGATCTCCACCTCGGCGTCGAGGATTTCCTCATGCAGGTTCTGGATCCAGCGCTCGTCGCGCTCCGCCCGGTCGCTCTGCACGCCTGCATCCAGCAGCTCGCGGATCGGCTCGACCATCGAGTAGGGCAAGGTCAGGTGCACTTCGCCGCCACCGCCATCCAGTTCGATATGGAAGCGCGACACCACCACCGTCTCGGTGGGGCTGACGATATTGGCGAACTGCGGGTTGATCTCGGAGTTGAGGAACTCGAACTGCATCTTCAGCACGGGTGCCCAGGCTTCCGCCATGGCCGTGAAGGCCTCGGCCAGCACGATCTGGATCACGCGGTTCTCGGTGGGCGTGAAGTCGCGACCCTCGATGCGCGCGTGGTAGCGGCCGTCCCCGCCGAAGAAGTTGTCAATCACGGTGAAGACCATGCGCGGCTCGAACACCATCAGGGCGGTGCCGCGCAGGGGCTTGATACGGATGAGGTTGAGGTTGCTGGGCACCGCCAGCGAATGCACGTACTCGTTGAACTTGGTCATCTTCACGCCCAGCACCGAGACTTCGCACGACTTGCGCAGCACGTTGAACAGGTTGGCGCGGAAATAACGGGCGAAGCGATCGTTGACCATTTCCAGCGTGGGCAGGCGACCGCGGACGATGCGGTCCTGCTGGGTGAAATCGTAATCGTGGATACCACCGGGCGGCGGAAGCTCGACCTCGGTATCGACGGCCCCGCCTTCCACACCGGCCAGCAGCGCGTCGATTTCTTCCTGGGTGAGAATGTCGCTCATCGCCGTTGGCTTCCCGTCACTGCATGATGAAGCTGGTGAAGTAGACGGCATCCACACCCGGACGGCCGATCTTTTCCTTCAGCACGCGCTGGATTTCGGCCAGTGCGGCCGCCTGCAGCTTCTGCTTGCCCTTCACGTCGGAAAGGCTCTTGACGTCCTGCGCCGAGAACAGCATCAGCAGCGCGTTACGGATCTCCGGATCGGCTTCCTTCGCGGCAGCGATCGCTTCCGGATCGTGGGACATGACGTTGACGCCGATCTGCAGGAAGCGCAGCGCGTTCTCGTCCTGGAAGTTGACCACGAAGGCCGGATCCATCTGCAGGTACACGGCCGGCTTGGCCTTGGCCGCTTCCGCGGCCGCCGCGGCGCCGGGCTTGCCGTGGCCGCCCTTCATCATGAACCAGCCGCCGGCACCACCGGCCGCCAGCACGACGATCGCGGCAATGACCAGCAACTTGCCCTTGCCCTTCTTTTTCTTCGGGGTGCCCTCGGGGGCGTCCTGTTCTACGTCGGCCATGCCTGAAAAACCTCTGTGGTGCGAATGCGGTGGAATCGTTGCCCGATGGGCCCGAGGGGTTTATTGCAAACGACGTGCCAGCCGGGGTCAGGCGATGCGGCTAGCGGAAACCGCCCTGCGACGCGGCACGGGCGTTCGGGCGGTTCGCCGTGGCGCGTCGAAAGCTTGACGCGCGCCAATGCAATGCCGCCGAAGCGCCCTCAGGCGCGCTCGTCGACCAGGCCCCGCGACACGCGGGAGGTGGCGAGCACCGTAGCGACGGCCGGCTCGTCCGTTCCGCCCTGCCCGTTACCGCCGTCGCTCGTGCCCTGACGGCCCTGCCCGGCCTGCTGCTGGCCGACATCGGCCTGGCCCAGGGACAGGCCATGGTGGGCGAGCATGCTGTCCAGCTGCGACAGCGTCTGCTGCACGGCGTGCACGGCGGCCGGATGCTGGGCGAGGATGGCCACGTTGACCTTGCCGCCATCCATGCTCACGCGCACGTCCATGCTGCCGAGTTCTTCCGGGTGCAGCTTGATCCGGGCCTCCTTGATCTGGCCGCTACCCATCCACGCGATCTGTTCGCCCAGTTCCTGCGCGAACTGCGGCGCGGTGGCGGCCTGGGTGGCCTGCACCTGGACCATGGCGCCATCCACGGGGGCCAGTCCCGGCGTATGCACCAGGGGCATGGGACTCGTGGTCGGATCGGATGCCGCGTCGTCCTTGGCACCCGTGGTCACCGCCGCGCGGGCGGCGAGCAGCGTGGCCAGCGGCGATACCGCGACAGGCGATGCCGTGGCCGCAAGCACGCCGGACGAGGCCGCGGTATCGGTCGAGGTGAGCAGCGCCTTGGCGGCATCGCCGCCCGCCGGGGCCGGCACGCCATGCGCCAGCGGCAGGCCCATGGCCAGCGCACCGGCGGCCAGCTCGCCGGTCTTGCCGCCGGCATCCTTGAGCGCGCCGAGCGTCTTCGTTGCCAGTTCGGTGACCTTGGGCGGCACACCGATCAGCGCAAGCATCGTCGTGGCGATGGAATGGTCGTCGTCGGAGGCGTCGTCTTTGTTCGGTTCGTCCTTCGCGGCCGTGGCGTCCTGCTTCGCGGCGGCAT
The DNA here is from genome assembly GCF_054055715.1 of Luteibacter sp. PvP120. Classification (NCBI taxonomy): domain Bacteria; kingdom Pseudomonadati; phylum Pseudomonadota; class Gammaproteobacteria; order Lysobacterales; family Rhodanobacteraceae; genus Luteibacter; species Luteibacter sp. PvP120. Next base: position 72,882 of record NZ_JBSRXP010000005.1, on the reverse strand, counting down.
GGGACGTGGCGCTGGTGTCGGCGTCCTTGTCGTCGCCGGCGTCCTGCTTTGCCGTGCGCGCATCGTTCTTGTGGTCCGCACGCGCTGCCGCGCGGCCGGCATCCGCGCGCGGCGTGGCGTGCACACTCGCATGCGCCTGCGCATGTACCTGCGCACGGGCATCGCCGAACACCGCATCGAAGCGCTTCGACGGCGTCGTATCGTCCGTCGCCTTCGCCGAAGCGGACGACGGCGCCTGGCTGACCGGGCGAGCGATGTTGAGGGCGACGTTGGCGTTGTTCATGCGTTTCTTCCGGTGGGGTTCTTGCGGTATTGCGAGCGCTCGTCGGCCTGTTCCTGCTCGCGCCGGTCCTGCGACTTGCGCTCCTGCTCGCGGTATTTGACGGTGACCGAATCCAGCGCCTTGGCCCGTCCGCGTGCATCGGACCAGCCCTGGCGGGCATGCTCCAGCGCCTGCTCGCGCCGTTGCACCTCGCCCAGCTGCTGCACGATGGCCATGTCGATCTTCTGCAGGAACTGCTGGCGGTTGAGCAGCGCGCTGACGCCGATGCCGTCGGGCATGGAGGCGTATTCGTTGCGATAGCGACGCAACTCGACCAGTTGATGCTCGCTCTCGGCCAGCGCGCGCTGGTGCGACGCGAGTACCCGTGTCGCTTCCTCCGCCTTCTCGGCGGCCAGGTCGACGACGGGCTGCAGGCGGTCGGCGCGTGATGCCATCAGCCGGCACTCGCGGCGTCGACCAGTTCCGCCTCGGCTTCGGCGAGGTTTACCGGCATGTCGGTTTCCTGCTGGAGGAACGCGGAAAGACGCGGATACAGGGCGATGGCCTCGTCCGTACGCGGATCGCTGCCCTTCTGGTACGCGCCCACGGCGATCAGGTCGCGCTGCTGGCGATACGCGGAATACACCTGGCGGAACCGTTGCGCCGAGCGCATGTGCTCCTTGCTGACCACCGCCGGCATGACGCGGCTGATCGAGGCCTCGATGTCGATGGCCGGATAGTGGCCCGCCTCGGCCATGTCGCGCGACAGCACGATATGACCATCGAGGATGGCGCGGGCGGAGTCGGCGATGGGATCGTGGCGATAGTCGTCGCCCTCGGTGAGCACGGTATAGAACGCCGTGATCGAGCCGATGCCTTCGGCATCGTTACCCGCGCGTTCCACCAGCGCGGGAAGCATGGCGAACACCGACGGTGGGTAGCCCTTGGTCGCTGGCGGTTCGCCGATGGCCAGGGCGATCTCACGCTGCGCCTGGGCGTAACGGGTCAGCGAGTCCATCAGCAACAGCACGCGCTTGCCCTGGTCGCGGAAATGCTCGGCCACGGCGGTGGCAACCTGGGCACCACGCAGCCGGCTCAGCGGCGGCGCATCCGCCGGGGCGGCGACCACCACGGCGCGACGGCGGCCTTCCTCGCCCAGCGTGTGGTCGACGAATTCCTTGACTTCGCGACCGCGCTCGCCGATCAGTCCGACCACGACGACGTCGGCATCGGTGAAGCGCGTCATCATGCCCATGAGGGTGGACTTGCCCACGCCGGAGCCGGCGAACAGGCCGATGCGCTGCCCGCGGCCCACGGTGAGCAGGGCGTTGATGGCGCGCACGCCGACGTCGAGCGGCGTGTCGATCGGCCGGCGCAGCATGGGGTTGATGGGCGCACGGCGCAGCGGCGCGCGTTCACGGGCCAGCAGGGGCCCCTGCCCGTCCAGCGGGACGCCATCCGGGCCGATGACGCGGCCCAGCAGCGAATCGCCCACCGGAATGCCGGAGATGGCGGCCACCGGGGTTACTCGCGCATTCGGCAGCACACCGTGCATTTCGCCCGTGGGCATCAGCAGCAGGCGACCGTCGGAGAAACCGACGACTTCGGTTTCCAGTTGCTTGCCGTCGGCCGACGAGACCATGCAGCGGGCTCCGACGGGCGCCTCGCAACCCACCGCCTCGAGTGTCAGGCCGACCACCCGGCGCAGCTTGCCTTCGGCCTGCATCGGGCGGACACCCTCGGCGCTGGCACGCTGGGCAGCCAGCGATTCGCGCCAGTGGGCGATGCGGGATGCGTTATGCGACTCGGCGCTCATGTCGGCTCGTCCTGCGGTTCGTCATGCGACTCGTCGGACGGAGCCCGACCGTCGAGCACGCTGTCGATCACGGCGGCCAGGCGCGTACGCACCCGCGCATCCAGGCGCGAATGTTCGCTTTCCAGGCGTACGTCGCCGCGCTGGAGCGTGGCGTCGTCCACCACCGTGCCCTCATGGTCGGCCGACGCGCGGTGCTCGCGCACGATGGCGGCGTCCGCGGGGTTCAGATGGATCTTCAATTGGCGGCTGCCGGCCGGCAGCACGTCCACCGCCTGGCGGACCACCTCCAGGATGGTTTCCGGACGCGTGGCGATGTCGTGGCCGAGCACGCGCTCGGCGATGATCGTGGCCAGCATGGCGAGGTCGCCGGCCACATCGGCGTCCAGGTCCGCGAAGGGACGCTCCACCGCGGCGAAGAGAGCATCGAGGCGGGCAACCTGGGCTTCCAGTTCGCGCCGGGCCATCGCGCGCCCTTCATTGAGGCCGGCATTGAAGCCTTCCTCGCGCGCCTGGCGCTCGATCGATTCGATTTCGGCGACCGTGGGACGGTGCGGGCCTTCGTCTTCGGGTTCCACCACCTCGTGCGGCACGGCGCCACCCACCAGGGGCAGCTCCCAGCGCTCGAACTGGTCGACGCGTTCGCGGGCGAGGATCGAGGTGAGGCTCATCAGACGAACTCTTCCCCGCCGCCGGCGAGATTGATCTGGCCCGCGTCAGCGAGACGACGCGCGGTGGCCAGCACTTCCTTCTGCGCCGCATCCACCTCGGAAAGACGGACCGGACCCTTGACCTCCAGGTCGTCGCGCAGCATGTCGGCGGCGCGCTTGGACATGTTGGCGAAGATCTTCTCGCGGATGGCAACCTCGGCACCCTTGAGCGCCGTGATGAGACGGGCCGAGGGCACTTCGCGCAGCAGCGTCTGCATGCTGCGGTCGTCCAGGTCGGCCAGGTCGTCGAACACGAACATCAGCTCCTCGATGCGCTCGCCCAGGCCGGAGTCGATACCACGGATGGAGGCCATGAGTTCGGCCTCACGCGCGGTTTCCATCGCATTGAGGATGTCGGCCGCGGCCTTGAGGCCACCGACCGTGGACGACTTCAGCTTGTTGGAGTTGCCGGAGAACTGGCGCTCCATGATTTCATCGAGTTCGTTCAGCGCATGCGGCTGTACGCCATCCAGCGTGGCGATACGCATCACCACGTCGCTGCGCGTGCGCGCCGGCAGGTAGCCGATCACCTCGGCGGCCTGGTCGGATTCCAGGTGGGCCATGACCAGCGCGATGATCTGCGGATGTTCCTGGCCGATCATTTCGGCGATGGCCCGGCTTTCCATCCACTTGAGGGATTCCAGCCCCTTGCTGCTGCGACCCAGCAGGATGCGATCGATCAGGCCACCGGCCTTGTTCTCGCCCAGCGCGTTGACCAGGATGCGGCGGATGTATTCCTCGGTGCCCACGCCGATGGAGGTGTGCTGGCCGACATCGTCCTGCAGCTTGGTCAGCACCAGCTCGACCTGCTCCTTGCTGACGTTTTTCAGCGCGGCCATGGCCGAGCCGACGGCCTGCACTTCACGGGCACCCAAATGCTTGAGGATGGAGGCGGCGTCTTCCTCACCGAGCGTGAGCAGGAGGATCGCGGCCTTCTGCGCACCGGTCAGGGGTTCTTTCGGATCAGCTGCCATCGTCGGATACCCAGCTCTTCACGACCTGCGCCACTTGTTTGGGGTTTTCGGCGGCCATGCGCTTGGCCAGGCCGATCTTCTGTTCATAGGCCAGCAGCGCGGGCGAGCCCAGCTGCGGCGACGTGCTGACACGATCGGGCGTCATGTCGTCGTCGTCCACCATGACCGACACCGTGGGCATCGGACCGGCCAGCGCGACGTTGTTCATCGTGATCGGCGCGGGCTTCAGCAGGCCCTTGAGGATCGGCCGGAGGACGAAGAAGCCGACGATCAGCGCGATCATCACGCCCAGGCCCTGCTTGATCAGGTCGAGCATACCGGGGCGCTCGTAGAACGGCGTGCCCTGCGGTTCTTCTTCCGCCACCGCGCCGCGGAAGGCTTCGTTGATGACGCTGACGCTGTCGCCGCGCGTCGCATTGAAGCCGACGGCGTTCTTGGTGAGTTCGGTCAGCCGGGTCAGTTCTTCCGGGGTGAACGGCACGCTGGTGGACTTGCCGTCCTTACCCACCACCTGCTTGTTGTCGACCACCACGGCCACGGAAAGACGCGCCACCTTGCCGGCGGGATCGGTGACATGGCTGACCGTGCGGTCGAGTTCGTAGTTGCGCGTGGCGTTCTGCGTCTGCTGCGTCGGCGTGGCGGCCGTCTGCGTGCTGGCGTTCTGCCCGGCGGGCTTGCCGCCGCCCGCCGCCGGGTTGGCCGCCGTCGGGTTGCCGCCGGTGTTGGGCGGCTGGTTGCTGAGCGCGCCCGGCACGCCCGCGTTGGCGTTCGGCTCGGTGCGCGTGTCGCTGCTGGTCTGCTCGCTGCGCAGGGCCGGGTTGTCGTGGTTGAACGTTTCGCTGGCCTTCTCCGTCTGGGAGAAATCCAGGTCGGCGAACACCTGGGCGCGCACCTTACCCGCACCCACCAGCGGCGTGAGCAGGTCTTCGACGCGCTGCGTGTATGTGGACTCGATGCGGTTGGACAGGCGCAGGCGGCTGTCGCCGATGGCGGAGGCGCTGTCCGGATCGCTGACGGTGAGCAGGTTGCCGGTCTGGTCGATGACCGAGACCTGACGCGTGTCCAGTTCCGGCACGCTGGCGGCGATCAGGTGAACGATCGCGGCCACCTGGCCCTGGTCGAGCTGACGTCCCGGATACAGCGACACCACCACCGAGGCTGACGCCGGCTTGTTGTCGCGCACGAAGGCGGACGGCTTGGGCAGCGCGAGGTGGACACGCGCGCCGCGCACCGACTGCAGACCGGCGATGGTGTTGGAGAGGTCGGTTTCCAGCATGGACTGGTAACGCGAGCGCTCGGCCATGTCGCTCATGCCGAACGGCGAATCGGCCTGTGGCAGGGCCGCGGCGGCGCTGCCCTGCGGCAGGCCCTGGCCGGCCAGCTTGAGACGCACGCCGGCGACATCGGCGGCGGGCACGAAGATCGAGCTGCCGTCGGTGCTCAGCGTGTAGGGCGTGTTGCCCGCCTGCAGCGCCTGCGTGACCGCGGCGGCATCCTTCTGTTCCAGACCGCCGTAAAGCAGCCCGTAGTTCGGTGCGCGCGACCACATGACGGCGGCGATGCCGATGGCCACCGCGCCGGCGATACCCGCGAGCATGAAGAGCTGCCGGGCCGCGGGCGTCTGCGACAGGGACTTCAATGAGTCCATGCGCCGTGACGCGTTGCTATCCGTGTTGGCTACGCCGTTATCTGCCATGGGGGAACCGGAATCCTGTGAGGTGACGCGTGCCGTGTGTGATCAGGACGATCAGACCGACATGTTCATGATTTCTTTGTACGCATCGACCATCTTGTTGCGCACTTCGGTCATGGCGCGGAACGAGAGATCGGCCTTCTGGCCCTGGATCATCACCTGCGCCAGATCGATACCCGGATCGCCACGTTCGAACGCGGAGGACATCTGCGCCGCCTTGGCCTGCGTCTGCGACACGCCCTCGATGGACTGCTTGAGGACATCGCCGAACGAACCCTTCGCCGCCTGCCCCGTCTCGCCGACGCCGCGGATCGCGGGCATCTCGGTCTGCGCGCTGATGCGGCGCATCTGGAGCAGCAGGCTGTTCACATCGATCGTGGTCATGACGGTTTTCCAACGCGTTATCGGCTTACCGACACCCGATGCACGAGGTGTGCCAAGACGGTGGAACTCAGCCGACCTGCACGGTCTCGGAAAGGCCGTACTTGCGCAGTTTTTCGACCAGGGTGGTGCGCTGGACGCGGAGCAGCTTGGCCGCATGCGCCACGACGCCGTTGGCCGAGTTGAGCGCCTGGCGGATCAGGCCGATCTCGATACCGGCGAGGTGATCCTTGAGGTCGAGGCCACCCTGCGGCAGCACCGCCGGATCCATCTCACCCGCGAAGCCGAAGGCTTCGGCCACCACCTCGGGCTCGGCTTCCATCATGGCGATCAGCGCGGCACCGGACACTTCCTCGATGGGCAGCGCGCCGCGGTATTTCTCCGGCAGGTCGGCGCCGCGCACCTCGCCCTGGGGCATCAGGATGGCCATGCGCTCCACCAGGTTGGACAGCTCGCGGACGTTGCCGGGCCACGGATGGCGGCAGAGTGCCGCCATGGCGCTGGGCGCGAAGCGTACGGAGGTGAGGCCACGCTGCACCAGCCGCTGGTTGAACTCGGTGATGAGGGCCGGCAGGTCTTCCAGGCGCTGACGCAGCGGCGGCATTTCCAGCGGGAACACGCTGAGGCGGTAGAACAGGTCTTCACGGAAGCCGCCACGCTCGATCGCGCCTTCGAGGTCGCGATGGGTCGCTGCGATGATGCGCACGTCGCAGCGCTGCGGGCGGTTGCCGCCGACGCGCTCGAACACGCGCTCCTGCAGGACGCGCAGCAGCTTCACCTGCATCGGCAGGCTCATGTCGCCGATCTCGTCGAGGAACAGCGTGCCGCCCTCGGCCATCTCGAAGCGGCCCTTGCGCGTGCTGATCGCGCCGGTGAAGGCGCCCTTCTCGTGGCCGAACAGCTCGCTTTCCAGCAGCTCGGCGGGAATCGCACCGCAGTTGATGGCGACAAACGGCTTGTCGCGGCGCGGCGAGCATTCATGGATGGTGCGGGCGACCAGCTCCTTGCCGCTACCCGACTCGCCCAGCACCAGCACGCTCGAATCGAACGGCGCCACCTGGCGGATCAGCGCGTTGACGCGCTGCATCGGGCCCGACTGACCGACGAAACGCAGGTTGTTATTTACCGGCTGCATGCGCGCCTGCAGGGTACGCAGGGCTTCGGACAGGCGCTCGTAGCGCAGCGGCAGCTCGATCAGCTCGATATGCTGGGTCTGCGCTTCGTCGCCGGCGATCAGCGCGCTGGCCACCGGGGAATCGGCGGACACCAGCAGCGGCAGGTTGCGACCGTGACGACCCAGGGCAGCGAGGTAGCCTTCCAGTTGGGCTTCGTCATCCACCGTGCCGACATAGGCGCCGCGCCAGCCGTCGGCGGCATCGGCGGCCTGCATGCGGCTGGCAAGCACCGGACGGTAGCCCAGGAAGGCCAGCGCGGAGGCAGCGGCTTCCGCGCGGGAAGCGTCGGATTCGACGACGAGAAAGTTGGAAGACTTCACCTGGGATACCTCACGTTGCATGTGATCGAAGGCCCCTGACCGGGTTCGCGATGGAATCCCGTCGCCTTCGTTGCAAGGTATCAATCAAGGAGCGTGCCAACGTCGGAATTCCGGCGCTATCGGGCCTCAATCCATGTCCGGAAGCGGCGCCAGACGACGTGAGGAAACCCTTCATGTCGCGTGAGGAGCCCGTGAAGCGACGCACCAACGTCAGCCGTGACAACACGCGTCACGAATGTGACGCAGGACGCCACGCGACGTTCCAACGTCACGTGACGTAAAAGGTCACTTCACTCCCCTGAGCCGTCCTGGGGCCGCGCGTGGGCCCTGGCCTCGGCCACCTGCCGGCGGTGCTGGCGGAAGACCAGGCGCTCGATGCCATCGCGCACGGCATCGGTGAGGCCGTCGAAGGCGACAAAGCCCTTGCCGTCTGTGGGACCGGCCATCCGCAGGCCGGGCAATTCCAGGGGCAACGCCCGGCAGGCATCGAAGTGGAGCTTGAGCATGACGGGCGTGCCAACCGGCGGCAATCCGTCCCAGGGCAGCGCGGCACCGGCGGCATTCACGCGGACGGGAATGCGCGGTGGAAGCCCGGCCTGCGGCAGCAGAAGGCGGTTGACGATTTCCATGAGGACGTTGAGCTTGGCGTCCAGGCGAGCCACTTCCTGGGTCAGCGGGCTGTCGTCCTCGCCGGTGTCGCTACGCCGGTCCATCAGGGCCGACACCGCCACCAGCACACTGGCATTACGGTCGTTGATCAGGGCCAGTTCGGTGGTGTCCGGTCGTTCGGCGGCCAGGCAGACGGCATGGAAGCGCGAGTCCCAGGCCACCCGGTCGGCAAAAGCCTTCCATGATTCGTCAGTCATCCGACCGCCCGCCATGCCATGAGTAGGTCAGAACGAACTATACGCGGCAACGGCGCGGCGCACGCGGCGCGATTCGTCCCACTGCGCGGCGGTCTCGTCGCGCGCGGCCGCCACCAGGTCCTTGATGAGGCCATCGAGCAACATGATGGATTTCAGCGATTCGAGGGTTTCCGGCGCCGGACGCATGCTGCCCTGCATGAGCACGGGCTCGCGCTGGGCCTCGAGGGCGGTCAGTTCGTCCCAGCGTCCCTCGCTGGCGGCGGCATGCATGGACTCGGTGAGGTCCAGCACACGGGGCAGATCGCACCACGTGGCGTCGGTCATGCGCCGGCCCCGGCCATCTGCCGCGCCTCGACGGGGATGGCGACCCAGCTCGCGCGGATCTGGCCGAGCAACCGGGCAACCTCGTCGAGGGCGTCCGGATCGCTGTGCAGGTTGGCGTGCAGGAGGCGCCGGCTCATGTAGTCATAGAGGGCGTCGAGCTGGGCCACCAGCGGCGAGGCCACCTCGTGGTTCAGGCCCGACTGCAGGCCGCCGACGATCTCGATCGTCTTGGAGATGGCCTCGCCCTTGCCCGGGACGTTGCCCGTGGCCATGCAGGCCTGCGCAAGACGGATGCGCTCGAGGCCACCGTCCATGAGCAAGGTGATGAGACCATGCGAATCGGCCTGCTCGAGCCCACCGCCGGTGCGGATCTGCTGGTAGGCACCAGCGCCGCGGGAATATCCAAGTGCCATGTCGGTTTCCTGTCCTTCGATCAGGACGATTTGGACAGCGAATCGAACTGCTGCGTCAGAAAGCTGCTGGTGTTGCTGAGCTTGGTCATCATCGCGTCGAGCGCGCCGAATCGCGAGGTCAGCTGGGTCGAGTAGTCGGTCATGGTCCGATCGTAGGCGGTCTGCTGAGCGGCCAGATCCTTCACCTTCTGGTTCAGGTTCTCGGTGCGCTGGGTGAGGATGCCGGAGGAGGATGTCCAGCCGGTGATCAGGGCGTCCAGCTTGGGCGCGATGCCGTTGCTGCCGCTGAGCAGCGCCTGCACGCCGGACGGGTTGGCCGCCAGCGCGCCCGTCAGCTTCGTGGCGTCGTACTTGAGTGTGCCGTCCACCTGGAACTGGACGCCCAGGTCGCTCAGCGACCGCGGGCTGGCGGTGGCGCCGGTGAGCTGTGAGCCCAGCAGCGTGGACACCTGGTTCTTGATCGAGTTGATCGTGGCGTCGCCGATGAGGGCGCCGACCTGCTGGTTGGTCGAGTCGTACTTGGTCAGCGTGCTGTACGTCGAAATGAACGCGTTGTACGAGGTGACCAGCGACTGCATCGCCGTGCTGGTGGCGCTGGTGTCCCTGGCGATCGTGACGCTGCTGCTGCCGATCTTGGCCAGCGACAGCGTGACGCCATCGATCGCCGTGGCCGTGGTGTTGGTCGGACTGCTGGCCGCCGTACCGTCGATGGTGAACAAGGCGTCCTGCGCCTTGATGGTCGGGGTGGACGTGGCCGGATCGAAGTCGAGCTTGGCCAGGCCACCGTCACCACCGCTGGAGGTGACGGTAAACGCGTTCGCCGCACCGGTATTCAACGAGGTCAATACGAGATGGGCGCCATCCGTACCGGTCACGATGGTGGCGCTGACGCCGGGGTTGCTCTTGGAGTTGTTGATCGCGTCGCGGACATCCTGCAGCGTGTTCGCCGGCGAGGCGATATCGACGCTCATGGTGTTCGAACCCACCGAGAGGGTGAGCGTACCCGTACCCACCGCCGTCTTCGCGTCGGTGAAAGCTACCGATGTGGTCTTCTGCGACGCGGCGAGCTGGGTGACGTTGAGGTTATAGACGCTGGGCCTGGCCGTGGCGTCGGCCGTAGCCGTAAGGACGGTGGAGTCGCCGATCGTGGTCTTCTGTGTCTTGAAGGCCGTACCGTCGCTCAACGCCTTGATGGCGGACTGCAAGCTCGTCAGGGACGAGTTGAAATTGCCGATCGCCGAAATCTGGGTGGTGGTACTGCTTTGCGCCGTCGCGATCTGGCTGTCTTTGGCCGCGCGTTTCTTGGCGACGAGGCTGGTGACGATCGAGTTGACGTCGATGGAGCTGGAGCCGATCGAGACGCTGGTTGAACCGGTGGCCATGAGACTCTCCGTGAAGACGCCTCACTGCCTGGGCGCCAATTTGCCGACGGCTGGCCCCGTGATGGAGCCAGCCATGGACAACTAAGCAATTACCCTGCCAACCCCGGGATGGCCCGGGGCGGCGGTGTCTCCGCTGTTACTGGAGCAGCTTGGTGACGATCTGCTGGCTCTGGTTGGCCTGGGCAAGGACGGACACGCCGGCCTGCTGCAGGATCTGAGCCGAGGACATGTTCGCCGTCTCCTGGGCGAAATCGGTGTCGGTAATGGCCGACTTCGACGAGCTCAGGTTCTGCGAGATGTTCTGCAGGTTGGAGATGGTCGACTCGAAACGGTTCTGCACCGCGCCGAGGGTGGAGCGCAGGTCGGACACCGACTGAAGGGCGGCATCGATGCGGTTGATCGTGTCGTTGGCGCCATCGACCGTCTTCACGCTGGAATCGGCCAGGGTGGATGTGGTGGAGACAGCAACCGTGCCGGCGGTGAAGCCCGAAGCCGCCGCCTTGGTGCCGCCGACCGTGATGGCCGAGGCGGACGAGAACTTCAGCGAGCCGTCGGTGGCAACGTAGGCGTTGACGCCTTCGCCGGACTTGGAATTGATCGCGTCAGCCATGTCCTGCGTGGTCTTGAAGGTACCCGTGACACTGAAAGCGGCGTTGCTGCCGATCTTCAGGGTCAGGTCGCCCGCAGCCAGCGTGATCGGCGTGGCATCGCCCACGGCGACGTCGGCCGTACCGGCCGTCGAGGTCGTGGTACCGAACAGCGCGGCAGCGCCAGCACCGCCGACGGTCGGCGAGGTCGCGCCGTTGGCCGTATTGGTGAAGGTGAACGTACCGCCGGTCTGCGTGGCCGACGCGCCGGAACCGTTGGCCGACAGCTGGGTATTGATCGCGGTGGCGAGGCCAGCGGCGTTGGTGTAGTTCTGGTTCAGCGTGACCGTCTGACCGTTGACCGAGAACGACGACGCGGTGGTCGAGAAGTCGAAGTTGGTCGTGGCGGCGCCAGCGACGGTCGTGCCCTTGGTGCCGGCGACAGCGGCCGTGGCGACGAGCGACGGGGTGGCGGAACCGGCGGCCAGCTGGCCGACCTGGTTGGACTTCATGCCCTGGTTGAGGCTGACGTTGATGACTTCACCGACGTTCGCGCCGACCTGGAAGCTGAGGTTCTGGGCGGAGCCGTCCAGGACCTTCATGCCGTTGAAGTTGGTCTGCGTGGCGATACGCGTGACTTCCGACAGACGCTGCTGCACTTCGGCGTCGAGCGCGGCGCGGTCCGACGAGGAGTTGGACGCGTTGGTGGACTGCACGGCCAGCTCGCGGATGCGCTGCAGGTTGTTCGTGACTTCGTCGAGGGCCGACTCGGTGGTCTGCGACAGCGAGATACCGTCGTTGGCGTTCTGCACCGCGCGGTTCAGGCCGTTGATCTGGGTGGTCATGCGGGTCGAGATGGCGAGGCCGGCGGCGTCGTCCTTCGCGCTGTTGATCTTCATGCCCGAGGAGAGACGCTCGATGGCCGTAGACAGCTTGGTCTGCGACGCGCTCAGGTTACGCTGAGCGTTCATCGACATGATATTGGTGTTGATGGTCATTGCCATGGGATAGATCCTTTTTTAAGCGGAACCGAAATGCCGGAGGTTGTGCGGCGTAGTCCGGCGGGGTTCCGTGAAGGAAGCCTTCCGCCTCAGAGAGGTTTACGGCACGCCGGGAGGAAACTTGAGAGCTTTTTCTACCTGTCAACTACTTTCTTGCTGTGGAGCCCGCCTGCGGTGACGCCCAGGCTCCGTCAGTCAATTTATCGGCAGCACCCCAAAAGGGTTTAGGACCGATCGACTGAAACCTTGTAAGTGGAATCGGCAGGCCACCCTGCCTCGACGCATACGCACGGTTTTACGAATGAACGATCGACTACTTCAGGTAATTGAACAGCGAGAGGTTCTGCATCTTCACGTAGGCCTGCTGGGCGGCATCCAGCGCCGTCTGCTGCTGCGTGTACTTGCTGGCGGCGCTGGCGTAGTCCAGGTCGTTCAGGTCCGAAAGCGTGCTGTCGTAGGAAAGCTTCACGTCCGAGCCGATGTCCGACTGCTGGTCCAGCGTGTTCATGCGCGCACCGATGCGGGTACGCGTGTTCATGAAATTGGTGGCGGCCTGGTCGAGGTTCTGCAGCTGCCCGTTGACCTGGTTGTTCATCCCCGCGCCGCCGCCCGGCGCCTCGAACGCCTGGATGATGCCCGCGATGGTGGAGAAGACGTCCTGCGAGGAGGACGGACCCACACTGAAGGAGTCGCCCGCCGCGGGCGTGCCCGTGACGTTGAGCTGCGCGCCCTTGAAGTTGATCGTGCCGACATCGCCCGTATACGTGCCCGTGGACAACGCCGGCCCGGTCGGGTTGGTGGCGTCATGCACTTCATATGTGGTGGCCGACGTGAAGTTGACCGAGTACTGGCCGCCGTCCCACTGAGTGGCATCGGTGACCGACGTGGAGCCGACCACCGCCGTGCCCGTATTCGCAGCCGCGGCCGAAGTCACGAAGGTGCCGTTGCCGCCGCGGATCGCCATGAACACGTCGTCGCCGCTGTCGCCTGTGGCGACCTGCAGGCCGGCGGCCGCGGCCACCATGCGTTGGGACTGGTCGCCGCCGTAGCTGACCGACAGGCCGTCGATCGTAAAAGGCTGCGTCGTGGTGCGGCTGCCGGCAAAGACGTATTCGCCCTGCCCGTCTTTCGTATTGCCCAGCGCCACGAGCTGGTTGAGCGTCTGCCGTAGTTCGGTGGCGATCGACTGCCGCGACTGGTCGGTCTGCGTGCCGTTGACGCCCTGCAGGGTGAGGGTGCGCACGCGATCGAGGATGTTACCGGCGGACGACAGCGTGCTTTCTTCCGTCGACAGCCGCGTGGTCGCCGCATTGATGTTGCGCGTGTACTGGTCGTTCTGTGCGCTGGCCGAACTGATGTCCACGGAGCGCGCGGCAGCGGCCGGGTTGTCGGCCGGTGACTGGATGGCCTTGCCGTTGCCCAGCGCAAGCTGCGTCTGGGACAGCTGGTATTGACGATCCAGCATGCTGTTGACGGACTGCTGGGCACCCCATGAGGTCGAAATACGCATCAGTTTCTCACCGCGCTCAGGAGGGACTGGAAAATGGTGTTCGCCGTGGTGATCACCTGGGCGGACGCGGAATAGGCCTGTTGGAAACGCAGCAGGTTGGCGGCTTCCTCGTCCATGTTGACGCCGGACAGGCTCTGCTGCGACGCGGTGGCCTGGTCGAGGATGCTCTGCTGTGCGGACAACGCCGTGTTGGCCTGCGAACCGGCCGTACCCACCTGCGCGATCAGCTGGCTGTACGACTTGCCCACCGTGGTCACGCCGTTGTCGAGGATGCCCTTGTTGGCAACATTCGCCAGCGCCAGCGCATTGCCGTTGTCGCCGCTGGCCGTACCGGCCGGCTTCACCGTAAACGTGTCGTTAGCGGCGGGCACGCCGGAAAGCTTTAGCGTCCAGCCGTTGCCAGTGATGGTGTCGCCAGAGGCGTAAGTCTGCGCGGCACCGCCGTTGACGGTATACGTGGTGGGCGACGTGAACACGATGCTGGCCGGGGTGTTGAACGCCGGATTGGAGACATCGGTGACGGTGAGGTTGCCCAGCGTCGCCTTGCCCGTGTTGGACGAACCCTTGAGGGCGGAAAGTGGGCCGGATGCGGCGATCTTGCTGGTATCGCTGATGGCCACGCTCATCGACGCCGCAGCATTGCGGGTCGGCTGGACCTGGAAGGAATCACCCGCCACCGCACCCGCGCCGACCACCATCGACAAGCCACCCACCTTGAACGGGTCCGTGGACGAGCCTGTGCCGGTCATCGGTACCGTGACGCCGGCCGTGGTCGATGCCGTCCACTGGGCACCATCGAAACGCATCACGTAGTCGGAGGCATCGAGTTTGGATAGATCGGTAACGGTCGCCGTGATCGACCCGGTGCCCTTGTTCGTCGTGCTGTTGAACACCGCCGGATTGGCGATGTTGAAGAAGTTGCCACCGGCGGCGCCGTTGAGGTCGATGCCCTGCGCGTGCTGCTGGTTGAAGGCGTCGGTCATGGCGATGGCGGTCCGACCGAGCTGGTTGCGCGCGGGATCGAGGACGTTGGTGCGGAAGTCGAACGTGGCACCCAGCGAGCCCGAGCCCAGCTGGCTGCTGATCACCGCGCCGCCGGGACCGGTGACTTCCAGTCGCGAGGAATCGTAGGCGTTGGCCGCCGTCGCCAGTTTGGCGGAGTCGGTGCCGTTGACCAGCGACAGCCCGTTGCCCACCGTCACGGTGACCATGTGGTTGTCGTTCTGGGTAACGTTGACGCCCACCAGCTGCGACAGCTGGGAAATGGCCTGGTCGCGCGCGTCGAGCAGGTCGTTCGGTACCGCGCCGCCGGCGTAGCCCTGCTGGATCTGGCCATTGAGGCCGGCGATGCTCTTGGTCAACGCGTTGATCGAATCCACCGCGTTGCTTATCTGCGTGTTGGTCTGCTGGTCGATCTGCTGGAACTGCGAGGACAACGACCGGAACGTGGACACCAGCGTGCTGGCCTTGCCGAGCAGCGCCTGCCGGCTGGCGGTATCCACCGGCGCGTTGGCGACGTCACTGACCGCGCCGAAGAAACCGTCCAGCGCCGTCTGCAGGTTGGCCGAGCCGCTGACCACGTTGTTTACCGAGGCCGTCAGCGTGGCGTACTGGGACGCACGCGACTGGCCCGAGTTGGCCGACCACATGGACTGGGTGAGGAACTGGCTGTAGGCGCGCTGCACGCTGACCGCATCCGCGCCCTGGCCGACGTAGAAGCCGCCGTTGTATTCGGGTGTGCGTGCATTGAACGACGTCGTCTGCCGCGTGTAACCCGCGGTGTTGACGTTGCTGATGTTGTGTCCGACGGTGGACAGACCCACTTGCGAGGCAAGCAGCCCTGAAACACCTGTGGAGAGCAGATCGGCCATCGTTGCATTCCTTCCTTACAGTTCGGCGGCGATGTGTTCGAGGGCGGCCAGCGCCTGCTTCATCACCGGACCGTTGGCAATGGCAGCAAGCTTCTGCGCGTAGCTGGGATCGGTGGCGTAACCGCCATCGACCAGCGCCTTGGCGAACCCCTTGACGTCATCACCGCGGCCCACCGCGTCCGCATAGCGTGGGCTGTTCGCGACCATGTCGGCGTAGTCCTTGAACGAATCCGACGGTGAGTCGTAGGCGCGGAAGCTGTCCTTCTTGCGCACCGCCACACCGTTTTCGTATTCGAGGGTAGGCACGTTGACGCGCTTGCCGTCCCAGCTGCTGCCGGCCTTGATGCCGAACATGTTGAAGCTGGTGGTGCTGCCCTGCGCGGGCATGTGCTTGCCCCAGCCGGTTTCCAGCGCCGCCTGGGCGAGCAGCGCGCGCACCGACACCCCGAGCTTCTTCGCCGCCTCGATGGCATGCGGCGCCAGCTTCTGCACGAATTCCTCCGGCGAACCGATGGTCAGCTTGCCCACCGCGCTGGCCACGGCACTGGCGCCGTCACCCACCGCCTTGCCGGCGTTGCCCAGGATGCGCTCGAGGGAGTTCATCAACCCGCTGTCCTGATCGGACTTGGACGACACGGCGTCGGCCGTGCTGGCCGCGCCGGTGACGCCGGCGAACAGGGCGTTGTCGGTGGAGCCGCCCTGGGCCGACTGTGCGCCGCCGAGTTGACGGATCAGCATGTCGGCGATACCGATGCCCTTGCCCTGCGACAAGGTGACCGACAGCTGCTTGTCGAACATGTCGCGGTAGGCATTGCCAGCCTGCGAGCCCATGATGTCGTCGCCCATCGCCGAACTGGCGTCGCGCATGGACTTCAGCATCATCTGGGTGAAGATCGATTCGAACTGCTTCGCCACGACCGGCAGTGCGGACGACTGGTCTTTCTGCGCGGCCGAACGCAGCCCCGCGAACCCGGACATATCCGTGTAGGTGCCAAGTTTCAGGTTGTCGACCGCGGTTACCATGTCAGATCACCACCAGCTCGGCATGCAGGGCACCGGATTCCTTGAGTGCCTGCAGGATGGAAATGAGGTCGCTCGGCGACGCGCCGACCTGGTTGACGGCCCGAACGATGGCGTCGAGGCTGGTGCCCGGACCGAACTTGAACATGTGCCCGCCGTCTTCGCTGACGGCCACCTGGCTGCTCGGCACCACGGCCGTCTGGCCGCGGCTGAACGCGCCCGGCTGACTGACCTGCGGCTGCTCGCTGATGGTCACCTGGATGGAGCCATGGGCCACGGCTGCGGCGCCCACCTTCACGTCGGAACCGATCACCACCGTACCGGTGCGCGAGTTGATGATGATCCGCGCCGGCGCGTCGCCCGGGGTCACTTCCAGTGACTGGATGGTGGACAACCAGGCCACGCGCTGCGAGGGATCGATCGGCGCGCGCACGGCGACAGAGCCGGAATCCATGGCGTTGGCGGTGCCGGCGCCGAAGTTCTGGTTGACCGCCTGGGCGATGCGCGCCGCGGTGGTGAAGTCGGCCGTGTTGAGGTTGAGCATGAGGTCGCCGCCCTTGTCGAACGACGAGGCCACGCTGCGCTCGATGCTGGCGCCGCCCGGGATGCGGCCGCTGGAAGAAATGTTGACCTGGACGCTGGAGCCGCTCTTGCCCTGGGCGCTGACACCACCAACGATGACACTGCCCTGCGCGATGGCATAGACCTGGCCGTCGGCGCCCTTGAGCGGCGACATCAGCAGCTGGCCGCCGCGAATGCTCTTGGCGTTGGCGATGGAGGCCACGGTGACGTCGATGCGCTGGCCCGGCTTGGCGAACGGCGGCAGGTCGGCCGTGATGGTGACCGCCGCGGCGTTCTTCAGCTGCGGACGCACGTTGGCTGGCACGTTGACGCCGAACTGCTGCAGCATGTTTTCCAGGCTTTGCGTGGTAAAGGGCGCCTGGCTGGTCTGGTCGCCGCTGCCGTCCAGGCCCACCACCAGGCCGTAGCCGATCAGCTGGTTGCTGCGCACGCCGCCGACCTGCACCAGGTCGCGGATGCGATCGGCGTGGGCGGGCAGCACGGCGCCCAGCGCGAGCACGATGGCAGCGCTGCGTACGAGGGTGAGGAAGCGCGGCAGGGCCTTCATCAGAACGGCATCCACTTGGAATCGAAGAACCGCGACAGCCAGCCGCGCGTGTTCGAGTCGGCCAGCGTGCCCTTGCCCACGTATTCGATGCGGGCGTCGGCCACGCGACTGGAAGCGACGATGTTGTCGTTGCCGATGTCCTGCGGGCGCACGATGCCGGAGATGCGCACCAGTTCCTCGCCCTGGTTGATCGTCAGCCATTTCTCACCGCGCACCACCAGCGCGCCGTTGGACAGGCGCTGCGCCACGGTAACGGTGATCTCGCCGGTGAGCTGGTTGCTCTGCTCGCTGGAACCGTCGCCGGTGAAGGCGTTGTTGCTGGCCAGCGAACTGTCGGCCGTGTTGCCACCGATGCGCAGGCCCTGGCCCAGCAGGGTGGGCGAGGTGATGGTGTTGCCGTTCTTCTTGCTGGTATTGGTCTTGGCCTTCTTGCTGGCCTGGGTGGATTCCACCAGCGTGATGGTCAGGATGTCGCCGATGCGATGCGCACGCGGGTCGGCGAAGAGTTCCATCGACTGCTGGTCGGCATAGATCGAGCCCGTGGCGCGCGGCTGCGCGGTCGGGTCTTCCGGCAGCGTGGCGGTGTACATCGGCCGCGGCGTGGGCGGCACGATGGCGCAGCCACCCAGGAGGGCCAGCGGCAGCGCGGCAGAGAAAACGCGGGCGAAGGTGCGATTCATGACGTGTCTCAGGTCTTGTTCGTGATGGTCTGGAGCATCTGATCGGATGCGGTGATCGCCTTCGAATTCATCTCGTAGGCGCGCTGTGTCTCGATCATGTTCACCATCTCCTCGACGACGTTGACGTTCGAGGTTTCGAGACTGTTCTGGTTGAGCGTGCCCAGGCCATTGAGGCCAGCGGTGCCGGTCTGCGGCGCACCGCTGGACGCGGTTTCCACGTAGAGGTTGTCGCCCTTGGGCTGGAGGCCGGCGGGGTTGACGAAGTCGGCCAGCTGGATCGTGCCGATGTTCTGCGCGGCGGCCGAGCCCTGCACGGTGACGCTCACGGTGCCGTCGGTGCCGATGGTCACGGTGGAGGCATTGGCGGGAATAGTGATGGACGGCTCCAGCGGGTAACCGTCGTTGGTGACCATCTGGCCGTCCTGGTCGCGCTTGAGCGAGCCATCACGGGTGTAGCCGACCGTGCCGTCGGGCAAGGTCACCTGGAGGAAGCCGCGGCCGTCGATGCGCACGTCCAGCGGGTTGTCGGTCTGCTGCACGCCGCCCTGCTCGAACATCTTCTGGGTGCCCACCACGCGCACACCAGTGCCGATCATGAAGCCCGTGGGCGACTGCGTCTGCTCGGTGGTCTGGGCGCCGGCCTGTCCACGGTTCTGATAGGACAGGTCTTCGAACTCGGCGCGGGCGCGCTTGAAGCCCGTGGTGTTGGTGTTGGCCAGGTTGTTGGAGACGACGTCCATCTTCGTCTGCTGAGCGTCGAGGCCGGTCTTGGCGATCCAGAGGGACGTGAACATCGTTGACTCCTGCGCGTTGGCGCTCTACATACCGGTGACGGTTTTGCGTCGCCTGGTGGGGGTTAACCCACCTGTAGCAATTTCGATGCCGACTGGGCGTTTTCGTCCGCCGTCTTGATCGATCGGACCTGCATTTCGAATTCGCGGGACAGGGAAATCATCTTCACCAGCACGTCGGAGGGGTTGACGTTGCTGGATTCCAGGGTGCCGTTGACCACCTTGACGTTGGCGTCGGCCGGCGCCTGGGAGCCGTCTTTCATGTGCATCAGGCCGTCGCTGGCATAGGTCAGCTGGTCGTTGCCCGGGTTGACCAGCTTGATCCGGTCCGTGGTGGCCACCGTGGCCGGGCTTTCACCCAGCGGCACGACGGAAATCGTGCCGTCCGAGCCGATCTTCACGCTGGTGGACTGCGGGATGGTGATCGGGCCGCCGCCGCCGAGGACGGCATTGCCGCGCATGTCCGTCAACAATCCGTCGGCGTCCACGCGGAGGTTGCCCGCCCGCGTGTAGCCTTCAGTGCCGTCCGGGGTCTGCACGGCGATCCAGCCGTCGCCCTGCACCGAGATGTCGAGGTCGTTGCCGGTGTGCATCTGCTGGCCGGCCGTGGTGTCCCAGCCCGTGCCCTGGGCGACGCCGTTGATCCGCGTCTGCAGGCCGTCGCCCTTCACGGGCATGCTCTGGAACGCCGACAGCTCGGCCTTGAAGCCGGCCGTGTTGGCATTGGCCAGGTTGTGCGCCACTTCGGCCTGGGCCCGCATGATCTGCGAGGCCCCGGTCATGGCGACATAGACGGAACGATCCATGGCTTAGGCCCCCGCTTAGTTGCGGATGTTGATGATGGTCTGAGTCAACGTGTTGTCGGTCGAGATGACCTGGGCGTTGGCCTGGTAGTTGCGCTGCGCCTTGATCATGTTGACCAGCTGGGCGGTGAGGTCGGCCGTGTTGGACGCCTCGAGCGAGCCGGCCTGCACCGAGCCCACGTCACCGGAGCCCGCCACGCCGCGGATCGGCTGGCCGGAATCGACCGAGGCCACCCAGTTGGTGTCGTTCTGCTGGCGCAGGCCCTGGTTGTTGGCGAACGTGGCGATGGCCAGCTGGCCCATCGGCGTGGACACGCCGTTGGTGTAGACCGCCGAGACCGTGCCGTCCTTGGACACGTCGATCTTGGAGAACTTGCCGGCGGCGAAGCCGTCGTTGGTGATCGCCGAGGTGGAGTACGAGCTGCCGAACTGGGTGACCTTGGTCATGTCGACCGACAGGTTGATCGGCGCCGCGCCGGCGTTGGGCGTGGCCGCACCGAAGTTCAGCTTGCCGTTGGCCGGCGTGGTCAGCGAACCGCCCGAGCTGAAGGTCAACGGCTGCGCGGTACCGACCTGGGTGCCGTCCAGGGTCATGTAGGCGTTCCACGAGTTGGGCGTGGTCGCGTCCTTGACGTAATAGACGTTGGTGGTATGCGTCGCGCCCAGCGAGTCGTACGACTGGAAGGTCGACACATAGTTGTAGCTCTGGTCGTTCGTGGGATCGAAGGCAGCGGTCTTGACCGTGTCCGACGAGGACAGGTTGGCCGTCAGGCCCACGGTGCCGGATGCCTTGGCCGCGCTGGTACCCGTGGTGATCTTCAGGTCCTTCAGGGCACTGATGTCGAAGCCGCCGGTGGCGGTCGGCGGGTAGACCTGCAGGTTCTGGCCGGTGGCGTTGACGATGTTGCCGTTGTCGTCCGGATGGAAGTTGCCCGCGCGCGAGTACGAGTAGCCGGAGGCATCGCGCAGCGTGAAGAAGCCCGCGCCACTCAGGGCGAAATCGTACGAGTTGCCGGTCTGGGTGACATTGCCGTCGCCGAACTGCTGGGCGATGTTGGTCAGGCGAACGCCGCTGCCGGCCGCGGTGGCGGAGAGGTTTTCACCGGCCACCGAGTAGACCTGCGAGAACTCGGCGCGCGAGCCCTTGTAGCCGACGGTGTTGACGTTGGCGATGTTGTTGGCGGTGACTTCCAGGTCGGAAGACGCCGCGTTGATGCCGCTGAGGGCGATATCGAAAGGCATGGTGGGTATTCCTTGCTGGAGTTACAGGATTTGTGCGATCTGGCTGAGCAGGGCACCGCCGTAGCCGGCCACCTGCACGTAGGTACCGTCGGTGCCCGAAGCGCCGACGCCTTCCACCTTTCCGCGAACGAAGGTATTGATCGCGGTGCCGCCGGAAGTGGCGGACATCTGGTACACGCCGTCGGCCAGCTGCGTGCCGTCGTCGGATTTGCCGTCCCAGGCGAAGGTCTGCAGGCCGGCATCCGGCTGCCCCATCGGGATGTTGCGCACCACGTTGCCGGAGGCGTCCTTGATCTGGACGTTCACGTAGGTGCCGGAGCTGCCCACGTTGACCGCGCCGCTCATGGCGCTTCCCTCGAGCTTGGCCGCCGTGGAGGGCACCAGCGCATCCTTGCCGACCAGCGACGCCGCACGGACGAACTGGTCGCCGGTGAGGTTGGTGGACAGCGAATCGAACGAGCCCTGCAACTGCTGCGTGGCGGCCACCTGCGAGAACTGCGCCATCTGCGCGACCATCTGCGTGGAATCCATCGGCTTGGTCGGGTCCTGGTTGGTCATCTGGGTGACCATCAGCTTCAGGAAATCCGACTGGTTGAGGGTCTGCTCCTTCAGCTGGCTGGACGAGGACGCGGCGGAGGTGGACGCGGTCGAGGACGACGACGTGGAGGCAGTACCGGTAAGGGAATCGACCATGGGAGGGTGCCTTATTTGCCGAGGTCCAGCGTCTTCTGCATGAGCTGCTTGGCGCTGTTCATGACTTCGACGTTGTTCTGGTAGGAGCGCGACGCGGAGATCATGTTGACCAGCTCGTCGACCGGGTTGACGTTGCTTGAATAGACATAGCCGTTGGCGTCCGCGAGCGGATTGGCCGGCTCGTAGCGCGACTGCACGGGAGCCTGGCTTTCGGTGACGCCGAGCGTGCGCACGCCGCCGTTTTCCGTCTGCCCGTCCACCTGCTGCTGCACGGCGGCAAACGTGGGTTGCTTCGCGCGGTACGCGGTGGCCTCGCTGCCCGACAGGCTGTCGGCGTTGGCCATGTTGCTGGCGGTGGTATTGAGCCGGGCGGACTGGGCGGCCATGCCCGAACCGGCCACATCGAAGATCTTCAGCAGGCTCATGAGGCGGTCCCGGTGATGGCGAGGCGCATGGTGTGGATCTGCGCGTTGATGAAGCTGAGCGACGCCTGGTAATGGATGGCGTTGGCGGCGAACTGCGCCTGCTCGACCTGGGTGTCGACGGTGTTGCCGTCCATGGACGGCTGCGTCTCGGCGCGATAGGCCATCTTGTTGGCTTCGCCCAGCGCCACGGCGGGGTTGCCGCCGATGTGGCCGGACTCGGTCGCCGTCATCGGCAGCGTGGTGCCGTCGGTGGCACCCGTGGCGGCGCTCATGGCCTTCTTGAAGTCGAGGTCGCGAGCGAGGAAGCCCGGCGTATCGGCGTTGGCGAGGTTGGAGGAAATGACCTCGGCACGGCGCTGCCACAGGCCAAGGGCCTGGGCGTGTACGCCGAACAGCTTGTCGGATGAATCGATCATGGGCTTTCCCCTCGGTGATCCTGGCCCGAGGGGTTGAGCAAGACGCGTGCCACGCGGCAGGCTTCACGAAAAACGGCGCCGTAGCGCCGTTTTCGGGGTGATGCAGGGGAGCGACCAAGGGCTGCGCCGGAATTCCGACGCGGCGCGATGGCCTCCGTGTCAGGTCAACGTCAGGCCGGGAGCAGTTCCAGTACCGCCGTGGCCAGCACGTCCGGCTGGAACTTGGCGATGAAGCGGTCGGCACCCACGCGCTCGACCATCGCCTCGTTGAATACGCCGCTGAGCGAGCTGTGCAGCAGGACCTTGTAATGGCGCAGGCCCGGCTCCTCGCGGATGGCGCGGGTGAGCGCGTAACCGTCCATGAGCGGCATCTCGATGTCCGACACGACCAGCGCGACACGATCGGCCGCCGGGCCGGCCGCCAGCTCGCGCAGTTTCTCCAGGCCTTCCTTGCCGTCCTTCGCCACCACGCATTCCAGGTCCATCTTGCGGAACAGGTCGACGATCTGGGTGCGGGCGACCAGGGAATCGTCCACCACCAGCACGCGGCGGCTGCCGACCTGCTGTACGTGGGCGGCCTGCTGGACGCGTTCCGAGAGCTCCACGGCGCGAGGGTCCACGCTGGCCAGCACCTGCTCTACATCGACCACGGCAAGCAGGTCGCCGTCGAGGCGGGTCACCGCGTTCACCCGCGCCCCATAGCCCAGGGCCGGCGGCGGCGCGGCCATGTTCGAGCCGTCGATATGAACGATGCGATCCACGTCGGAGACGAGGAAGCCCTGCACGGAACGGTTGAACTCCGTGACGATCAGGTGCGCACTGGCGACGTCGGCCAGCGGCGGGTAGCCCATGGCCGCGGCCAGGTCGACCACCGGAATGGTCTGGCCGCGGTAGTCGAAGCTGCCCGAAACCAGCTCGTGCATGCTGGGCATGCGCTCCAGACGCGGGCGGCGCAGTACCTCGCGCACCTTGAACACGTTGATGCCGAACGCCTGGCGGTCGCCCAGGCGGAACAGCAGCATGGCCACGCGGTTGTGTCCGGCCAGGCGGGTAAAGGTTTCGACGGTGTCGAGCAGCGGGCGGGCCATGTCGTGCCTGGGCTTGCGAAAGGGGGTGTCGCGGAGCGTATCGGCGGCGGGGCGGTTTGCTTGAGCCGTGTGGGGCTTTGGAGCGAGAGCCTTGGCGTCTTGGAGCAGGAGCATGCTGGCTTCGGACAAGAGCCGGCGGGTAGCCCCCTCGGGGCCACGCCTGCGGCGACCCGTCAAGGAAGGGCCGCTCCGCGGCCGTATATCGATTGCCCTACGGGCCGGGTCGGGCTCCGAACGGGGATTTTCGATTCGCCATCCATGGCTCAGCGAAAATGGCCGGCCGTCCTGGCCGGCCCCGCTACGCGGCCTTGTCCGTTCGAACCCCTCGCCTGCGGCTACCGGCCCCGAGGGGGCTACCCGCCGGCTCTTCCCCAGACTGAGGCAGGTTGTTACGCGAGCGACCGCAGACGTGCAGGGTGTGGCGTCGCCGCTTCGTTGGCTTTTCGCGCACATCGTGCGCTCCTACCCCAGGGGTAGTGCCGGTTGTGGCATATGCAACGCCTGATCTGCCGTCCGGGTAGGAGCGCACGCACGTGCGCGAACCCTCAACGTATCTAAGGCGACCGATGCCATGCGCAACAGGCAGGCGAGCGTTCCCAGCAACGAAGCGAAACCTGGCTCTGTGCTCGCCCACACGCCACCTCAGTCGTCGAAAGAGCCGGCGGGTGCCACCCTCGGGGTCGGTAGCCGCAGGCGAGGGGTTCGAACGGACAAGGCCCGAAGGGGGCCGGCCAGGACGGCCGGCCGTTTCCGCTGAGACAGGAGGTCGAATCGGAAACCCCCGTTCGAAGCCCGACCCGGCCCGTAGGGCAATCAATAAACGGCCGCGGAGCGGCCCTTCCCTAGCGGGTCGCCGCAGGCGTGGCCCCGAGGGTGGCACCCGCCGGCTCTTGCTCCAAGACGCTAAGGGTCAAAGGTGGCACGCGGATTGCTTGGCTCAAGAACGACGGCTCCTGGACGATTACTAGGGGCGACCATCCGACCAAGCGAAAGCGAAATCATGACCCTCCTCTGGAGCCAGCACGTACGCCTCCTCGCCAACGCCGCCGCTACGGGCGACGCCGCACGAGTCAGCGCCCTCTCCGCCCAGTACCCGGCGGCCGCCAGCGCGCTCGGCGCCTTGCTCAGGCCTGCCGAGGTGCCGCGAACGCCGCCGGCCACCACCATCCAGGCGATCGAGCAGCAGGGCATGGTGCTGACCAACGCGCAGGCGCTGGGCGTCAGCCTGCAAGATCTGGTGGGCAACCTCGAGGGCGCACGCGACACCGCCGGTCGATTGACGGAGGCCAGCGCCAGGATTTCGACGGCGATCGACCACGCGCACGGCAGTGTCGCGGGCATGGCCGAGTCCGGTAACCAGGGCCAGGCCACCGCAGGCGACCTCGACGGCCAGCTGCGCCTGCTGCGTAGCGCCCTGTCGGGCATGAGCCGCAACCACGCCCAGTTCTCCGAATACTTCACGGCAATCCGCAAGCTGACCGCCGCGGTGCAGGACATCGCCCACCAGACCAACCTCGTGGCCCTCAATGCCGCCATCGAAGCGGCGCGTGCCGGTGAAGCCGGCCGCGGCTTTGCCGTCGTGGCCGACGAGGTGAAGCAGCTGGCCGAGAAGACCACGCAGGCCACCGCCGAGATCGACCAGGTTACGCAGACCGTCGGCGAGTTTTCCGGCCAGCTGGACGACGCCGTGCAGAACAGCCTGCGCCGGCTGGACCAGACCCAATCCGGTATCGCCGGGATGCAGGCCTCGCTGGGGCGCGTCGATGCCGCCGTGCGCGGTGCGCAGGGCAGCCTCGATGCCGCTCGCGAGGGCATGGGCGCACTGAACACTCGCGTCGCCGCCATCCAGACGTCGCAGACGTCGCTGGGTCGCATCGGTAACGAGGCACGTCGCCAGGCCGATGCCGGGGCGCGTGCCGCCGTGCTGGCGCATCGCCTCAGCCTCGCCCGCCTCGAGACCGATGGCGCCCTCGACGCCGCCGGACTCAGCCAGATGATCCGAGAAGCCTGCCAGGGCCTCCGCTATGCGGTGGAACTGGCGTCGCGCGACCCGGCCGGCCTCGATCGCCGCTGGCTGGATACCACGCCGCTGATGCGCTGCATCGACCAGCTCCGTGTGCGCCGCCCGGATGTATCGATCGATGGGATCCGCGGCGCCGGCGAGCGCTTCACCTCGATGGCCTCGCAGTTCGCCATCACGCTGGGCGAAGGTCGCCATGCCGACGCCAGCCACATGGTTGCCGGGCTCAACAAGGAACTGGATACCGTGATCCAGGGCCTGTCCGCTGCCCTCGCGGAGCGCGCTGCGTGATCCGTCGCGCCCTGCCCTGCGGGATCGCCCTGGCGACCCTGTGCGGCTGGCCGCTCGCCGCGGCGGCGGCGCAGTCGATCGACGCGGTGAGCCAGGCCGCGGTGACCTGGCTGCAGACCCACCGCGCGCTGCCCGGCACCCGCATGGTGCTGGAGGCCGCGCCGCTGGACAGCCGGCTGCGCCTGGCCGACTGCCCATCACCCCTGGATGCGTCCCTGCCGGGCAATCGCCCGTTGAACGCGCGCGTCAGTGTCACCGTGCGCTGCCCGATGCCGGGTGGCTGGACGGTGAGGGTGCCCGTGATGGTCAAGCTCTTCGCCCCGGTACTCGTCAGCAGCCATCCGCTGGCACGCGGCGACGGGCTGGGCGCTACCGATGTCCATACGGAAGAACGCGACGTCGCTACGCTGGCCTATGGCTATATCGCCGACCTGGAGCAGGCCGGTGGACGGGCCCTGGCGCGCCCGGTCAACGCCGGCACCGTGCTGACGCCGGGCATGCTGGCCGGCCGCCAGGCCGTACGCATCGGCGACGCCGTCAGTATGGAGGCCAGCGTCGAGGGCGTGGTCATCCGTGCCGAGGGCGTGGCCATGGGGGCCGGGGACACCGGCTCGCGGCTGAAGGTGCGCAACGCCTCGTCGGGCAAGGTGCTGGATGCCGTGGTGCGGGGCCCGGGCCTGGTCGCGGTGCTACCCTGAGCAAAAGCCCGACCGCGTCACATTTCCGACACCGCGCCAGTTAAAGTTCTCCGACGGACCGCCGATAAGGATCTTGAGGGACAACAGATCCGAGGAAAAACCATGACCAACACCATTAAGCCAGGTATTCCTAACCAGCAGCCGGCGGTGCAGCTCCGCACCCAGAACGCCGCCACGGGTTCGGCCGCCCCGACGCAGAACGCCAGCCCGGTTCGTCCGAGCGGTGACAGCGTCAGGATCACGGACTCGGCCAAGGCGCTGGATGCCGCCAGTCGCGGCGACGGCATCGACGCCAAGCGCGTCGACGAGATCCGCTCGCGTCTCGCCGAGGGCAGCTACAAGCCCGACGCCCAGGCCATCGCCAGCAAGTTTCTTGCGATGGAAGGCCAGATCGGAGGCGCCGGCAGCGCATGAGCCCGACGTCCGCCTCCGACTTCGACGTGGCGCTAGGCGCCGTCATGGGCGACCTCGCCCGTGACGTCGATGCGCTGCACGCCAGCCTGATCGATGAGCGCATGGCGCTCGACCAGGCGAACATGCCCGCGTTGGAAGTCGCCGGACGGACCAAGAGCCGCCTGCTGGACCACATCGAGAAACTCGATGTCGAGCGCCGCCAGATCAGCGACGCCGCCGGTATCGACAGCCTGCACGACCCCCGCTGGTCGCCGACCATCGAGCGCCTGCTCGAGTGCCGTCGGCTCAACGACGTCAACGGCCGCATCGTGGCACAGCGCATGGCCCATGTTCGCCAGGCCCTGGCCCTGCTGGCCGGCGATGCGCCCGGCGGCTCGACCTACGGCCCCACCGGCGCGACAAAAGTAAGACTCCGTTCCGGGATGCTGGCCCAGGCCTGACACCCCGGCACACGCGATACCGCGGGTTCACCACACGGCGTACGAGACAGTCATGGCAGCATCCCCCCAGCCGATAGCGGTGAACGACGATGGCATCCTGCCTATCGTCCGCGTGCCCATTCTGGACAAGAAGCAGTCGCTGTTCGCCTACGAGCTGATCTTCCCGCGGCCTGCCGGCACCGACATCGAGACGGCTGCCATCGCGCATACGCAGGCCACGCTCAGCGCCATCGCCGACGGCAGCCTCAAGCGCCTGGTGCGCGACAACCGCGCCTTCCTGCACATGTCGCGCTCGCTGCTGCTGGAGCATGCCGACATCCTGCGTCACAACGCGCGCCTGGGTGCCAGTATCGGCGCCGATGTGGGCAGCGACGACGCCCTGCTGACCAAGCTGCGTGAGCTGAAAAGCCACGGCTGCCTGTTCATGCTCGAGGATTTCAACCTCCCCGCCGACCCGGAACACCGTGCCGGCGTGGATGCCCTGCTGCGTATCGTCCAGTTCGCCAAGATCGCGGTGGACCACCGACACCCGGTGGCAGCGCGGGCGCACATGGACTACGTGCATGCGTTCGGCGTCAAGGTCATCGTCACCGGAGTCGACACCCACGAGAACTTCGTCGACTACGCCGAACAGGACGTCGACGGTTTCCAGGGCAAGTACCTGCTTCGTCCGGAGCGGGTGGACATGCCGCGACTGACGCCCAGCAAGCTGGGTGTGCTGCGCCTGATGGGCGCCTTGCAAGACCCGGAAAACGGCCCCGTCGAGATGGGCAAGATCGTCCGCGACGATGCCATCCTCAGCTACAAGCTGCTGGGCTGCGTCAACTCCGCCTACTTCGCCCTGCCCCGCCAGCTGAAATCGGTGGAACAGGCCGCCGTGTTCTTCGGCGTCAACCGCATGCGCAACTGGATCTTCACCATGGCCGTTTCGGGCATGGACGAGCGTCCGCCCGAGCTGCTGCGACTGGCCCTGGTGCGCGCGCACATGTGCGAAAAACTGGCCCGAAGCATCAAGCCCGAATTGCAGGAGATGGCCTTTACCGCCGGCCTGTTCTCGCTGCTGGATACCTTGATGAACGCGTCGATGGCCTATGTACTGGAGCACCTGCCCCTGGCCATCGAGATTCGCGAGGCGCTGCTGGACGGTACCGGGCCCTTTGCCACCATCCTCGACCAGGTGCGCCACTGGGAACAGGGCGAGGTGGAAAGCGAAGACGCGCTACGCGAGCAGCATGTGACCGCCATGGCCACCATGTATGTCGAGGCGACCAGCTGGGCGGATCACGTCTACGCGTTCGCGGACGGCTCGGCCACCGCCGAGGCCTGATCGCCGGCTCAGAGCGTCGCCGGCGCGATCACGTGGATGACGACGTACTGCCAGATCAGCATCGCCGCCATGGCGATAATCACCAGCAGGGTCAGCCCCGCACCGATGGCACGCCCCGCCGAGACGCCCGGGGTCTGCGAGAGCCCGATCGCATGCAGTACGCGGGCGATCACCAGCACGATGCCGAACACGTGCAACAGCATCGGCAGGGTCTGGTTGAGCTCCAGCACCAGCAGCAGGATCAAGGCCAGCGGCACGTACTCGGCGGCGTTGCCATGGGCGCGCGCCGCACACGCCACCGCGCGGTTGCCACCGTCGCCCAGGCCGATGCTGGTGCGTCGGCGCAGCCCTATCACCCGAATGGCGAGTCCCATCATCAGCAGCGCAATCAGCGCCGCATACAGTCCCGTGATACGCATGCCGTGTCTTCCTAGGTCAGTTCGGTACCGGTGAGGTTCGTTGCTGCACGCGCCAGATGGCCAGCCCCGCCCCCAGCACGGCGACGAGCAACCATACGCTGGCAGCCATCGCGTCGCCAGCCATCCACATCACACCGGCCACGGACGCGACGATGACGGCCCCGATACCGACGGCGAACAGCACGTCACGGCGCAGGCGGCTGGTGCAGGCGAGCAGCAGCGCACCCAGCGAGGCGGCAAGGAAGGCGGCCAGGCGCACCCAGGTCACGCCACCGGGCGCCTGCGGCAGCACGGGCATGACATCGAGCAGGCTGCGAACGCCTACCTGCACGTCGAACCCGGCGTCTCCCTCCCGTACCGGCGTGCCGGGGACCAGGGTGTCGCCATCGATGCGGGCCAGCACGGTCATCGATTGCACGGGCACGGCTTCCCAGGTGATGCGCAGGTCGCCCAGGCGTGGGTTATCGGGCCTGGCGCTGGTCACCAGCGCATGGCCGGCACGCTGGAAGGTGGCAGCGAAGTTGGCCGGCAGCTTCTTCTCGTCCGGCGTGACATCCACGCGACCGGGGAACGCCCGAAGGATGGGCGTGGACAGCCGGAAATGACCGAGCCTGACCTCGCCCGCCTCGAACTGGCGCCCCTGGATCGGGAAGGCGCCCGGGTTGACGTGCCCCGCGGGCTTGGCGAACGCCGAGGCGTCGATCGGGCGATCGACCCAATCCACCTCGTAGTGCGTGACGCCACCGACGGTGATCTCGCGCCACTGGTACATCTCCACATGGCGCACCAGCACAGTGGACTCGACGCGCACGTTGAAGTCAGGGTCGCGCGGTGCATCGATGATCTTCGGGACGCCGGTCACGCGGCTCAGCGCGCCGTATTGCCCTGCGGAGGGTCGCCCGTTCGCGCCCAGGTCGAGCACCGCCGGGCCACCATGGCGGGCGACGGCGGTGCCGTAATCCATGACACGCCGTTCGTTCCAGGCGATCAGACCCAGCCCGACCAGGAGCAACGCCGCACCGGCCAGCCGCGACGCCCAGGCCAAGCCGGTGTGTTTCATCGTGTGTCTGGACCGCATCCCGATTCCCGTATCGCACCCGCCTGGCTATCGACGCCGGCAAGTCTCTCCAGCATATCGGCCGCGAGGTAGCGGCCTTTATCGTCTTTTACAGGCGTGGCTGCGGCGCAGTGTTCGTCGTGAGTGAAAAACAGCTTCACCCCGCGCGCGATCTTGTCGTCGAGGAAGGCCTTCTTCTCGTCGATCAGTTTCTCGGGCCAGCGGTCGTAGCCCATCGTCACCGGCACGTGCACCCACGCCGTACCCGGGATCAGGTCGGCGCAGAAGGCCAGGCCGCCCACTTCGGCCAGCATCAGTCCCGGCGTGTGTCCTTCGGAAAACTCGAAGCGCACGGCCTCGCCCAGCGAGGTCGTAGCGCCCGGTTCCACCAGCTCGAGCCGGCCGCTCTCGTCGAGCAACCGCACGATGTCCGGAATGAACGAGGCACGATCGCGCGGATGCGGATCGATCGCACGGGCCCAGTGCGCGGCACCGACGAGGAAGCGCGCGTTGGGAAACAGCAGCCGTGCCGGCTCACCATCCGCCCAGGGCGCCAGCAGCCCGCCGGCATGATCGAAATGGAGGTGCGACAGCACCACCACGTCGATGTCCTCGTGGCGAAAGCCTGCCTCCGCCAGCGATTCCAGCAACACGTGCCGGTCTTCCATCACGCCATAACGCTCGCGCATGGCGGGCTCGAAGAACGCACCGATGCCCGTCTCGAACAACACGTTGCGGCCATCCAGCCCAGCCGCGAGCAGGCAGCGGCAAGCGAGGCGGATGCGGTTGTGCTCGTCGGGCTCGGCCCAGCGCGACCACAGCGCGCGAGGGGCGTTGCCGAACATGGCGCCGCCGTCCAGCTTCTGCGAATTGCCCATCAGCGACCACAGCTTCATGCGTGCTCCTATTGCACCTTGCCCAGGCCGGACGGACGCCGCGGATCGCTGGCGGCATCGAGCTTGCCGGTGCGGTGGTCCCAGGTCACCACGTTCATGAACCCCCACGGCGAGCGGTTCTTCAGCACATGGCCCATGTCGGTCAGTGTGTTCGTGGTGGCATCGTCGAACACACCGGCTTCCACGTCCACGCGATCGGGCAGGTACTGGTGGTGATAGCGCTTTTGCGCGGCAATCTCGGACGCGCTCTTGCCGTCGACGAAAGCGAGGATGCCTTCCAGCACCTGGGTGATGATGGTGGAGCCGCCGGGCGAGCCGATGACCGCCGTGCGGTCCGTGCCGAACACGAAGCTGGGCGACATCGACGAGAGCATGCGCTTGCCGGGGGCCGGTGCATTGGCCAGTGCGCCGCGCAGGCCGAATGCGTTCGGCTGTCCTGGCACCAGCGCGAAATCGTCCATCTCGTCGTTGAGCACCACACCGGTGCCGCCTGCGACGAAGGCCGAGCCGAACTCGAGATTGACGGTGAGCGTGGAGGCCACCATGTTGCCGTCGGCATCGATCACCGAGAAATGCGTGGTGTGCATGCCCGGCTCCGGCGCCATGGAGGTGGGCAGCAGGTCGGAGGGGGTGGCCTTGTCCGGGGAGATCGTCGCGCGCAGGCCGTCGGCGTAATACGGCGACAGCAGCATGTCGAGCGGCATCTTCACGAAGTCCGGATCGCCCAGGTACTCGTTGTGGTCACGGAACGCCCGGCGCATGGCCTCGATGGTGAGGTGCGTGGCGTGCGCCATGTCGAGCTTGGTCAGGTCGAAGCCGGAAAGGATGTTCAGCACCTCGGCGATGGCCACGCCGCCGGAGGACGGCGGCGGCGCCGTGACGATACGGAACCCCTTGTAGTTCACCGTGAGGGGCTGGCGCTCCTTGACCTTGTAGGCGTCCAGGTCGGCCGCTGTCCAGTTGCCACCCGCCGCACGCGACGACGACACCAGCAGCTTCGCGGTCTCGCCCTTGTAGAAGCCGTCGTGGCCCTTGGTGGCAAGGCGCTCGAGCGTGTTGGCGAGGTCGGGCTGGCGCAATGTCCAACCCGGCGACGGCACCGACCCGCCTGGCAGGTAGATCGCCGCGGAAGACGGGTAACGCGACAGCACCGCCTGGCGATCCTCGATGGCACCGAGGAAGCGCGCATCCGGCTGGAAGCCTTCCCGCGCGATGCGGATGGCCGGCGCCAGCGACGTGGACAACGGCAGCTTGCCGTAGTGTTCGGCCATCCACACCAGGCCGGCCGGCTCACCGGGAATGCCTGACGACAGCGGGCCGTTGGTCGAAGTGTCGCGGTTGGGCTTGCCGTCGGTACCGACGTAGGCCTTCATGTCCACGGCCTTGGGCGCGGCCTCGCGCGCATCGATGAACACGTCGCGGTTGTCCGACGCGCGATGCAGCAGCGCCATGAAGCCGCCGCCGATGCCGGAGCTCTGCTGCTCCACCACGGCCAGCGTAGCCGAGACCGCCACGGCAGCGTCGAAGGCGTTGCCACCCTTGCCCAGCACTTCGAAGCCGGCGTTGGTGGCGAGGAAATTGGCGCTGGCGATAGCCGCGTGACCGGGGCCGCGCGAGGCCGTGGCGGTGTCCCTGGCGGCGGACGTACCGGCACCGAGGACAAGGACGAGGCTCGCGACGAGCACGCGCCATGACGGAGCATGGACCATGGATGTTGTCTCCGGACAGGAAAATTCTCTGCCCACGAGGGTACCGCATGGCGCCCTGGCGGGTCTCAGGAAGCGGCCCTGGCCATCAGGTGTTCGTACTTAAGCCGCAGCTGGTCCTCGGTTTCCACGCGATCCGGGTCGTGGGGAATGCACTCCACCGGGCACACTTCCACGCACTGCGGGTTATCGAAGTGGCCGACGCATTCGGTGCAGAGGTCCGGGTCGATCACGTAGTACTGCTCGCCCAAGGAGATGGCCTTGTTGGGGCACACGGGCTCGCAGACGTCGCAGTTGACGCAGGTGTCGAGGATGATCAGGGACATGGTGGCATTTTACCCCCATAACGGAAGAAGGCGCCGCGGGTGCGGCGCCTTCTTCATCACGGACCGGTAGGCGGGCCGTTTTACATCTGCACGAAGCGGACGGTGGCACCGGTCGGGTTCAGGGCGTCGGTGACACGCTGCTGGTCGGCCTGGTCGCCGATGAACAGCACGATGACGTTCTTGAACGAGCCCGCATTGGCACCCTTGAACGCTTCGACGATCAGGTCGGCGGTCTTGGTCGACTCCGGGCCGCCGAACACCAGCATGTTGCCCGGCGTTACGCCGCGGGCCACGGTGCCCTGTACGTTCTCGAGCTGGCGGGCGCGGCCGTCCTGGCCGTTCTGGTCGTCACCGGCCGGCACGAAGTACGGGAACGGACGGTCGGCCGTCATGCCTTCCATGTTCTTGCGCACGATCTGGCCGAAGTACTGGCTCCAGGCCTTGGTATCGGTCGGGTTGGAAGGCTTGGCGACGGCGGCTTCCTGCTGCGTGGCTGCCTGGTCGGCGTCTTCCGACTTGTTGCAGGCGGAAAGGGCCAGGGCGGCGGTCAGGGCCACGGACGCGGCGAGGACGAACTTACGCATGATGATCACCTTTGGTTTCAAGAGTTGCGCCAGCGCTGGCGCATGGCCTGCTGCACCGCCGGATGCACGAAGCCGGAAATATCGCCACCCAGGCGACCGATTTCACGCACGAGCGAGGAGGAAATGAAGCTGTACTGCTCAGCCGGGGTCAGGAACAGCGTCTCGGCCTGGGGAATCAGGTGACGGTTCATGCTGGCCAGCTGGAATTCGTATTCGAAGTCGGACACGGCACGCAGCCCGCGCAGGATCACGCCGGCACCGATTTCCGTGACGAAGTGGGCCAGCAGGCAGTCGAAACCGCGCACCTCCACGTTCGGCAGGTCGGCCAGGGCCAGCCGCGCCAGGGCGATACGCTCGCCCAGGCTGAAGCCCGGGCCCTTGTTGCGGCTTTCCGCCACCGCGACCACGATGCGGTCGAACAGCGGGGCAGCACGCGACACCAGGTCGGCGTGACCGTTCGTGATGGGGTCGAACGTGCCGGGATAGACGGCAAGTCGCGGATTGGCCGGCGCAGGAGTCATGGACACTAAGGTCAGGGAAATCGCGGGCTAGCTTAACGGATCGGCCGGGGCGCGGCGATAGAGGGCGTAGGCGACTTCACCGGCATGGCCCTGGCGGTGCGGACGCCATGTGTCGGGCAACGTGAAGGAGGCCTCGCGCGGGGCCTCGACATAAATCCATGCCGTGGGGGTCAGCCAGCCGCCGGCCTCCAGCAGGGCCGCCGTATCCGCCCAGGCGGCCAGCGCGAACGGGGGGTCCAGGAACACCACGTCGAACGGGGTGGCCGGGCCCTTCAGCCGGCGAGCCACGTCGTCGCCGATCACCTCCCCCGCTGTCTTCAGGCGCGACAGGTTGTCCCGCAGCGCCGCGGCCAGACGCGTGTCGCGCTCGACGAAGGTCACCGCCGCCGCGCCGCGCGACAGGGCCTCGATGCCCAGCGCGCCCGTACCGGCGAAGGCATCCAGGCAGCGCGACCCGGCAAGCACAGGCTGCAGCCAGTTGAACAGGGTTTCGCGCACACGCTCGGCGGTAGGCCGCAGCCCGGGCAGTTCGGGGACGGCCAGGCGGGAGTTGCGCAGGGTTCCGCCGATGATGCGGATGCGGCCGGTGGCGGTCATCGCTCAGCGGCCAGTGTGGGCGGGAGTGCTAGCATTCGCCCATTGTCTTTGAATCCCTCGCGCAATGCTCAAGTTCTGGAAAAAGAAGCCCGCCGACCCCGCCCCGACGGACGCCCCGGCCACGGACGACCGAGTCGATCGCACCGCCGATCCGGCCGCTACCGACCTGGGCACCCTGGTCGCCGAGGCGCTGGCCGAGACGGTCGCGCCCGAGCCGGAAGCCCCCGAGGTAGAACCTGCGGCCGAGCCGGCCGTAGTGGTCGAGGCCGCACGCGAGGCCGATCCCGTACCGGAAACCGCCGCCAGGCGTAGCTGGCGCGATCGCCTCTCCGGCAGCGGCTTCGCCAAGAGCCTGGGCTCGCTGTTCGTGCGCCACCCCAAGCTCGACGACGACCTGCTCGACGAGCTGGAAACCGCCCTGATCACCGCCGACGTGGGCGTCGACGCCAGCACCCAGCTCGTCGAAGGCCTGCGCAAGCGCATGCACAAGCGCGAGTTCGCCGACGCGGGCGTCATGCTCAAGGCCCTGCGCGACGAGCTGGTCGCCCTGCTCAAGCCGGTGGAGCGCCCGCTGGACGTCTCCACCCACACGCCTTTCGTGATCCTCACCGTCGGCATCAACGGCGTGGGCAAGACCACCACCATCGGCAAGCTGGCGCGTCGCTACGTGGACGAGGGCCGCGGCGTGATGCTGGCTGCCGGCGACACCTTCCGCGCCGCCGCCGTCGAGCAGCTGAAAACATGGGGCGACCGCAACAAGGTGCCCGTGGTTTCGCAGGGCCAGGATGCTGACTCCGCCAGCGTCATCTTTGATGCCCTGCAGGCGGCGCGCTCGCGTGGCACGCAGGTGCTGATCGCCGACACCGCCGGGCGCCTGCATACGCAGGGCGGCCTGATGGACGAGCTGGGCAAGATCGTCCGCGTGATGAAGAAGCTGGATGGTGGCGCGCCGCACGAGGTGCTGATGGTGATCGACGGCACCACCGGCCAGAACGCGATCAGCCAGCTGCGCCAGTTCCGCGACACGGCGGGCGTCACCGGCCTGGTGGTGACCAAGCTGGACGGCACCGCCAAGGGCGGCGTCATGTTCGCGCTGGCCCGCGAGTTCGGCCTGCCGATCCGCTACGTCGGCCTCGGCGAAACCGCCACCGACCTGCGCGTGTTCGATGCGGCCGCCTTCGTCGACGGGTTGCTCCCGGCCAACCTCGGCGGCTGATGACAGGCATGGCGCAAAGGTCGACTTCGTGACCCGTCGACTGCGGATCGGCCTGCTCGCCGTTGCCGGCCTGCTTGTCGTTTTCCTGCTTGCCGCGCTGATCGCCATGTACGTGGTGCTGCAGCCCGAACGGTTCACCGCCATGCTGCAGTCGCGCGCGGAGGCCGCCGGGCTCGACCTCGGGCTGGCCAATCCGGCCAGCCCCACGCTGTGGCCGAAACCCGCTCTGGAACTGGAAGGCCTTACCCTGCGCGCACGCGGCTCCGGCACGCCATTGATCGTGGCATCGCGCGGCAAGCTGGTGCTGCCCTGGCGCACGCTGCTAGGCGGCGAAACCACGGTGTCGCGGCTGGAGCTGGAAGGCGCGCGCATCGACATGGATGCCGTGTCCGCCTACCTCGACACACTGCCGCCGCAGCCCTCGACGTCCGGTGCCTTCCTGCCGGGCATCGACGCAGGATTCAGTATTTCGCGCGGCACGCTGACCCGTGGCAATCGCCTGCTGATGTCCGATGTGGACATCGACGCGGGGCGCCTCGCCAACGGCCGCGCGTTCGATCTCACGCTGTCCGCCCTGATCGACGACCAGCACTATGCGATGACACTGAGTACGCGACCGCTCCTGGCCCAGGGCGTGCTTACCTTGGGCGAGTTGCAGCTGGACCTGTCCAGCGACGATCGTTTCGCCGCTTCCTTGCAGGGCTCCGCCACGTGGCGCGGCGGCGCCGACGTCGGCGCGTCGCTCGCCGGCCGCGCGACACGGCACGATGCACCGCCGCTGGACATCGTGCTGGGCATGACGCCGGCAAACCAGCAGGACCCGCTCTCCGTGGCGCTGAAGGTCGACAGCCCCACCGAGCATGTCGATGTGCGCGTGCCGCCGCTGACCCTGGCCCAATGGTGGGCTGGCATCAACGCCGGCGGCACGCCGACGCTGCCGCCCCTGCTGGGCACGGTGGACGCGCAAGCGGTGGATGCGGGCTCGGTGCACGTGAAGGGCTTGCGCATTCGTGCCACGGCGGACGACGCCTCGGCTCCCCCGGCATCGGCATCGGCATCGGCATCGGCATCGGCATCGACATCGGCGCCCGCCGGGACCGCCACGGCGCCGACACCTGCGTCCGCGCGCACCGCCACCGCAGCGAAGACAGGCTCCGCGCGATGAACCCCTTCGCCCGCGAGCTGCTGCGCTGGTACGACCATCACGGCCGCAAAGACCTGCCCTGGCAGCACCCGCGCGACGCCTACCGCGTGTGGCTATCGGAGATCATGCTGCAGCAGACGCAGGTGGTTACCGTGATCGGTTACTTCCAGCGCTTCGTGCAGCGCCTGCCTACCCTCGCCTCGCTGGCTGCCGCCGACGAAGACACCGTGCTCGCGCTGTGGTCCGGCCTGGGCTACTACCGTCGCGCGCGCTTCCTGCATCGTGCCGCGCAGTTATGCGTGGAGCGGCACGGCGGCGAACTGCCCCGCGACCTCGACGCACTGATAGCCCTGCCCGGCATCGGCCGCTCGACAGCGGGTGCGATCCTGGCGCAGGCCTACGGACTGCGGCACCCGATCCTGGACGGCAACGTCAAGCGCGTGCTCACCCGATACCACGGCATTGCCGGGCATCCCAGCGAAAGCGCCGTGGAAAAGCGCCTCTGGGTGCACGCGGACGAGCACACGCCCGCCGAGCGCACCGCCGACTACACGCAGGCGATCATGGACCTGGGCGCCACGCTGTGCATACGCAGCAAGCCGGCCTGCCTGCTGTGTCCACACGCCGCCACGTGCGTCGCCCATCGCGACGGCCTGACCGCTGTGCTGCCGACGGCCAAGCCCGGCAAGAAGATTCCCACCCGCGCCCTGGCAATGCTGCTGTTGCGCGATGCGCAAGGCCGCATCCTGCTGGAGAAGCGCGGCCCGCAAGGCGTGTGGTCCGGCTTGTGGAGCCTGCCCGAGGCGACCGACGCCGAGGCCGCGCCCGCCGCCGCGCTGCGTCTGGCACGCGTGGGCCAGCCCGACGCCCTGCCCGCCTTCACCCACGTGTTCAGCCACTACCGGCTGGACGTATCGCCCATCCTGTTCGACCATGCGGCCCCGCTGGCTGCCGTGGCCGATCGCGACGACCGCCGCTGGTGCTCGCCCGGTGAACTGGCCGCGCTGGGCCTGCCCGCCCCCGTTCGAACGCTGCTCGACAATCTTCCGGAGATATCCCCATGACCCGCATGGTCCACTGCGTCAAGCTCGGCCGCGACGCCGAAGGCCTCGACTTCGCCCCCTGGCCCGGCGACCTGGGCAAGCGCATCTACGAGGGCGTGTCCAAGGAAGCCTGGGCTCAGTGGCTGTCGCACCAGACCATGCTGATCAACGAGATGCGCCTGTCGCCGCTGGACCCGAAGACACGCGGGTTCCTCAGCGGGGAGATGGAGAAGTATTTCTTCGGCGGCGACGTGATCCAACCCGCCGGTTACGTGCCGCCCGAACAAGAGGCTTGACGCCGGGGCCCTCACCCGATTTAATACGCGGCTCCACACGCCGCGACGATCGTCGCAGGCACTCGTGGCTCGGTAGCTCAGTTGGTAGAGCAGGGGATTGAAAATCCCCGTGTCGGCGGTTCGATTCCGTCCCGAGCCACCATTTATTCATTGAAAAGGCCTCCCTTGCGGTGGCCTTTTTCATGCATGCATTTCTTCAAGCAGGCATCAGTGCTTCTGACGGTAAATGTGATTGCTATCGCGATTTCCGACTGATTGAGGCGCTTCTGCTCGCCCTTCGTCAAATGACCGTTGTGCTTGGCCTCGTCGACTTCCATTCAGCTTCGCTTCGAGGCGGGCGCCTCACACCGACAGCCTTTGCCAAACCGGGGCGACGAACACGGTGTCCGAGCAAACGCCGCCAATGAGCGGACAAGCTAAACCGTCCCTTATGCACGCTAAAATGCTCCGACAACTACAGGAGTTATCCATGGCATTGCGGCGGGTATTGGTCACAGGGGCCGGTGGCAGGATTGGCTCTGCTTTTTACATGTCGCAAGGCACCCGCTTCGATCTGCGGCTCGCGGATATCAATCCAGGCAGCCTGCCTGATTCGTCGGGAAAAGTGGTGCTCGACGTAACCGACTACGCTGCGTGCCTCAAGGCTTGCGAGGACATGGATACCGTGCTCCACCTGGCGGCCGATCCCAACCCCGATGCACCGTTCATGGAGTCGCTGCTGCCGATAAATATCGTCGGTACCTACAACATGTTGGCCGCGGCCCAGGCACAAGGCTGCAAGCGCTTCATCTTCGCAAGCAGTGCCCAAGCGATCGAGGGCTACCCGACGGATGTCCAGATCGATGAAGATGCACCGGCACGACCGGGCAACCTTTATGGCGCGAGCAAAGCTTTTGGGGAAGCCATGGCTTCGCTGCACTCGAACGATGGATCAATGACCACGGTCGCCGTGCGTATAGCAAACGTGGCCGACTTCAAGGCAGGTGAGACACATAGCGCAAGAGACGTGGCTGCGTTCGTCAGTTACAGAGACGTGGTTGCACTTCTTGCCCGTTGCATCGAGGCGGAATTACAGGGCTTCACCGTTGTGAACGGGGTTTCCGACAACCGTTACAAGCGTCTTTCCATCGAGAAGACGAAACGCGCGATCGGCTATGCCCCACGTGACGATGCATTCGAGATTCTCGGACTGTAGCGATCAGATCGTTTCCAGGTCGCGTGCATACACGGCATCACTCCCTTCCCACACTGCGCCAACAGACACGGCATCCCACCAAATGATCCCCGCATTTCCCCGATGGATCTGGCTATGGGCCATCAGCCTTCCCTTCGTGGCGGGTGCGGTCAACGCCTCGGCGCTTCTCGCCCTCCAGCACGGCGGCGTCACGCACCTCACCGGCGTCAGTACCGAGGCAGCCCTGGGCATGGCCAGTGCGGACGCCAACCTGCTGGGCCACGCCGGCCTGGTCATCGGCCTCTTCACCGCCGGGTGTGCGATCAGCGCATGGTGTATTCGGGCGGAGCGATGGCGGGCCAGCTACGCGGCAGCACTCATGCTGCTCTTCGAGGCCATGCTCCTGGGCGCCGCGGCCTGGTCCATCGACGTGTATCCCGCGCGTGCGGCATGGCTGTGCGCGTTGGCCATCGGCCTGCAAAACGGCACCACATCGTTCGTCACCGGCGCGGTGCTTCGCACGTCGCACCTGACGGGCATGTTCACCGACCTGGGCATCACGCTCGGCCAGTGGCTGCGCGGCGCAGCCACTGACGTCCGACGCGCCCAGATCAGTGTGCTGGTCATCACCTGCTTCATCGCCGGCGCGACGGCCGGGGCCGTCCTCCATGCAGGCCATCCACGGGCGGGGCTTTTCCTCCCGGCGTCCCTGGCCATCGTCAATGCAGCGATGACGATGTACTGGTGCCGCCGGTCGAGCCGACCCTACGCATAGCCAGCTCGCAAACCTCAGACCAGCTCGGCCAACGACGCCGGATCGAACGACTTCATCTTCTCGGTCTCTCCCGCACGCACCTTCGACACCCAATCCGGATCGGCAATCAACGCACGACCCACGGCGATCAGGTCGAACTCTTCCCGCTCCAGCCGCTCGGCAAGACGCTCCACGCCCACCGGCGACGACGTCTCGCCGCCGAACGAAGCCAGGAACTCACCGGAAAGCCCAACCGACCCGACCGAGATCGTCGCGGCGCCGGTGACCTTCTTCGCCCAGCCGGCGAAGTTGAGGCCGTTCTCGCCGTCGATCTCCGGAAACTCCGGGTCCCAGAACCGCCGCTGCGAGCAGTGCAGTACATCCACGCCCGCATCGACCAGCGGCGAAAGCCAGGCCTCCAGCTCGGCCGGTGTCGGCGCGAGACGGGCCTTGTAGTCCTGCTGCTTCCACTGGCTGACACGCAGGATCAGCGGCATGTCCGGACCGATGGCGGCGCGGACGGCGGCCACCACTTCACCGGCAAAGCGCGAACGCTCGGCCAGGGTTGCGCCGCCGTAGCGGTCGGTGCGCTGGTTGGAGCCCTGCCAGAAGAACTGGTCAATGAGGTAGCCGTGTGCACCGTGCAGCTCGACCACATCGAAACCCAGGGCCTTGGCACTCGCCGCCGCGCTGGCGAAGGCCGCCACGGTGTCGGCGATGTCTTCGTCGGTCATGGCCACGCCGTTGGCATCGCCCGGGCCGTTCAGGCCCGACGGGCTCTCCTTCGGCGCCGGCGGATTCCAGCCGGAGCGGCCGTGGGTGGCACCGGTGTGCCAGATCTGCGGGCCCATGCGGCCGCCGGCCGCGTGTACCTCGTCGATGACACTGCGCCAGCCGGCCAGGGCCGCCTCACCGAAGAACGAGGGGATGTCGCGCTCGTTACGCGATGCGGGACGATCGATCACCGTGCCTTCCGAGAGGATCAGGCCGACATCGCCGGCGGCGCGGCGACGGTAATAGGCGGCGTTCGCCTCGCCGGGCACGCCCTCGGGGGCGAACGTACGCGTCATGGGTGCCATGACGATGCGGTTCTTGAGGGTCAAGCCCTTGATGGTGAAGGGACGAAACAGCGTATCGACGGCGGCCTGGGACATGAGATTTTTCGCATTGAAGGATGCGCCGCATGGTATACGCGATATACTTGGCGTCAATAAGGCACTTGCAAGCGCTCAGGTATATCCATGGAAACCACCCTATCGCCCACGTGCAGTCCCGAGCGGTTTTCCGCCGGCTGTCCCAGCCGCCTGCTGTTCGAGCAGGTGACCGACAAGTGGTCGATGATGGTGCTCACCGTGCTGCACAGCGGCCCGCTACGCTTCAATGCGATCAAGCGCCAGCTGGAAGGGGTGACGCAGAAGGCCCTGACCCAGTGCCTGCGCCGGCTTGAGCGCAACGGTCTGCTGACACGGACGATCCTGCCGGCCGCGCCGATCGGCGTGGAGTACGCCCTGACCGATCTGGGCCGCTCGTTGCATCGGCCGTTCAAGGCGCTTTACGCGTGGATGCACCAGAACCTCGACGAGGTGGACGCTGCGCGTCAGCGCTACGACGCCAGATCGGGCGACACCTGAGCGAGCGGTGGATCAGGTCGTGACGTCCCGCCCTTGTTCCGCGATGCAACGCTGCAGGCTCTGCTCCAGCGCGCTCCCTTCGTCGATGTGCGCCTCGGGCACGGTGTCTTTCGCCAGCACGCGCCGGACATAACCCACGCGTGTTTCCATCGACGCGCGCAAGGCCTCACGTGCATCGTTGCCGCAGGGCGTACGCGGCTTCCAGGCGGCAAGCGCTTCGATACGCGGTGGCAGTGCCGCCAACCGCTCCGGCTGGACCGCGGCAGGCGCCGCGCGCAGTTGCTCCACGCGCGATGCCCAGTCGCTGGCGAAGGCGCGTAGATCGCGTACATCCGCGTCCTGGGCGACGGTATCCGCCTTGCGCACGCGATGCGACTCGGTGATGGCGAGGAAGGTGGTGGTGGCCGAGGCGATGAACGCCACCAGGATGACGATGATCGCCGTCCGCCGACCGTTCGAGCCGGAGGGCGTTGCGTTGCGGTCGGCTTCGGTCATGGCGGGATCCCGGATTCCATCGAATGGCGGACGGTCATTCTGCACCATCGGCCGTCGTGCGGTGGGCGGCGCGATGTCGCGTCGCTGCAAAAAGGCGGCTTCATGCCGTTACGGCGTTACGTCGCTATAGTCGGGCGATCCCTCCCCCAGAAGGACGCCGACCCGCATGCTTCGCTTTCGCCACTTCGCCCTGATCGCCGGCCTGGCCGCCGCCTTCGTCACGCCCGCCATGGCGGACGACCTGAAAGTCATGACGTTCAACGTACGCACGATGACCGGCAACGATGGACTGAACGACTGGCCGCACCGACGCGACCTGTTCGCCGATACCATCCGTCAGCTGCATCCGGACATCGTCGGCACGCAGGAGCTATACAAGGCACAGGGCGACGACACCGTGGCGCGGCTGCCGGAATACACCTGGTTCGGTCGCGACCGTTTCGGTGAGCACCGGGACGAGCACATGGGCATCTTCTACCGGAAGGATCGCCTGAAGGTGATCGAATCGGGTGACTTCTGGCTGTCCGACACGCCGGACAAGGTGGCCAGCATCACCTGGGGCAACGTGTTTCCGCGCATGGTCAACTGGGCGCTGTTCGAGCGGCTATCGGACCACAAGCGGTTCTACCTGCTGGACACGCATTTTCCGTACCGCGACCAGGACGAGGATGCCCGCTCACGCAGTGCGCACCAGATCGCCGCATGGACCGCGACGCTTCCCGCCCACGTACCGGTGATCCTCACGGGCGACTTCAACACGGGACCGGAGAGCGAGACGCACAAGGCGCTCACGGCCACGTTCAAGGACGCGTGGATCGCCGCGCCGACGCACACCGGCCCGGCGGAGACCTTCCACGACTTCACCGGCAAGGCGACCAAGCGGATCGACTGGATTCTCTACCGGGGCGTCGAAGCGACGTCCGCGCAGACGGTCACCACGTCGAAGAACGGGCGCTATCCCTCCGATCACTTCCCGGTGCAGGCTACGTTCGACCTGTAAAAGGGCCGATACGACCCGGCACCCTGGTTTTCCCCGGCCGTCATCGTTGCGCTCAGTGCCATACGCCGACCCTTGCCAAGCCGACAAGTCATGTAATAATGTAAGTTACATGAAACGTAACGACCGCCTTTCCGTCGCGCT
The DNA here is from genome assembly GCF_054055715.1 of Luteibacter sp. PvP120. NCBI lineage: Bacteria > Pseudomonadati > Pseudomonadota > Gammaproteobacteria > Lysobacterales > Rhodanobacteraceae > Luteibacter > Luteibacter sp. PvP120. The sequence continues at coordinate 29,123 of NZ_JBSRXP010000005.1, read as the reverse complement.
CCACGTCCTGCTGCATATGGTCGAGCGCGATGGCGGCCCCATGACGTCGGCTGAAATGGCCGCCTGCGTCGACACCAACCCGGTCGTGATCCGGCGAACGTTCGCCGGCCTTCGCGAAGCCGGCATCGTGCGCTCCGACAAGGGACACGGCGGCGGTTGGCGGCTCGGGCGGCCGCCTAGCGAGATCACCCTCGCCGAGGTCCAGCAGGCCTTGGGCGAACGCATGGTCGCCCTTGCCGCCCATGAAGAATCACCAGGCTGCCTCGTGGAGCGCGCGGTGATCGCCGCGGTAGACGACGCGATGCGCGAGGCGGAGCGTGTTGTCGAAAGGCGCCTTGCCGCGCTCACCCTCGCCGATCTTGCGAGCGATGTCCGCAAGCTCGCCAGGGCTACCGGTCACTCACTGAAGGAAATGCCTCATGTCGTATGACGCCATCGTTGTCGGCGGCAGCTTCGCCGGCCAGGCCGCCGCCATCCAGCTCGCCCGCGCGCGTCGCCGTGTGCTGGTGATCGATGCGGCAAAGCCGCGCAACCGGTTCGCAAAGGCCGCGCATGGCATCGTCGGGCACGACGGCAAGTCACCGAGGGCGATCGTGCAGGAAGCCACTCGGCAATTGCTCAATTATCCCACCGCAGCTTTCATCGATGGTGCGGTGACCCGTGCACGCAAGCTGGACGACGGCTTTGAAGTCACGCTGGCCAATGGCGAGAGCGAAACGGGCAAGCGCCTTATCCTCGCTGGCGGCGTCACGGATGAACTCCCACCGATCGAAGGCCTCTGGGATCGCTGGGGCAGCACGGTGATCCATTGCCCGTATTGCCACGGCTTCGAAGTGGCGGGTCGTGAACTCGGGGTACTCGCCTCCAGCCCGATGTCCGCGCATCAGGCCGCCATGATTCCGGAGTGGGGTCCCACCACGTACTTCACGCAGGGCGAGTACGAACCGGACGCCGAACAACTCGAACGGTTCGGCGCGCGCGGCGTGCGGATCGAACGCAGCCCTATCGTCGGATTGCACGGCGATGCCCCCGGCCTGACAGGCGTGCTTCTTGCGGATGGACGACTCATTCCGATGGGGGCGCTGTTCGTCGCGCCGAAGGTGACGCCGTCCAGCCTCCTTTTCGAGCAACTCGGCTGCGCAACCGACGAAGGCCCGATGGGCATCTATATCCGCGTGGATGACTGGAAACAGACGTCCGTCACCGGCGTCTACGCGGCGGGCGACGTCGCCTCACCGATGCACAACGCCAGCTTCGCCATCGCCGCGGGCGTGGCGGCCGGCGTGGGCGCGCATCAGTCGTTGATGGCTTAAGCCGTCAGGACCCGATCGCTCAGGGCCGGGGCGCCATGGGTGCGGCAGGCGGCGTGGGTGCCGAGGGCTGCTGGGGCGCCGACGGGCTGCGCGGCGGAACGCCGGTGTATTGCGCCGAGGCCAGGCGCCAGCCATCCGCGCCCTTCACCACCGACGCGCCCAGCGTGAGGCGATGCTCCGTACCCTTCACCGTGAACACAACGGACGCCGTGACGAAGGCGGTATCGCCGTTTACACGGGACACCACGTCGCGCAAGGCGACGGGCGGCGCCGTGGTTTTCTTCTCGGGCGCATAGAAGCCCAGCACGGCATCGCGCTCGTCCACCTCACCGCGCGGCGACACCTCGACGAAACGCGGCAGCAGCACGTCGCGCAACGCCGCCACGTCGAATGCATGCTCGGCGGCGACGTAGCGGGATACGGCCGCCTCGGCCGTGACGGACGGGGCACCGGCCGCCGCAGACGTGGCGGCGCCGGCGCAAGCGAGCAAGGACGCGGACAGCAGGATGAGACGACGCGACATGGTGGGCCCCTGGTTTCCTGGATGGAGCCCCGATCATCGCGGTAGCACCGGGGCGCCGCATGGCCCGTTCGTCACGCGCCTCGCATCAGCCCGCTTTCTCCAGCGGGCGACGACGGTGATAACGCACCCGCCGCCGGAAACCGTCAGCGCTGCGCAGCGCCACGGTGCGCACCGCCGAGCGCGGCGCCGGGAACACCCATGCGGCCAACCGGATGCCCCAACGGTCGAAGGTTCGGTCGAACACCATGGCCGCGGCGATGACCACCGCGAAGGTCACCGGCACCGTGATCAGCGCGGCCACCACCGGATCGAGCGCGAACCGTCCCACCATCTGGATGAAGAACCACGCGGAGACGCTGAGCAGGATCGGCAGGTGGACGAGATAGAACGCGTACGAGATGCGCCCCATGAACTGGGCGGGGCGGCTCTGCAGCAGGCGATCCAGGCAGCCGCAGCGCACGATATAGAGCAGCAGCACGCCACCCAGCACGTTGAAGAAGGCCTTGCGCTCGTTGTCGGCCAGCGGAAGCACACGGGTCCAGTCGTACCACGGCGACGCGTCGAAGCCGCCGCAGATCACCACACCGATCGCCGCCAGCGCCAGCCACGTACGCGACCGGGTCAGTCGGGCCTCGCCGATATGGCTGCCGGCCAGGAACGCCGTGTAGTACGGCCAGTCGTGCGGGAAAAACCACGCCAGCAGCGCCACCGCGAAGACGAAGTTAAGCGGCGCGGCACGCCCCGGCAGCGTGAGCGACCGGTAGGCGAAGACGAACATCGACCCAAGCAATTCGATCTTCATCGTCCAAAGCGTGGGATTGAAGCGCGACCAGCCGCCGAGGATCGTGCCGTAGGTGCCGTCGCGCAGGGCCTCCATCAGGTCGGCCGGCTTCTTCCAGAAGTCCGCCAGCCAGTGCGAGCCCGAAAGCGCTCCCGCTTCCACGGCGTGACTCCAGCCCATGGCCATGACGAGCCAGGCGAACATCACCGAGCCGAAGATGGGTACGCCCAGGCGCAGGTAGCGGCGCGGCGCGCGCAGGCGGAACACCGTGGCGTCGCCGTTCTCGATGAACGACTTGGTCAGCACGTAGCCGCTCAGGACGAAGAAGATGCAGACGGCGAACTGCCCGTTCCAAAGCACCGACAGCGGCGGGAAGGCGATCACGTGGTCGACCACGCCCTGCATGGCGGCCGGCGTGGTCGTATCCGGGTAGATCCACGCGAAGCCACCGGGCAGGAAGGCCAGGAAAAGATGGCACAGCAGCACATTGACCGCGGCGAGGCCACGCAGGCCGTCGGCTGAGGTGTCTTTGGTCATCGTGCTTCCCGTGGAAAAACGGCCATGGAAGCAAGCTGCGCTTTGCCCTGCGGTGAACGCAGGGTTTTGCGTTCGGCTCCGCTTCGGGAAGATGAAGGGCGGGTGACGGCCGAGGTCCGGTCTTCGCTCCTGAGACCGCTTTCTGGCACCATCCTCCGGCTACGACGCGCGGACGCGCGCCTGCCGGACAGCCAAACCCATGAACCTGCAAGCCAATTACGAACAGATCCCGCTCAAGGACTACGCCGAGCGGGCCTATCTCGACTATTCCATGTACGTGGTGCTGGACCGCGCCCTGCCCTTCGTGGGCGATGGGTTGAAGCCGGTCCAGCGCCGCATCGTGTACGCCATGAGCGAGCTGGCGCTGGGCGCCACGGCCAAGCCGAAGAAGTCCGCCCGCACCATCGGTGACGTCATCGGCAAGTTCCACCCCCACGGCGACTCGGCCTGCTACGAGGCCATGGTGCTGATGGCCCAGCCCTTCTCCTACCGCTACCCGCTGGTGGACGGCCACGGCAACTTCGGTTCGCCCGACGACCCGAAGAGCTTCGCGGCCATGCGCTACACGGAGTCGCGCCTCACCCCCATCGCCGAGGTCATGCTGTCCGAGCTGGGCCACGGCACGGTGGACTGGGTACCGAACTTCGACGGCACGATGAACGAGCCCTCGTGGCTGCCTGCCCGCGTGCCGCACGTGCTGCTGAACGGCTCCATGGGCATCGCCGTGGGCATGGCCACCGATATCCCGCCGCACAACCTGCGCGAGGTGGCCAGCGCCTGCATCCGCCTGCTGGACGACCCGGACGCCACCATCGCGGACCTGTGCGAACACGTGCAGGGTCCGGACTACCCCACGGATGCCGAGATCATCACGCCGCGTCGCGAGCTGGCGGCGATGTACCAGAACGGGGTCGGCTCGGTCCGCGCGCGCGCCGTCTACGTGCGCGATGACGGCAACATCGTCATCACCGCCCTGCCCCACCAGGTCTCGCCGTCCAAGATCCTCGAGCAGATCGCCGCGCAGATGCGCGCGAAGAAGCTGCCGATGATCGAGGACCTGCGCGACGAGTCCGACCACGAAAACCCGATCCGCCTGGTGCTGGTGCCGCGCTCAAGCCGCGTGGACGCGGACGAGATGATGCAGCACCTGTTCGCCACGACGGACCTGGAAAAGAGCTTCCGCGTCAACATGAACATGATCGGCCTGGACGGGCGGCCGCAGGTGAAGGATCTGAAAATGATCCTGAGCGAGTGGCTGCGCTTCCGTACCGACACGGTCACGCGACGGCTCACCCACCGGCTGGGCCGGGTCGAGCGCCGCCTGCACATGCTCGAGGCCTTGCGCATCGCCTACCTCAACATCGACGAGGTGATCCGCATCGTCCGCACGGAGGAAGAACCCAAGCCCGTGCTGATGGCGCGCTTCCGCCTGGATGACGAGCAGGCCGACTACATCCTCGAAACCAAGCTGCGCCAGCTGGCCCGCCTGGAAGAGTTCAAGATCAACGAGGAACGCGACAAGCTGGAAGAAGAGCGCGCCCGCATCAACGTGCTGCTGAAGTCGCCGGCCAAGCTGAAAAGCCTGATCAAGGAAGAACTGCGTGGCGACGCCGAGAAATTCGGTGACGAGCGCCGCTCGCCGTTGATCGAGCGCAGCGTGGCGCAGGCGCTGGACGAAAGCGCGCTGGTCGCCTCCGAGCCGGTCACCGTGGTGCTCTCGCAGAAGGGCTGGGTACGCGCCGGCAAGGGCCACGAGATCGACGGCGAGGCCCTGTCCTACCGCGACGGCGACAGCCTGCTGGCGATCTCCCGCGCGCGCACCACGCAACAGGTGGCCTTCATCGACTCGACCGGCCGCGCCTATGCCACGGCGGCACACACGCTGCCCTCGGCTCGCGGCAACGGCGAACCGCTCACCGGACGGTTCAGCCCGCCGGCCGGCGCCCGCTTCGACGCCGTGGTGGCCGCGGACAACGACACCCGTATCGTGCTGGCCACGGATTTCGGCTACGGCTTCGTCACCCGCTTCGAGGCGCTGACCGGCCGGCAGAAGGCCGGCAAGCAGATCATCAGCCTCAGCGACGGCGCGCGCGTGCTCACGCCGACGATCACTGCCGATCCGTCGCGTGACCGCATCGTCGTGGTCACCGGCGAAGGCCACCTGCTGATGTTCTCGGTAGCCGAGCTGCCGGAACTGGACAAGGGCAAGGGCAACAAGCTGATCGAGATCCCCAAGGCCAAGCTGGCCTCGGGCGAGGAACGCGTGGTGGGCATCGCCGTGGTCGCCGAGGGCAAGGGCGAGGTCACCCTCTATGCGGGGCAGCGCAAGCTCACGCTGAAATGGGCCGACCTGGTCGAGTACGGCGGCAGCCGTGCCACGCGCGGTGGCGTGCTGCCGCGTGGCCTGCGTCGCGTGGAGCGGATCGAGACCACCGGCTGACCGGCCGGGCTAGATCCGCGTCACGCTCCACGACACCAGCCGCCCCTGCTCGTAAGGCATCACGCCATGGAACGGGCAGGGGTCGGCGTCGAACACCATCGGCAGGAAATGCCGGTCGCCTTCCCACATGGGCACGGTGTCCAGTTCGTCCAGCGCCACCCACTCCAGTGCGCCTTCCGGGTTGGATTCCAGGCACGTGCCGGTATACCGGTCGATGACGAAGATGAAGCCCAGCCAGTCCTCGCCGTTCTTGCCGAAGCCCGGCCAGTTGAGGGTGCCGCGCAGGCGCATGTCCACGCACTCGATGCCCGCTTCCTCGCGAATTTCGCGGCGCATGCAGGCGGCGATGTCCTCGCCCGGCTCCATCTTGCCGCCCAGGCCGTTGTACTTGCCCAGGTGCTGGTCGTCCTGGCGGGCGTTGCGGTGGATCAGGAGCACGCGGCGACCGTCCGGCGACAATACGTAACCGAGCGTGGCGACGATGGGCGTATAGGGCATGACGATGACGACACCGTGGAAAAGCCCGGGAGTTTACCCTCCCCCGCGCGAAGACGGCGATTCACCCCTTGCGTCGTCCCGGCGACCCGGCGACCATCCACCCATGCGCCGCCCGCCCCTTCCCCGTTTCGATCGCACGTTCCTGCTCCGCGCCCTCACCGCCATCCTGGTCACCGCGTCGGCCCTGGGCTGTGCGCCGGCCGCGGATGCCGTGGACGGGCAGGACATCGTCTTCGACAGCCAGTCGTATTTCGCCGTCACGGTGGATACCCGGCAGGAGGACATCGAGCTGCGCTGGCGCAATCCGGACACGGGGCAGCCGTTCGGCGGCATCGAGGCCTTGAAGACCTGGGCGGCAGGCAAGGGCCGGCCGCTGGCCTTCGCCACCAACGCAGGTATTTACGACCGCGAGTTCAAGCCGCTGGGCCTGTTCGTCGAGGACGGCAAGACGATCGTGCCGCTCAACCTGGTCCACGGCAACCCGCGCTCGGGCAATTTCTCGCTGCTGCCCAACGGCGTGTTCGCCGTGTACGACGATGGCAGCGTGGCCGTCACCTCCACCGAGGCGTTCCGCGACGCGGGGCGCAAGCCGCGCTTCGCCACCCAGTCCGGGCCGATGCTGGTGATCGACGGCGAGGTCAATCCGCAGTTCGACAACGGCTCGGACAGCATGAAGTGGCGCAGTGGCGTGTGCGCGAAATCCGCGCACGAGGCCGTGTTCGTGGTCAGTCGCGCGCCGGTCAACTTCCACAGCTTCGCCCGCCTGTTCCGCGACCAGCTGGGCTGCCGCGATGCGCTGTTCCTGGACGGCACCATCTCGCAGGCGTACACGCCTGACGACGGCTACGCCGGCGCACCGGCGTTCATGACCAAGCCCTATGCGGGCATCGTGGCGGTGTTTCCGAAGAAACGCTGAGCGCTACGCGAGCATCCGTTCGCAGATGGCCTCGTAGAGGTCGGGCAGGCGCTCCAGGTCGGCGATGGACACGCACTCGTCCACCTTGTGGATGGTCGCGTTCACCGGCCCCAGCTCGATCACCTCGGCGCCCATCGGCGCGATGAAGCGGCCGTCGCTGGTGCCGCCGCCGGTGCTCTGCTCCGGATCGATACCGCACAGGTCGCGGCATACCTCGACCACCACCTCGCGCAGGCGGCCTCCCGGCGTGGCCAGGAACGGATGGCCGGACAGGTGCCAGTCGACGGCGAAGTCCACCTCGTGTGCGCGGAGGATCGCCTCGGCGCGTTCGCGCAGGCCGTCCGCCGTGCTGGCGGTGGAGAAACGGAAATTGACCAGCGCCACCAGCTCACCGGGGATCACGTTGTTGGCACCCGTGCCCGCGTTGAGGTTGGACACCTGGAACGAGGTGGGCGGGAAATCCGCATTGCCTTCGTCCCAGCGTTCCGCCGCCAACGCCGCCAGCGCGGGCGCGAACGCATGGATCGGGTTCTTCGCTTTTTCCGGATAGGCCACATGGCCCTGCACGCCACGCACGGTCAGCGTGCCGGAGAGCGAGCCACGCCGGCCAACCCGGATCAGGTCGCCCAGGCGTTCCTTCGCCGACGGCTCGCCGACGACGCAGGCGTCGATGCGCTGGCCCACCGCCGCGAAGTAATCCACCACCTCGCGCACGCCGTGCAGCGCCACGCCTTCCTCGTCGCTGGTCAGCAGCAGGCCCAGCGTGCCGGCGTGATCCGGATGCGCGACGACATAGCGCTCCAGCGCCACGACCATGGCCGCGACCGAGCCCTTCATGTCCGCCGCACCGCGGCCGTAGAGCACGCCATCGCGCTCGGTGGGCTCGAACGGCGGCGAGACCCAGGCCGCTTCCGGCCCGCTGGGCACCACGTCGGTGTGCCCGAGGAACGCCAGTACCGGGCCGTCCTGGCCGTGGGTGGCCCACAGGTTGTCGACGTCGCCGAAGCGCAGGTGCTGGATGCGGAAGCCGACGGCGGCAAGGCGTCCGGCAATCAACGGCAGGCAGCCGGCGTCGTCGGGCGTGACCGAACGGCGGCGGATCAGGTCGCGGGTGAGGTCGAGGACGGCGGAGGTCATGGCGTGCCGAAACGCTTCTTGAAGGCGTTGTCGCTGAAGCCCACCGTGACCTCGTCGCCGTCGACGACGACAGGGCGCTTGATGAGTGCAGGGTACTCTTTCAGCAGCAGCGTCCACTCGGGATCGCTGCGCGGATCCTTGCGCTGCGGCAGTAGCGTGCGCCACGTGGTCGAAGCCTTGTTGACCAGTTTCTCCCAGCCGCCCAGGTGCTCCGCCCACGCCTTGAGCGTGGCGGGGGGCACCGGCTGCGCACGGTAATCGACGAACGCGTGCGGCACGTCGAACCGGGTCAGCCAGTTGCGGGCTTTCTTGCAGGTGTCGCACTGCGGCAGGCCGTAGACGGTGATCGCCATGGCTCAGTCCCCGCTGCGCAGCAGTTCGTTGATGCCGGTCTTGGAGCGCGTCTTCTCGTCCACCTGCTTGACGATGATGGCCGCGTACAGGCTGTGGCTGCCGTCCTTCGCCGGCAGGCTGCCGGAGACCACGACGCTGCCCGCCGGCACGCGACCGTAGGAAATCTCGCCCGTGGCGCGGTTGTAGATGCGGGTGGACTGGCCGAGGAACACGCCCATGCCGATCACCGAACCCTTCTCGACCACCACGCCCTCGACCACCTCGGAACGCGCGCCGATGAAGCAGTTGTCCTCGATGATGGTCGGATTGGCCTGCAGCGGTTCCAGCACGCCACCGATGCCCACGCCGCCGGAAAGATGCACGCCCGCACCGATCTGCGCGCACGAGCCCACCGTGGCCCAGGTGTCGACCATGGTGCCCGCGCCCACGAAGGCGCCGATGTTGGTGTAGCTGGGCATCAGCACCACGTCTTTCGCGATGTGCGCGCCACGTCGCACCAGCGCACCCGGCACCACGCGCGCGCCCAGCTGCGCGTACTCCGTGGCGTCGCCGTCGGTGAAGCGCAACGGCACCTTGTCGAACGCGCTGGACGGACCACCGTCCACCACCGTGTTGCCGTTGATGCGGAAGTACAGCAGCACGGCCTTCTTCAGCCACTGATTGACCTTCCAGCCGCCGTTGCCGTCCGGCTCCGCCACGCGGCGCTCACCGGACTCCAGCAGGCCCAGGACCTGCTCGACCGCCTCGCGCAGGTGGCCCTCGATGTCGTTCTGGGTCAGGTCGGCACGACGCTCGAAGGCATCGTCGATCAGGGATTCAAGCGTTTGCATCTGCATGTACGACAGTCCTGGGGTTTTCGAAACCGATATGGCGAAGCAGGCAAGCGCGCAGGATCTCCCGGCGCTCGGCGGAGAGGGAGGCGTTGCCGCGATCGGTCAGCTGGAAGAAATCCTCGACACGCTCACCGAACGTCGCAATACGCGCATCATGCACGCGCACCTCGGCTTCGGCCAGCGCCTGGGCCACGGCCGCCAGCAGGCCGGGGCGATCGGTGCACACCAGCGCCAGCTGCGTGCGCTCGCCCGCGTCGACGAACTCGATGCGCGGCGTCATCTGGAAATGCCGCAGGTGGCGCGAGAGGCTGCGCTTGGGCGGCCCCTGGCCGGCGGGCTGCTCCAGCGCACGACGCAGGCGCAGGCGCAGTTCTTCCGCGCGCTGCAGCGACGCCGGCGCCTGCGAATCCGATTCCAGCAGCAGGAAGGTATCCAGCGCCATGCCGGTGCTGGACACGAGCACGCGTGCCTCGACCACGGAGAAGCGCAGGCGGTCGAGCACGGCGGTGACCGTGGCGAACAGGCCGTCGCGATCGCTGGCGTAGATGAACAGCTCGGTGCTGCCGCGCACGGAAAACGGATGGACTTCCACCAGCGGCGTGACGCCGCGCGAGCGCAGGATGGCGGCGGTCTGCCAGGCGATCTGTTCCGGGCGATGGCGCAGGAAACTGCCGTCGGGAAATTCCGCCCAGACCTGGGCTACTTCATCCGCGGCCACGTGCTCGCCGACCAGGATGCCCAGCGCGCGCTCACGGCATTCGCGCACGCGCATGCCCGCATGCGACGGCGGGGTGAGGTCGCTGCGCAGCGCGAAGCGCGTGGCCGTATAGAGGTCTGCCAGCAGCCGATCCTTCCAGGCGTTCCACAGCTTCGGGCTGGTGCCGATGATGTCGGCAATGGTCAGCAGGTACAGGTGGTCGAGGTGTTCCCAGTCGCCCACCGTGGCGGCGAAGCGGTGCACCACGTCGGGATCGGTGATGTCCTGGCGCTGGGCGGTAGTGCTCATCAGCAAGTGGTGGCGGACCAGCCAGGCGACGAGATCGACATCGTCGTCGCCCAGGCCCAGGCGTGCGCAGAAGGCACGCGCGTCTTCCTCGCCCAGCACCGAGTGATCGCCGCCCCGGCCCTTGGCGATGTCGTGGAACAGCGCGGCCAACAGCATCAGTTCGGGTTTGTCGATGTGCGGCCAGATCTCGCAGCCGATGGGGAAGTCGCGCCGTGCGGCGGGGTCGGCGAAACGCGCCACGTTGCGCAGCACCCGCAGCGTGTGCTCATCCACGGTATAAACGTGGAAGAGGTCGTACTGCATGCGCCCGACCACCTTGCCGAAGGCCGGCAGCACGGCGGCCAGCAGGCCATGGCGGTTCATCCGCCACAAGGCCTCCACCGCCGGGGCGCCACGACGAAGCAGGGTGAGGAAGGCGCGCAGCACCTCGGGGTCGTCGGCCAGCGACTCGCCATGCGACGACGCCGCATGCTGGATACGCCGCATGGTGTCGGCGGTAAAGCCAGCGATGCCGGGCTCGTCCAGCCGCGCGATGAAGATCTCCACCAGCGCGGCCGGGCGATGCACGAACAGGTCCGGGTCGCGCACGGCGATGCGTGCCCCGTAGCGCACGTAGTCGCGCCCCACGTCCTCGGGCCGGGTCTGCGGATCGAGCATTTCCTCGAAGCGCTCCACCAGCTGCGTGCCGGAACGCTCGATCTGGGTGGCCGCGCGGTAGTAGCCCTGCATGAACTGCTCGACGCCCAGGTTTTTCGCGTGCTCGTCCTCGAAGCCCAGCTGGGTGGCCAGCGCGCGCTGGTAGTCGAACAGCAGGCGCTCCTCGGCGCGCCCCGCCTCCAGGTGCAGCGCATAGCGGTAGCGACGCAGGGTTTCTTCCGCGTCGGTCAGCCGGGTGGCCTCCACCGGCTCGAGCAGGCCTTCGGCCACCATGGCGTCGAAATCGGGGGCGTCCGCGAGGCGACGCCCCAGCCAGCGCAACGCGTCCAGGGTGCGCAGGCCGCCGGGGCCGTCCTTGAGGTTGGGTTCGAGGTTCTGCGCGGTGTCGTCGTAGCGGGCATGGCGCGCGTCACGCTCGGCCAGGCGTGCCGCCAGGTAGGCCCGCGGGGGCCAGAGCGCGGGGTCGTCCAGTATCCCGCGCAGCTCCTGGGCAAGGATGGGCCAGCCGGCCAGGCGCTTGGCGTCGAGCAGGCTGGTGAAGACGCTCGCCTCCGTCGCGGCCAGCTCGCGGCATTGCGCCACGGTGCGCACCGCGTGACCCGGCTTGAGGCCGATATCCCACAGGCAGCCGAAGAAGTTCTCCAACGCGCGATACAGCGCCGGCGAGCTTTCGCCTACCAGGGCCAGCAGGTCGACGTCCGACGCGGGAAACAGCATGCCGCGCCCGAACCCGCCCACGGCGAACAGGGCGGAGGCGGCGATGTCGCCCAGGCAGGCACCCCAGGCGTGCACCACGACGCGCTCGACGATCTCGGCGCGGCGGCGGGCCAGCGCCGAGGCGTCCTCGCCCTCGTTGAAGGCGACGGTGAGGGCGCGATCCACATCGCCCATCAACTGGCGGAGCGCACGGCGTGCTTCGGGCGACACGCCCGAGCGGGGCACCACGGCGGGCAGGCGCGGAAGCGGCGGAAGCGTCACGGCGAAGCCCTCGATGGCTGTGGCAGGGAACGGACAGCGGCCGGGCGGCCGCGTCGATGGAACGTCAGGCGGCGTCCGGCCAGGGCGTGAGGATCTCGAAACCGGTATCGGTCACGGCCACGGTGTGCTCCCACTGGGCGGACAGCGAGTGGTCCTTGGTGACCACCGTCCAGCCGTCGGGCAGCGACTTGGTCTGCGGCTTGCCGGCGTTGATCATCGGTTCGATGGTGAAGGTCATGCCGGGCTTCAGCTCCAGGCCCGTGCCGTTGCGCCCGTAATGCAGCACCTGCGGCTCGTCGTGGTAGACCTTGCCGATGCCGTGGCCGCAGTACTCGCGCACCACCGAGAAACCGGCGGCCTCCGCGTGCTTCTGGATGGCGGCGCCGACATCGCCCAGGGTGGCACCCGGCCTGACCGCCTCGATGCCCTTCATCATGGCCTCGAAGGTGGTATCGACCAGGCGGCGCGCGAGGACGCTGGGCGTGCCCACGAAATACATGCGGCTGGTGTCGCCGTGCCAGCCGTCCTTGATGACCGTGACATCGATATTGACGATGTCGCCGTCCTTGAGGACCTTGGTCTCCGTGGGAATGCCGTGGCAGATCACGTGGTTGACCGAGGTGCACACGGTCTTCGGAAAGCCCCGGTAGCCCACGTTGGCGGGCACGGCCTTCTGCACGTTCACGATGTGGTCGTGGGCCAGGCGGTCCAGGTGCTCGGTGGTGACGCCGGGCTTGACGTGCGGCACCAGCATGGCCAGCACCTCGGCGGCCAGACGGCCGGCCTCGCGCATCAGCTGGATCTCTTCGGGGGTCTTGGGTACGACGGGCATGGCGGCTCTCTCTTGGTTCTTTGCCCTGCAGGGGAACGGGCCTGCCTGCGGAAATGGCGGCGCCCCCACCGGAATTCCACCCGATCTTGCGGCAGGGCGGCCCCGGAGGCTACAATTAGCGAGTTTTGCTGTCCGGCGAAGCCACGCGAACGTGGCCACGGCGGCGATACGAACCGCGATTGTAACCGGTCGCACCCAACGCCACACACGCATCGGCACCGCCTTCGGGGTGCCTGGTTCGAAAGAACCGGGTCGAAGCCGGGGATGCGTGGAGGTCCCAACCCCCTCAGAACCGCTCGATGCGGTTCGCCCAGGAGTCATTCCATGGCACAAGTCACCATGCGCGAAATGCTGGAAGCCGGCGTTCACTTCGGCCACCAGACCCGTTACTGGAACCCCAAGATGGCGCCGTACATCTTCGGTGCCCGCGGCAAGATCCACATCATCAACCTCGAGAAGACGCTCCCGCTCTTCACCGACGCGATGAACTTCCTCTCGGGCCTGGCCCAGAAGGGCGGCACCATCCTCTTCGTCGGCACCAAGCGCTCCGCCCGTGAGTCGCTGGCCGAAGAAGCCGCGCGCGCCGGCCAGCCGTTCGTCACCGCCCGCTGGCTCGGTGGCATGCTGACCAACTTCCGTACGGTCAAGCAGTCGGTCGCCCGCCTGAAGGAACTGGAAGCCGCCGAAACCGACGGTTCGTTCGAGAAGCTGGTCAAGCACGAAGTGCTGGCCCGTCGCCGCGAGCGCGACAAGCTGCAGAACTCGCTGGGCGGCATCAAGGACATGAACCGCCTGCCGGACGCCCTGTTCATCGTCGACATCGGTCACGAAGACATCGCCGTCCAGGAAGCCCGCAAGCTCGGCATCCCGGTGGTCGCCGTCGTCGATACCAACTACGACCCGGCCCTCGTCGACTACGCCATCCCGGGTAACGACGACGCCATCCGCGCCATCCAGCTCTACGCCCGCGCCGCCGCCGACTCCATCCTGGAAGGCAAGGCCGCCTCGCCGAACGCCGCTCGTGGCGATGCCAACGAGTTCGTCGAGATGGACGAGGAAGGCAACCCGGTCGCGAAGGACAGCGCCCCGCGTGGCGACCGTCGTGGCGCGCCGGACAAGAAGGGTGCCCCGCGTCGCGAAGGTGGCCGTGACGGCGGCCGTGACGGTGGTCGTGGTCGCGCGTAAGCGCCCCACCCCGTCACCGCTCCATCGTCCCATCCGGCGCCGCGGCACACCCGCCGCGGCGCCCATCAAACCTTTGAGGAACTACCATGGCTGAGATTTCCGCCAAGCTCGTCAATGAACTGCGTCAGCGTTCCGGCGTCGGCATGATGGAGTGCAAGAAGGCGCTCGTCGAAAACAATGGCGACATCGAAGTGGCGATGGAATGGCTGCGCAAGAACGGCATGGCCAAGGCTGACAAGAAGGCCGACCGCGTTGCCGCCGAGGGCCTGATCGCCGTCGCGCAGAAGCCCGGCGTCGCCACCCTGGTCGAAGTCAACAGCGAAACCGACTTCTCCTCGCGCAACGAGCAGTTCATCCAGTTCACCAAGGACGTCGCCAACGTCGCCCTCGAGTCCGGCATCGACGACATCGCCGCGCTCAAGGCCGCCAAGCTCGGCGACACCACGGTCGAGGAAGGCGCCAAGGCGCTCACCCTCACCATCGGCGAGAAGTTCGACGTGCGCCGCATGGCCAAGGTCGAAACCCAGGACATCATCGGCGCGTATTCGCACAGCGGCCGCATCGGTGTACTGGTGGCGCTCAAGGGCGGCTCGGAAGAGCTGGCCAAGGGCATCGCCATGCACGTCGCCGCGATGAACCCCAAGTTCGTCAAGGTCGAAGACGTCCCGGCCGATTTCCTCGCGAAGGAAAAGGAAATCGAGCTCTCCAAGATGACCGACAAGGACAAGGCCAAGCCGGCCGACATCCTCGACAAGATCGTCTCGGGCAAGGTCAACAAGATCCTCGCCGAAGTGACCCTCGTCGGCCAGCCGTACGTGCTGGACGGTGACGTCACGGTCGCCGAAGCCCTCAAGAAGGCCGGTGCCGAGATCATCTCGGTGCAGCGCCTGGCTGTCGGCGAAGGCATCGAGAAGGTCGTCGACGACTTCGCCGCCGAAGTCATGAAGCAGGCGGGTCTGGCGTAAGCCAGCTCTTCTGGCAGTACCTGAAAGAGCCGCGAGCGATCGCGGCTCTTTTTTGTTTGGGCCGCCTGTGATGGCTCGCCTTCGGCATCGCGCTGGGCCTTGGGCTGTGGAGCAAGAGCCGGCGGGTGCCACCCTCGGGGCCACGCCTGCGGCGACCCGCTAGGGAAAGGCCGCTCCGCGACCGTTTATCTATTCCCCTACGGGGCGGGTCGGGCTCCGAACGGGGGTTTCCGATTCGCCATCCATGGCTCAGCGGAAACGGCCGGCCGTCCTGGCCGGCCCCCTTCGGGCCTTTTCCGTTCGAAGCCCTCGCCTGCGGCTACCGGCCCCGAGGGTGGCACCCGCCGGCTCTTTCGACGACTGAGCTTGCGTGTGGGGAGAGCGAAGAGCTGGGGTTCGCTTCGTGGCTGGGAACGCTCGCTTGCCTGCTTTGCATCGCATCGGTCGCCTTAGGTGTGTCGAGGGTTCGCGCACGTGCGTGCGCTCCTACCCCCCAGACGGCAGACCACGCGTTGGATACGCCACGACCTGTACTACCCGTGGGGTAGGAGCCCACGATGTGGGCGAAAAGCCAACGAAGCGGCGACGCCATATCCTGACCGCTCCTCGCTCACCATCACTCGCTGCTCGCCCAACACGCCACCTCAACGTTCGGAAGAGCCGGCGGGTAGCCCCCTCGGGGCCGGTAGCCGCAGGCGAGGGCTTCGAACGGAAAAAGCCCGAAGGGGGCCGGCCAGGACGGCCGGCCGTTTCCGCTGAGACAGGATGTCGAATCGGAAACCTCCGTTCGAAGCCCGACCCGGCCCGTAGGGCAATAGATAAACGGCCGCGGAGCGGCCCTTCCTTAGCGGGTCGCCGCAGGCGTGGCCCCGAGAGGGCTACCCGCCGGCTCTTGCTCGAACGCCCCAAGGCTCAAGTCCCAACGCGATGCCGAAGGCGAGCCCTCGGTAGAACCAAATCACATGGCCAAGCGACGAACCCAAAAAACGTGACATCGCACCACGGATTCACATAGCTGTAACAACTGTGCACGCGCTAAACTAAGCCTGTTTTGCCCCTTACAAACTGGAGATACCCGATGAGCACCCCGCTGAAACACCGCCGCATCCTGCTCAAACTCTCCGGTGAAGCCCTCATGGGAGCCGAGGACTACGGCATCGATCCGAAGGTGATTGAGCGCCTGGCCAAGGAAATCCTCGAGGTACGCGATGCCGGTGTAGAGGTGGGCGTCGTGATCGGCGGCGGCAACATCTTCCGTGGCGCCGGCCTGGCCGCCGCGGGCATGGACCGCGTCACCGGCGACCACATGGGCATGCTCGCCACCGTGATGAACGCGCTGGCCATGCAGGATGCCATCGAGAAACTGGGCGGCGAAGCCCGCACCATGAGCGCCATCAAGATCAACGAGGTATGCGAGGACTTCATCCGCCGGCGCGCCATCCGCCACCTGGAAAAAGGCCGCGTGGCCCTGTTCGCCGCCGGCATCGGCAACCCGTTCTTCACCACCGACTCCGCCGCCGCACTGCGCGCCGTGGAAGTGGGCGCCGACCTGCTGCTCAAGGCGACCAAGGTGGACGGCATCTACTCGGCCGATCCCAAGCGCGATCCCACCGCCCAGCGCTACGACCACCTCACCTACAACCAGGTGATCGAGCGACGCCTCGAGGTCATGGACACCGCCGCCATCGCCCTGTGCCGCGAGAACAAGCTGCCCCTGCGCATCTACGACATGACCCAGCCCGGCAACCTCATGCGCATCATGAAGGGCGAGCCGGTGGGTACCCTCGTCAACGCCGGCTGACCCCAGCCGAGCCCGGCGCCGGAAGCGGCGCCGACCTTCCCTGGCGCAGTGCGGCACGGCCTCCGGCGCGCTCGCTGCTATACTCGCCTGCTGACTCGTTCCACCGGAAAACGGCCCATGATCAACGACATCAAGAAAGATGCTGAGACCCGCATGGGCAAGAGCATCGACTCCCTCAAGCACGACCTGAAGACGATCCGCACCGGCCGCGCCAATGCGTCGATCCTCGACAACATCGTAGTGCCGTATTACGGCTCGCCCACGCCGCTGTCGCAGGTTGCCAACATCAGCACGCCCGATGCCCGCTCGCTGTCGGTCAAGCCGTTCGACAAGGCGATGGTCGGCCCGATCGAGAAGGCCATCATGGCCTCCGACCTCGGCATCACGCCCACCACCATGGGCATGGACATCCGCCTCAACTTCCCGCCGCCGACGGAGGAGCGCCGCAAGGAACTCGCCAAGAGCGTGGCCAAGGAAGGCGAAGCCGCCAAGATCGCCATCCGCAATGTCCGCCGCGACGCCGTGCAGCACATCGGCAAGCTGCTCAAGGACAAGGAAATTACCGAGGACGACCAGAAGCGTGCCGACGACGACGTCCAGAAACTCACGGACAAGTTCGTCAAGGAAGTGGACGACGTGGTCAAGGAAAAGGAAAAGGAGCTGATGGCGCTCTGACGCGCCATCGGCCCGACACCATGGCAGCCAGGCCCGAAGGCCGGGTCCCCCGCCACCTCGCCATCGTCATGGATGGCAACGGACGCTGGGCCCGGCAGCGCCTGCGACCGCGCACGTTCGGCCACCATGCCGGGCAGAAGGCCGTTCGCCAGGCGGTGGAGTTCTGCCTGCGGCGCGGCATCGCGTCGCTCACGCTGTTCGCCTTCTCCAGCGAGAACTGGCAGCGCCCGGCCACCGAGGTCTCTGCGCTGATGGAGCTGTTCCTGAAGGCGATCGACCGCGAAGTGGACGAGCTGCACGGCAACGGCGTGCGCGTGCGCTTCGTCGGCGACCTTGACGGCTTCGAGGCGGAGCTGCGCCAGCGCATGCTCGGCGCCATGCAACGCACGGATGCCAACACCGCACTGACGCTCAACGTGGCGGTCAATTACGGCGGGCGCTGGGACATCGCCAACGCGGCGCGCCTGGCCGCGGAAGCGGCTGCGCGGGGCGAATTCGCCATCGGCGACATCGACGAAACCCGCCTGGCCGCGTACACCTGCCTGGCCGACCAGCCGCCGCTGGACCTGTTCATCCGCACCGGCGGCGAGCGGCGCGTCAGCAACTTCCTGCTCTGGCAGATCGCCTATGCCGAGCTCTATTTCACCGACACCCTGTGGCCTGACGTCGACGAAGCCTGCCTGGATCAGGCCCTCGACGACTATGCCCGCCGCGAGCGCCGCTACGGCCGCACCGGCGAACAGGTCGCCACGGGCTGACGCCGGAACCCCATGCTGAAACAACGCGTTACCACCGCATTGATCCTGCTCCCGCTGGTCCTTGCGATGATCCTCCTGCCGCCGACGGTGTATTTCGCCGCGGCCATCGGTGTGGTCTTCGTCGGCGCCGCGTGGGAGTGGAGCCTGCTGGCCGGTTGCCGCACGCCGCTGGGCCGCGGCATCGTGGTGGCCGGTGCGGCCGCCATCCTGCTGGCGGTACTGCTGATCGCCACGCCGGGCCTGCTGATGGCGCTCACCCTGGCCGGCGTGATCTGGTGGATCGGCTGCTGCTTCTGGCTGCGGCACTTCACCTTCGCCGCCGCGCCCAATTCGGAAAACCGCCTACTCAAGATCGGCACCGGCGTGCTGGTCATCGTGCCCACCTTCGCCGCGGCCATGGCGCTGCACGCCTCGGACCACGGCAACTGGTGGACACTGCTCGCGCTCGTGGTGGTCTGGGCCGCCGATACGGGCGCCTACTTCACCGGCCGCCAGTTCGGCCGGCGCAAGCTCGCCCCACGGATCAGCCCGGGGAAGACCTGGGCCGGTGTCTACGGTGCCCTGGTCGGCGGCAGCGCGTTCGCGGTGTTCGGCGGCTGGCTGCTCGGCGTGAACGATGCGCCCCACCTGGTCGGACTGGGCGTGCTCGGCCTGCTCACCGTGGCGGTGGCCATCGTCGGCGACCTCTTCGAAAGCCTCATGAAGCGGCACGCCGAGGTCAAGGATTCGGGCCAGCTGTTCCCCGGGCACGGTGGCCTGCTGGATCGCTTGGACAGCGTGTTCGCCGCCCTGCCGATCTTCGTGGCCGGCAAGCTGCTGCTGGGCCTTTGAGCCATGGCCGTCCGTAACGTCGCCGTACTTGGCGCCACGGGCTCCATCGGGGGCAGCACCCTCGACGTGATCGCCCGCCATCCGGATCGCTTTCGCGCCACCGTGCTGGTGGCCAACCGCGGCACCGAAGCCCTGGCTGCGCTCTGCGCACGTTTCCGCCCGGCACTGGCGATCGTCGCCGACCCGTCCATGGAAGCGGACCTTGCCCGTCGCCTGGCCGCGGCGGGGGTGCGCTGCGATATCGCCTCCGGTGCGCAGGCGGTCAGCGCCGCCGCGGCCGGGCCGCTGTGCGACACCGTGGTCGCGGCCATCGTCGGTGCGGCGGGGCTGGATTCCGCGCTGGCCGCGGCGCATGCCGGCAAGCGGCTGTTGCTGGCCAACAAGGAAGCGATCGTGATGGGTGGCGCGCTGCTGCTGGAGGCCCTGCGCGTGGGCGGCAGCGAGCTGATTCCCGTCGATTCCGAGCACAACGCGATCTTCCAGTGCCTCCCTGGCGGTCGCCCCGATCTTGCCCGGGTCGGCGTGCGCCGGCTGGTCCTCACCGCCTCCGGTGGGCCGTTCCGCGGCCTTACGCGGGCCGACCTGGGCACGATCACCCCCGATCAGGCCTGCGCGCACCCCAAATGGTCGATGGGTCGCAAGATCTCGGTCGATTCGGCCACGCTGATGAACAAGGGCCTGGAGGTGATCGAGGCGCATCACCTCTTCGCCGCTCCCGTGGATGCCATCGATGTGGTGGTGCACCCGCAGAGCCTGATCCACTCGATGGTCGACTACCTCGACGGCTCGATGCTGGCCCAGTTGGGCAACCCCGACATGCGCACCGCCATTGCCTGCGCGCTGGCCTACCCGGAGCGCATCGAGGCCGGCGTGGCGCCCCTCGACCTCGCCGCGCACGCCCGCCTCGACTTCGAGAAACCCGATACCGACACCTTCCGCTGCCTGGCCCTGGCCTTCGACGCCCTGCGCGCCGGGGGCGACGCCACCGCCATCCTCAATGCCGCCAACGAGGTCGCCGTGGAGGCTTTCCTCGCCGGCACGCTGCCCTTCCTGGGCATTGCGGAGGTCGTCGAGCGGGTTCTTGAGGAACTGCCGGCCAAACCCGTGGTCGATGTCCAGACGCTCGTTGAGCGTGATGGGGAAGCGCGACGGGCCGCCCGGGGCGTGCTCCACCGCGCTTACTGCTAAACTCGCTCCACTCCAACGTTTTTTCTTCGAGACCCACCCCTCCTGATGAGTCCCTTCCTCGGTTCCGTGTTCTGGCTGCTGGTCACGCTTGGCGTGCTGGTGACCTTCCACGAATTTGGCCACTACTGGGTCGCGCGCCGCTGTGGCGTCCGCGTGCTCCGCTTCTCGGTGGGCTTCGGCCGGCCGCTGTGGCGTCGCGTGGCGAAGGACGGCACCGAATACCAGATCGCGGCCATTCCGCTGGGCGGCTACGTCAAGATGCTGGACGCCCGCGAGGGCGAGGTGGATCCCGCCGACCGCGGGCAGGAGTTCACCGGCAAGTCGGTGTGGAAGCGGATCGCCATCGTCGCCGCCGGTCCCGCCTTCAACCTCATTTTTACCGTCGTCGCCTTCTGGGCGATGTACATGATCGGCAAGCCCGATGTCGCGCCCATCGTGGCCGCCGACAAGGGCAGCATCGCCGAGCAGGCGGGCATCCGCCCGGGTGACCGCCTCCTGGCCATGAATGGCGAGGCCGTCGGCACCTGGAGCGACGCCACCGACCGCCTGGTCGACAGCCTGCTGGGCAACGAGCCCCTGCCCGTGCATGTGCAGGGCACCGATGGCACCCAGCGTAACGTGGTGCTGCCGATCCAGAACCTCACCGACAACGGCGACCTGGTCAAGCGGATCACGCAGCTGGGCCTGGGGCTGCAGTCGCCGCCCGTGGTCGGCGAAGTGGTGCCGGGCGATCCGGCGTTCGCCGCCGGCATCCGCACGGGCGACCGCATCGTCAGCGTCAACGGCAAGCCCGTGGCCGACTTCCCGGCGTTCACCAAGCTGGTACCGGAACAGGCCGCCGTGTCGCCGAAGCTGGCCGTGGGCATCCAGCGGGATGGCCAGACCCGCATCGTCGATGTCACCGCCCGCATGAAATCCGAGCAGGGCCAGCCCACCCGCTGGCTGATCGGTGTCGGCCGCCAGCCGCTGGAAGAAGCCACCCTGCGCTACGGCCCGGTTCGCGCCTTCAGCGAATCGCTGCGCGCCACCTGGGCAGGCACCACCTCCACCTTCAACCTGATCGGCAAGATGCTGTCGGGGCAGGCTTCCACCAAGAACCTGTCCGGCGTGATCGGCATCGCCCAGGTCGCCAACGATTCGGCCAGCCGCGGGCTGGGCTGGTTCCTGAATTTCCTCGCCCTGGTGTCGCTCAGCCTGGCGATCTTGAACCTCCTGCCCATCCCGGTCTTGGACGGTGGACACCTGCTGTATTACCTTATCGAGTTGGTCAAGGGCAGCCCGGTCAGCGAGCGCACCATGATCGCCGGCCAATATGTAGGCATCGCCCTTCTGTTCACCATGATGGGGCTGGCGTTCTTCAACGACATCCAGCGACTGCTTGTTTCGTAAACGTATCACCCAGGTCACGGGCGCTCACTGCTCCCGCAACCGAACGACGCCGGGCATGAGTCCGGCGCGTGCTCCTCTTCGGTCGCCGGCCTCGTCCGCCGTCGACTGGAATTAACCCAACGGAATCGACGATGAAGCGTATCGCCGCCCTGATCCTGCTCGCCTCCCTGTCCGCCAATGCGCTTGCCGCTTTCGAGCCGTTCGTCGTTTCCGACATCCGCATCGATGGCCTTACGCGTATCGCGCAAGGCACGGTGCTGAGCTACCTGCCGATCGAAAAGGGCGAGACCCTGAGCGACGACAAGGCACAGGCCGCCATCCGCGCCCTGTACCAG
The DNA here is from genome assembly GCF_054055715.1 of Luteibacter sp. PvP120. Lineage (NCBI taxonomy): Bacteria > Pseudomonadati > Pseudomonadota > Gammaproteobacteria > Lysobacterales > Rhodanobacteraceae > Luteibacter > Luteibacter sp. PvP120. The sequence continues at coordinate 7,191 of NZ_JBSRXP010000005.1, read as the reverse complement.
ACCAAATTCTTCAGCGACGTCGAACTCGACCGTCAGGGCGACATCCTGGTGATCAAGGTCGTCGAGCGTCCGGCCATCGCCAAGCTCACGCTCCGCGGCAACAAGGACATCAAGGAAGACGACCTGCGCAAGGGCCTGAAGGAAATCGGCCTGGCCGAAGGCGAGACCTTCGACCGCCTGTCGCTCGACCGCGTCCAGCAGGAGCTGATCCGCCAGTACTACAACCGCGGCAAGTACAACGTCTCGGTCGATCCCCACGTGACGCAGCTCGACCGCAATCGCGTGGCCATCGACATCGAGATCCGCGAAGGCAAGGCGGCGAAGATCAAGGAGATCAACGTCGTCGGCAACAAGGCCTTCAGCGACAAGGCCATCCGCGAAGGCTTCGAGTCCAACACCAGCAACTGGCTGTCGTGGTACTCCAAGGACGACCAGTACTCGCGTGAAAAGCTCTCGGGTGACCTCGAGAAGCTCAGCAACTACTACATGAACCGCGGCTACGCCGACTTCGGCATCGATTCCACGCAGGTGGCGATCAGCCCGGACAAGCGCGCGATGTACGTCGATGCCTCGGTGAAGGAAGGCGAGGTCTATACCGTCTCCGACGTCAAGCTGCTCGGCGAGCTGATCCTGCCGGAAGAAACCCTGCGCAAGCTGGTTTTCATCCATAAGGGCGACACCTTCAACCGCGGCGCGATCGAAGCCAGCGACGATGCGATCAAGGGCATCCTCGCCAACATCGGCTATGCCTTCGCCAAGGTCACCCCGATTCCCAAGCTCGACAAGGACAAGCGCACCGCCGACCTCACGCTCTTCATCGAGCCGGGCAAGCGCGTGTACGTCCGTCGCGTGGTCTTCCAGGGCAACACCCGTACGGAGGACGAGGTGCTGCGTCGTGAAATGCGCCAGCTGGAAGGCTCCTGGTACTCGCAGGGCGCCATCGACCGCTCGAAGACGCGCCTGCAGCGCCTGGGCTACTTCAAGACCGTCGATATCGACAAGGCCCTCGTGCCGGGCACCGTCGACCAGGTGGACCTGACCGCCAAGGTCGAGGAACAGTCGGCCGGCTCGCTGATGTTCGGCGTCGGCTACTCGCAGTACTCGGGCATCATCCTGTCGGCGTCCGTGTCGCAGAACAACTTCCTGGGCACCGGCGACCGCTTCTCGGTCGGCGCGGAAACCAGCACGTACTACAAGCGCGTCAACGCCAGCTACACCAATCCGTACCTCACGGATTCCGGCATCCAGCTGGGCTACAACCTCGGTTACAGCAAGCTGGATTACGGCGATACCGACCTGGCGAACTACACGTACAGCACCAAGTCGTTCGAGACGACGCTGTCCTTCCCGATCACCGACTTCGACTCGGTGTCGACCAGCCTGGGCGTCAGCTCCAACCTGATCAACACGTCGTTCTATACGCCGCGTGAGCTGGTCGGGTACCAGAACGCCCTGGGCAACAAGACGATCCACTCGTGGACGTCCAGCCTCGGCTACACCCACGACACCCGTAACAGCTACTGGGCGCCCACCCGCGGCGGCCAGTTCACGGCGTCGGTCTCCGGCGCGCTGCCCGGCTCCACGGTGCAGTACTACAAGCTGTTCGGCGAAGCCAACCACTACTGGCCTATCGGCAAGGGCTTCGTGCTCTACCTCGACGGTCAGGTGGGCTACGGCAAGACCTACGGCACCACGTACAGCAACACCGTCTACCAGACCAATGCCGACGGCACGCTCGCGAAGGATGCCAGCGGCAACCCGATCGTCACCTACCAGAAGGGCGACAAGGTCGACTTCCCGTTCTGGGAGAACTACTACGCCGGCGGCGTCCGCGACGTTCGCGGCTTCCAGGACAATACGCTGGGTCCCCGCCTGTGCGACGGCGGCAGCGTGTCGGGCACGCCGGATGCCAAGGGCAAGTGCTCGGGCGGCTACTACAGCTACGGCCAGCCGGTCGGTGGCGCGTTCAAGGTGCTGGGCACGGCGCAGATGTTCCTGCCGCTGCCCTTCCTCAAGGACGTGAACACCGCCCGCGTGTCGTGGTTCGTCGACGTCGGCAACGTGTACAAGAACTACGGCGCGTTCGACGCCAGCGAGCTGCGTGCCTCCACTGGCCTTTCCCTGCAGTGGCAGGCGCCGATCGGCCCGCTGATCATCAACTTCGCCGTGCCGTTCCGGAAGAAGGACGCCGACAGCCGCTTCGTCGAGCGCATCCAGTTCACTTTCGGCAACACGTTCTAAGACAAAAACGCACCTACGCACCACATACAATCAGGGGGTGGCCGCCAAAAGCGCCACCCCTTTTTTTTGGGAGCCTCCCTTGAGCGGCAATCCGCACTACACCCTGGCCGAGCTGGCCGAGCGTTTCGAACTGGAGGCGCACGGCGACCCCACCACCACGGTGGACGGCGTCGGCACGCTGGCCGCCGCCACGCCCAGCCAGTTCACTTTCCTCTCCAACCCGAAATACACCTCCCAGCTGGCCGAGTCGCAGGCGGGCATCGTGGTGCTCGGCGCGGAGCAGCTGCCGTTGCGCAACGGCGCCGCGCTGGTGGCGAAAGACCCCTACGTGGCCTACGCCCGCATTGCCGCGCTGTTCGAACGGCATCCGGCCGCCCCGCGCGGCATCCACCCCAGCGCCGTCGTGGCACCGTCCGCCCGCGTACATCCCACGGCCTCCGTGGGGCCCTGCTGCGTCATCGAGGACAACGCGGTCATCGAGGAAAACGTCATCCTCGGCCCGCACTGCACCATCGGACCGGGTTGCGTGGTCGGTACCGGCTCCCGCCTGGTCGCCCGGGTCACCCTGGTGATCCGCGTGACGCTGGGCAAGCGCGTCCTCGTGCACCCGGGCGCGGTAATCGGCTCCGACGGGTTCGGCCTGGCCTTCGACCGCGACCACTGGATCAAGCTTCCCCAGCTGGGCGGCGTGCGCATCGGCGACGACTGCGAGATCGGCAGCAACACCACGATCGACCGCGGCGCGCTGGAAGACACCGTGCTGGAAGAAGACGTGCGCCTGGACAACCAGATCCAGATCGCCCACAACGTCCATATCGGCGCCCATACCGCCATGGCCGGTTGCTCGGCCGTGGCCGGCAGCGCGAAGATCGGCCGTTACTGCCTCATCGGCGGCAACGCCGGCGTGCTCGGCCACCTCGAACTGGCCGACCGGGTTACCATCACGGCGAAGAGCCTGGTCACCTCGTCGATCAGGGAAGCCGGTGAATACTCCTCCGGTAGCCCGCTGCAGGAAAACCGCCAGTGGCGGCGCAATGCGGCGCGCATGAAACACCTCGATGAATACGCGCGCCGCCTGTCGGCGCTGGAAAAGGACAAAGGGCAATGACCGAACCGAAAGCCGCCGTGACGCTTCCCGTGGACGTGGAGCAGATCCAGCGACTGCTGCCGCACCGCTACCCGTTCCTGCTGGTCGACCGCGTCATCGAGATCGAGCCGGGCAAGTCCATCGCGGCGATCAAGAACGTCACGATCAACGAGCCGTTCTTCCAGGGGCATTTCCCCGGACATCCGGTCATGCCGGGCGTGCTCATCGTCGAGGCCATGGCCCAGACGGCCGGCCTGCTGACCCAGATCACCAGCAAGATGGACGGCCATAGCGGCAGCCCGCTGTTCTACCTGGTCAAGGTGGACAACGCGCGCTTCTCGGCGGTGGTCGCACCGGGCGACCAGCTGCGCCTGGAGGTGTCGCTCAAGCGGCTGATCCGCGGCATGGGCCTGTTCGAGGCGCGCGCGCTGGTGGACGGCAAGGTAGTGGCCTGCTGCGAGCTGATGTGCGCGGCAAGGAGCGACAAATGATCCATCCCTCCGCGCAGATCGATCCATCGGCGCGCATCGCGGACAACGTCAGCATCGGCGCCTTCAGCGTCATCGGTGCGGACGTGGTCATCGGCGAGGGAACCACCGTCGGTCCGCATGTGGTGATCGAGGGCCCCACGGTCATCGGCCGCGACAACCGCATCTCGCAGTTCGCCTCCATCGGTGGCGCCCCGCAGGACAAGAAGTGGCAGGGCGAGCGCACCGAGGTGATCATCGGCGATCGTAACCTCATCCGCGAGTTCGTCACGATCAACCGCGGCACGGGCGACGGCGGCGGCATCACGCGCATCGGCAACGACAACTGGCTGCTGGCCTACGTGCACATCGCGCACGACTGCCAGGTCGGCAACCACGTGGTGTTCTCCAACTACTCGGCGCTGGCCGGCCATGCGGAGATCGGCGACTGGACCATCATGTCCGGCTACTCCGGCGTGCACCAGTTCTGCAAGGTGGGCGCGCATGCGTTCATCGGCATGGGCTGCCTGGTGGGCTCCGACGTGCCGCCCTTCGTCATGATGGCCAACGAGACCCGTGGCCGCCCGCGCGGCATCAACAGCGAGGGCCTCAAGCGCCGGGGATTCGACACCGCGCGCATCGCCGCGATCAAGCGTGCCTACCGCACGCTGTACATGGCCGGCCTGCCGCTGGCCGAGGCGCGCGAGCAACTGCTCTCGCAGGCCGAGGTCAGCGACGACGTGCGCCAGATGCTCGAATTCCTCGATCGCAGCGAGCGCTCGCTCGCCCGGTAACACCCGCCGGCGCCAGGGGGCGTCGGCACTTCGCCAGGTCGGCTACCGACCGAGGGAGACCTTTACATCATGCAGCAGCCCCCCTCCTCCGCCGACGCGCCCGTCATCGCCCTCATCGCCGGCGAAGACTCCGGCGACCAGCTCGGCGCCGACCTGATCGACGCGCTCCGCACCCGTTACCCTACGGCCCGCTTCGTCGGCATCGGCGGACGGCGCATGCTCGGGCGCGGCTTCGACTCCTGGTACGACATCCGCGCGCTGTCGGTCATGGGCTTCAGCGAAGTGGTCAGGCACCTGCCCCGGCTGCTTCGCCTCCGTAAGGCACTGCTGCGCAAACTGCTCGACCTGCGCCCGGACGTGGTGGTCGGCATCGACGCACCCGACTTCAACCTCGGCGTCGAGCGCAAGCTCAAGGCCGCCGGCCTGCGCACGGTGCATTACGTCAGCCCGTCGGTCTGGGCCTGGCGCGAGAAGCGTGCCGAGAAAATCGGCCGTTCCGCGGATCGCGTGCTCTGCCTGTTCCCCATGGAGCCACCGATCTACGCGAAGCACGGCATCGACGCACGCTTCGTCGGTCACCCGCTCGCCGATCGTTTTCCCATGGTCTCGGACCGCGCCGGCCCGCGCGACGCCCTCGGCCTGCCTCACGACGTGCCCGTACTGGCCGTGCTGCCGGGTAGCCGGCCGAGCGAGATCGAGCGCGTGGGCGCCATATTCATCGCCGCCGCGCGCCGCGTGGCCGAGGCAATGCCCACCCTGCGCATCGTGGTGCCTTCCGCCAACGAGCGGGTGCATGCGCAGTTGCGCGCGCTGCTGGCCGACTTCCCTGGCGTGGCGCCGGTCCTCACCGACGGCCAGGCGCACGAGGCCATGCTCGCGGCCGATGCGGTGCTGCTGGCCTCGGGTACAGCCACACTCGAAGCCATGCTGGCGAAGCGACCGATGGTGGTGGGCTATCGCGTCTCGCCCACCAGCTACCGCATCGCGATGGCCCTGCGCATGCTCAAGACCGACGTCTATGCCCTGCCCAACATCCTCGCCCGCGCCTGCGGATTGGGCAAAAAGCGCCTGGTGCCGGAATTCATGCAGGACGACTGCACGCCCGACAACCTGGCCCGCGCCACGCTGGAACTGCTCGGCGACAGCGAACGCCGCGGTGCCATCGTCGCGGCGTTCGAGTTCCTGCACCAGGAACTGCGCGGCGGCCTGGACGGCCGTGCCGCCGACCACGCGGCCGACGCGATCGCCGGGCTCATGCGCCCGGCGGACTTGCCCGCCGGCGCCGTGGCGCATTAGGCTTTTCGGCATGCCCCGCAAGCGCAACGTCAGCTCCCAGCTCGCCCCCGACCTCGTCGTGGCCGGTGTCGACGAGGCAGGCCGCGGGCCGCTCGCGGGTCCGGTGGTGGTGGCCGCGGTCATCCTCGACCGCACCCGCCCGATCCGCGGCCTCAACGACTCCAAGCAGCTGACCGAAAGCGTCCGCGAGAAACTCTACGGCCGCATCGTGGAACGGGCGATCGCCTGGAGCGTGATCTTCGTCGAGCGCGAGGAAATCGACCGGATCAATATCTTCCAGGCGACGATGACCGGCATGACCCGGTCACTGCTGGGCCTTGCGCACGTGCCGCACATCGCCCTGATCGACGGCAACCGCCTGCCGCGCACCTTGCCCTGCGAGGGCCGCGCGGTGATCGGCGGCGACGCAACCGAGCCGGCCATCAGCGCCGCCTCGATCCTGGCCAAGGTCAGCCGCGATCGCCACATGCATGCCCTGGATGCCCTGCACCCCGGCTACGGCTTCGCCCGCCACAAGGGCTACGGCGTCCCCGAGCACCTCGACGCCCTCGCCCGCCTCGGGCCCTGCGACGCCCACCGCCGCAGTTTCGCCCCGGTGCGGCGGTGGCTCGAGCCTGAGCCTGCCTTGGAGCCGATGGCGGATTTGTTTGCTGTGGAGCAAGAGCCGGCGGGTGCCACCCTCGTGGCCACGCCTACGGCGACCCGCTAGGGAAGGGCCGCTCCGCGGCCGTTTATCTATTCCCCTACGGGGCGGGTCGGGCTTCGAACGGGGGTTTCCGATTCGCCATCCATGGCTCAGCGGAAACGGCCGGCCATCCTGGCCGGCCCCGCTTCGCGGCCTTGTCCGTTCGAAGCCCTCGCCTGCGGCTACCGGCCCCGAGGGTGGCACCCGCCGGCTCTTTCGACGACTGAGGTGCGTGTGGGGAAAGCTAAGAGCTGGGTTTCGCTTCGATCGCCTTAGGTGTCGAGGGTTCGCGCACGTGCGTGCGCTCCTACCTCAGCCGGCAGATCACGCATTGGATATTCCGCAACGTGCCCTACCCCTTGGGTAGGAGCCCACGATGTGGGCGAAAAGCCAACAAAGCGGCGACGCCATACCCTGATTGCTATCTTTCCCCGCCACACGCTGCTCGCCCAACACGCCACCTCAGTTTGGGGAAGAGTCGGCGGGTAGCCCCCTTGGGGCCGGTAGCCGCAGGCGAGGGCTTCGCACGGACAAGGCCGCGTAGCGGGGCCGGCCAGGACGGCCGGCCATTTTCGCTGAGCCATGGATGGCGAATCGAAAATCCCCGTGCGAAGCCCGACC